>JAEUQG010000447.1 GCA_016789755.1 Bryobacterales bacterium
AGGCCAGGTAGCCGCCGAGGTTGGTCACCGACATGGCCACCAGCAGCAGAAGAAACCCGAAGCGGGCCAGTTCCACGTACAGCCCCACGGGGAAGCGCAGGGCGATGAGCAGCTTTGAGCCGTCCAGAGGAGGCACCGGCAGCAGATTGAACAGGCCGAGATAGACGCTCAACAAGGCGGCCCGTTGCGCCACCTCACTGGCCGCGGCCACCGAAGTGCCTGCCAATACCGATAGCCCGGCAAAGAGGACAGCCAGAAGCATGTTGCTGGCTGGGCCGGCCATTGCCACCATCGCCAACCCGTTCAGGCCGTACTTCAGCTTCGCGGGGTTGGTGTTTACCGGCCGGCCCCACCCGAGAAAGCCGCCTGCCAGCAGGCTGGTGAGGGCCGGCAGGATGATACTGCCGAACAGCTCCAGGTGCGCGGGCGGGTAGAGGGTGAGCCGCCCCTCCTGCTCAGGGGTATCGTCGCCCAACCTGGAAGCCATCCAGGCATGAGCGAACTCATGCGGCACGGTCAGGATGCACAGCAGGCACACGTTGAGGAAGGCGGCTTCGAAGGCGAGATCCATGGAACTTCCAACGATAGCACGCCGGTCCCCCTCCACCGCCGGTTGACGGGGCCTTTGTCTACAGTGTAGAGTCATAGGTTCCGATGTAATAGTGTCATTTAGGTATCGAATTCAAATCGAGAATATAACGGATGCATCCAAGCCCCTCCTCCCGCAAGGCTGTCATCGTCCTTTGTTCGTGTCTCGGTCTGTGGAGCTGCACGCCGTCGACGAACCCGGAAGTGTTTCGTAGCAACTTCCTGCCGCCGGCGCCGAAGCCCGCTGCAGCGCCCCCGGTGGTTCATCGGGAACCGGAACCGGTAATCGTGGAGCCGCCCACATTGGTGGCCGCCGCGGTTCCGCCGAAAGACATCCCCAATTTCCTCCGTACGGAGCCGCAGTTAGCCCCGCGGCCGCAGCTCGATAACCGCATCAAGCGCGCCGAGCAACTGTTTCAGACGGGACGCAAGCTCTACCTCGAAGGCGATGCCGTCGGCGCACGCGCCGCATTCGACAAGGCTATCGAGACCCTGCTCAACGCACCGGAGTCCGCGCCGGACCGCTTTGCGGCGGAAAGGCGCATCGAAGAGTACGTCGACCGCATCCATCGCTTCGATGTCGAAGGCATGGGCGCGGGCCGGCTGGAAGACACGGTGGACTACGACAAGTCGCCCTTGCAGGAGATCCTCGAGCTGACCTTCCCTATCGATCCCAACCTGAAGAACCGGGTGAAGGATCAGGTGGCGGCAACCCGTTCGCAGTTGCCGCTGGAGGAAAACGATGAGGTCCTCCGCTACATCAACTTCTTTAGTTCCGAGCGCGGCAAGCGCACGCTGATTGCCGGGCTGAAGCGCTCCGGGCGCTACCGCGACATGATCCGCCGCATCCTGGACGAAGAAGGCGTGCCGCAGGAGCTGATCTTCCTGGCGCAGGCGGAATCGGGATTCCTGCCGCGCGCACTGTCCTACAAGGCGGCCGTCGGCATGTGGCAATTCGTGAAGTGGAGAGGCAATGAATACGGCCTGAAGCAGACCGCCTACTCCGACGACCGGCTGGATCCGGAGATGGCAACGCGGGCCGGGGCGCGCCACCTGCGCGACCTCTATCACGAGTTCGGCGATTGGTACCTGGCGATGGCCGCTTACAACTGCGGCCCCGGGTGTGTCGGCCGCGCCGTGCAACGCACGGGCTACGCAGATTTCTGGCAGTTACGCAGCCGCAACGCGCTGCCGCGCGAGACATCGAATTACATCCCTGCCATTGTGGCGATGACCATCATCGTGAAGAACGCCAAAGATTACGGGATCGAAGATGTGCAGTTCGATCCGGCCCTGCAGTACGACACGGTGGAGATGGTGGCCAATACGAACCTGACGCTGGTGGCCGACCTGCTCGATACGCCGCAGACGGAATTGCGCGAACTCAATCCGGCATTGCTCAAGGGCATCGCGCCTTCGGGTTATGCGCTGCGCATCCCGAAGGGCAGCACACAGACGCTGATGGCGTCGCTCAGTTCCATCCCGCCGGACAAGCGTGCTTCGTGGCGCGCCCACCGCGTGCTGGAAGGCGAGGATCTGGCCTCCATTTCCAAGCGCTACCGCACGCCGGTGAACAACCTCGCATCGGTCAACCGGGCCAACCTGGACGATCTGCGGGCGGGCGATCTGGTGGTGATACCGGCTGCCTACTCCGAGCCGAAGACAACGGTCAAGGCAGCGGCGAAGAGCAGTTCCCGGAAGCAGGCGGTGCGTCGCGGCGTCAGCAAGGCGCCGGTTCGCAAGGTGAGCGCCCCGGCGCCGGCCCGCAAGGCTCCGGTGAAGCGGGCCTCGGCAGGCGTGGTAGTGGCGCAGAAAGCGCCGGCCAGGTCCGTGCGCGCGGCGCGATAGCCATCGAAACGGAAAAAAGAGCACTTTCCGCACGAGAAGCGTGTCTTCCCCTCTTGCCTAAACAGCAAAACGTTGTATTCTAATTTTGACCATGCCCGAACAGAATGCTCCGGAAATGTTTCTCCTTGCCCGTCCGTCTTCAAGCGATGAGGACTGGGACGGCTTTGAGTACGATTCCGAGCATGTCGAACTCATCTCTGAGATTAAGGAATATGGCAACGGAGAGGATGACGAAGAACTAATGGAAGAAGAACTCACTGTGACCCCAACCGAATCAACAGGCGAGGCAGTGCCCGCCGCGCCGGCGCCGGAAGCGGCGCCCGCAGCCGCAGCGCCCGCGAAGGCGGCTAAGAAGCCAGCCAAGAAGAAAGCACCCGCCAAGAAAGCCGCGGCAAAGAAGCCTGCCGCGAAACCTGCCAAGAAAGCCCCCGCCAAAGCCGCGAAGAAGGCTCCGGCGAAGAAGGTTGTCCAGAAAGCTGTGAAGAAAATTGTGAAGAAGGCGCCGCCAAAGCCCGTCAAGAAGGCTCCGGCGAAGAAGGCAGTCAAAGCGGCGAAGCCCGCTCCCGCCAAGAAGGGCGCAAAGCCGGTGAAGAAGGCGGCGAAGAAAAAGAAGTAGTCATTTCGGCCTGATTCTCCCAGGTTGACAAAAAGAGGGCGCAACGATTCGTCTCCGTTGCGCCCTTTCTTCTTTCCGCGGCTAGTGGATGCCGGTTAGGGTTTTGCCACCACCTTGCGGCACCGCTCGTAGAGTTCGAGCAGCGCGTCGGTGTATTCCTCGCTGCCGCTCTTGCCGCTCTTGCCCGCGGAGAACCCCACGGACGAACTGCTGGGCTTTCCGTACCCGGTAGTGGTGGCGATGAACTTCATTAATTCGAGCGAGACTTCATCGATGCCGCGCTGCTTGTCCGCCGCGCCGTTCTTCTGTGTTTCTTCAGCCATAGTGTTTAGTGTATCCTGATTCGTTTCATGCCCCTTGCCGCCCGTCAATGGATCCGCAAGATGCGCGGCGGCGCGCAGGCGCACCTTATTGTCGCCGAGGACGGGCAGCATTATGTGGTCAAATGCAAGCAGAACCCGCAGCACAGGCGTGTTCTGGTGAACGAATGGGTATCGCGGACGCTGCTCGACTACCTGGGTCTTCCTTCGCCGCGGACGGAGCTGATCGAACTGAGCGAGGAGTTTCTCGCCCTGCATCCGGAGTTGACGATCAGCATCGGCAACCGCAGCCAGCCGGTGGCGCCGGGTCTTCATTTCGGCTCGCGCATGCCGGTGGATCCAAACCGTTTCGTGATCTACGACTACCTGCCCGATGCGTTGCTGCGGCAGATCGCCAACATGCGCGACTTTCTGGGAGTGCTGGTTTTCGACAAGTGGGTGAACAACGCCGATTCGCGGCAGTGCGTGTTCTTCCGGGCGCAGGTGAAGGAGTTTCTGGCGCAGGAATACTGGCCGAAGAAGGTGGCCTTCGTGGCGCTGATGATGGATCATGGCTACACCTTCGGCGGGCCGCACTGGAGACTGGACGATTCGCCGCTGACGGGGCTCTATTGCCGGCCTCTGGTGTATGAAGCGGTGACCGGGCTGGGGTCGTTTGAGCCGTGGATCGAACGCGTGCGCAGCTTCCCGCCGGAAGTGCTGGACAACGCTTTCAAGCAAGTGCCCGAATGGTGGCTGAATGGCGACCGTGAGCCGCTCGAGCAGATGCTGGAGAACCTGTGGCGGAGGAGGATGCGCATCGACGCGCTGGTGGAGGCTACGCGTACGGGACGGGTCAATCCATTTCCGAACTGGCCCATCTAGAGACTGGCCAGGATGTGCAGGCTGAGCCTTTCGGCGGTGGCCGGCGCGAGCAAAATGCCATTGCGGTAGTGGCCGTAGGCGAGCCAGAGCGGGGAATCCTTCCAGCGGCCGAGGTGGGGCCCTTCGGAGTCGACGCCGGGGCGGAAGCCGATCCAGGTATCGGCGGGGCGTTCGGGGAGCAGGGACCACAGCTTGCGGGCGCGGGCGGCGATTTCGAGACAGGCATCCGGATTCACGGCGCGGTCATAGCCTGAGCGCTCCTCATTGGTGCCGGCGATGGTGTAGCCGGATTGCCGCTGCACGACATAAGTGTGGTGGTAGCGCAGAACGTGGGGGAGACTGCCGGGGTCCATCGGGTAGCCGATAAGATGGCCCTTCACGGGGTAGACGGGAGGCAGATACTTGCCGAGTTGCGAAGCCCAGGCGCCGGCGGCGAGGACACCGCAGCGCGCCTTGCGTACTTTGCCGGAGCCCATGGAGGCATAGAGCGAGGCGCGGTCCCATTCGAGGGCCACGACCGGCTCACCCTCAATCACAGTGGCGCCGGCGCGTCCGCAGGCGATGCGGAGAGCGGCCATGACGGTGCGCGGATCCACCTGGCCTTCGGCCGGGTAGAGGTAGCCTCCGGCGAGGTGCGGTTCGATTCCAGGGATGAGGCGTTGGAGGTGGGAGGGCGAAACGAGTTCGGCGCGGACACCCAGTTCGGCTTGGCGTGCGGCGCGGTGGGCAATGGAGGCGAGTTCGGCTTCGGTTGCCGCGAGTTCGAGCGAGCCGCAGGCGGTGAAGTCGATGGGGCGGCCGGAAGCCTCGCTAAGTTCGCGGACAAAGCTAGGGTAGAGGCTGAGGCTTTGGAGGGCGAAGCGCATGTGGTCGGAGGCGGTTTCGTACTCGGAGCCTGGAACCAGCATGCCGGCGCCGGCCCAACTCGCTTCCCCGCCCCACTGGCGGGCTTCGACGATGGTGACGTGGACGCCGCGCTGCGCCAGCCGCCAGGCGAGGGCCGCGCCGACGATGCCGCTGCCGATGATGAGGACGTCCGCCGAAGGTTGCGCGCTGGCCACGTCCCATCTTAAACAATTCGCGGGGGGCGTGTTTTTTCCACAGGAAATTCAACCCGGCCGCAGTCCAAGGTGATGAAACCAAAGCAGATAAAATCTGTGAAGATCGTACTGGGCGATTCGTTTTTCCGTTGACCGGCGGCGCGATTGGGCGCATAGTGAAGAAGGTTCCAAGAGGCACGCGGAACAGTGAGCCAGACGGAACGAAACGGACCGGGAACGATGATCCGGAGCGAAGCCCGAAAGGGGCGCTGCGGGGAGCGAACGGAGACCGGGCGTAACGGACTGGTAAGCCATCCTGTAAGTATCTGAGCCGGGCGCTTGCGCGAGTTTTCGTGAGAGAGCCTGCGGGGCTGCAAGGCCAGGATCCTGAGGGAGTAACATCCTGAAGGGGAGCGACGGCGAAAGATAGAGACAGGAACCGCCGGTCAAACGGCGAGCAACGGGTGGGACGTGTTGATCCACCCCGAGACCGGAAACGGTCGGGGTGGGGAGTGGTTCACCGAACGGGCTCGTGGAATGGCCAAGCGGAAGTCGCGAAGTGGCAGTGTCGGGAGCGAACGACCCAGCCGGGGTGACCGGGAGACCGGAAGTCCCTGTTGGCGAGCGAAAGACGCGCCGCGAGCGAAGAGGCTTCGACTTGTGTGGTTGGCAGGCACGCTTTCCAACAGTGAAGCGCGAACGGGGAAAACGTTCGCGGGGAGTTGGGAGGCACAGGCCGGGCAACACAGGCCGCCACGCTACGCCAGGCATGCATGGCGGGTAGCAAACTGGAAAGCTGGTCACTTGGAACCTTTTTCCTTTTCCCCCCAATTGCTGCCCCACCCTTTCGCGATTCATCACTCCGGCTGTTGAAAGTGATGAATGTGATGAATGTGATGAATGTGATGAATCCCCCGGCGCGATCAGAGCAGTGACTGCTTGAGTTCGTGGAAGTTGGAGGCGGTGATCAACTGCCAGCGGATGGAGAGCTTGGTGAAGCGGGCGAGGTCGGCTTTCATGCTCTCGGTGGGGGTTTCGGCACAACCGAGGAAGAGGAATCCGCCGGCTACCTGGTAGGGGACGACGCGCCACCGTTCGACGACGAATCCGGGCAGAGCGCGGGCCGTGCTGGAGCGTATGCGGCTGGGTTCGATGTGCAGAAGCGGGATGCTCGCTTGCAGGCTGAGCGCCTGATACACCTGCTGTTCGGTGAGGAGGCGGGCACGGACGAGGTGTTCGCCGAGGCGGATTTCCGCGGGCTTGGTGCGCAGCGCCCACTGAAGTTGGGAGGGACTGAGACGACCGGAGGTAACGAGGATTTCGCCCAGACGGCGTCTTTCGGTAGCGGCGGCGAGCACGGGGTAACTGTGATCCGTCTTGAGCCAGACGAGGGGGCGGCCACCGAGCTTCGATTGGGCATAGCGGCGGATGGCGCCGATGGTGGCTCGAAAGTTGATGTAGTTGGCAAGAAGGGCTCGGATGGGGACGGCGGAGGCGTATTTCCAACCATAGATCCGCGAGGTACACCAGGCCCGCACGCCGAGATGCAAGAATTGCATAGTGCTGGTGGAAGAGAGCAGCAGGAGGGTGGGGAGTTCGGCGCCGAGTCCGGCGAGTCCCCAACGGCTGCCGGTGAGGCTGCTGTAGATCCAGGTGGCGAGTCCGTAGAGGAACATGAGGCTGGTGAGCATGCTGACGGGGTTGCCGATCAGGCCTTTGCGGTCGCGCCACATCCAGTAGACGGTCCCGATGCCGCCGCGCCAGCCGTGCCGCTCCCAGCTTTGGAGGGCGATGCCGGTGACCCAGCGGGTGCGCTGGCGGATGGCGGCGGAGACGGTGTGGGGGAAATACTCGCGGGTGGCGATGGGCTCGCCGTCGCGCATTTCGACAGGCATGAAGAGTTGGGGACAGCCGAGGAAGTGGAGTTTGAGGCCGTTCTCGTAATCTTCGGTGAGACATTCGGGTTCGAAGATACGGCCATTGCGGGCGGCGAGCTGGTCCATGGCGTAGCGGGTGAAGGCAGTACCGACGCCGTTGGAGGGGATGAAGCCGTTGAGAATTTGCCGCCCCGGCATATCTTTGCTCTGGAATTCGGCAAATTCATCGCAGTAGATACCGTGGGTCCACTGGCGGATGGGAGTGGCGAGGGGGAGCACGGGCACCTGGACCATGTCATAGACGTCGGTGTGGTAGTTCATCCAGTGGAGGGCGATGGGGTGGATGACGTCCTCGGCGTCGTGGGTGACGATGATTTCAAAGCGGATCTGGCGTTCGCGTTCGAAGCCGAGCATGCGCTGGTAGATCCAGTTGAGGCAATCGGCTTTGGAGGTAGGGCCGGGGTTGCCGCAGAGGGCGAGGTGGACGTTGGAATAGCGGGCTTCGAGGTCTTTGGCGGCAGATAAAGTGGGGGCATCGTTAGGGTATACGCCTAAGAAAAGGTCATACGACAAATATTCTATTTGGCTTACATTATTAATGACCATTTGACGGATGACGGCGTCTTCCTGCCAGAGGGGGACGAGGATGGCGATTCGTTTTTGAGGAGCGTTGAGGGCGTCGTGGAGTTGTTGTTGGGGGGAGTGGGGGGAGCGCCAGGCGCGTTTGGAAACATAAGTAAACAAGCAAATTGCATCGACGAAGAGGTCATCGATACCGCTGAGGGCAATCCAGAGGGCGAGGGGGACAAGGAGGGCCTGAACGACGGCGTCGAGGGTGGCGACGGGGTTGAGGGGAGAGTCCACCTAGGGGAAGAGTGTAAGAAATGGGGTGAGAATCTCAAGGAGATTTTGGCACGGAGATTGCAATAGAAAGTGCAAGATGCGGTCCCACACCGGAAGAACGGCTCCTGCTTGGGAAATTCTGCAATGGACGAGCAGAAAAAATTTCCTCTCCCGGCAATTTTTACCTCTCCGGTGGTAACCGTCGCAGCCTCCCGTGGTCTCTCCCGCGGGCGTGTTTGCCGGTGGCGGCTCCCTGAAACGTCTCCCTCCGAGCGTTGCCGCCACCGGTGAACGGATTTTTGAGTTTGCTAGCTGGAATTTGATCTGGGATTGAACTTGTCGCGCCGGAGGCGAAAACCTCCGCCTTCCCTCCGGGGCACACTAGCGGTAGAGCGTAGATCCTCCTCCACCACGCCTCTGCCCATCAGCGCAGGCGCTCGAGCAGATCACGCGAGAGAAGGTCGGCCCGTTCGGCTAAGCTGACGGAACCAGCCAAATCTTCTTCCCGCGTCTGCTCGGCCTGCGCTAGAAAAGAGCGAATCCGGCCGAGGGTTTCGGTCTGTTCCTTGGTGAGCAATTTCCCCTCGATGAGAACGATGGAGCTACGGGTGTGTTCGATGGCGGTATCGAGGCGCCGGGCGAGTTCGCGGGTCTGTTCGGGCGAAAGGATGACGCCGAGTTTGACTGGCTGCGGAGCGGGTTTGGGATCTTCGGCGGCGCCGTCTGGTTTGGGCGCGGCAGGCTTTGGGGCGTCGGGCTTCGGCGCATCCGGTTTGGGGGCTTCGGCGATCTTCACCTCGCCGGCGCTTTTCTGAGCGCGGCGGGCGCGGCGGACGGGGGCCTTTTTGACGGGA
>JAEUQG010000381.1 GCA_016789755.1 Bryobacterales bacterium
TGCCGGGGCGAACTGAAGACGGTCATCGAAGATCTTGACCTGCCCAATCCTGTGATTCGTAGCCATTACGGCAACGGATTCATTAAACAGTACGTGCGTGACCATGTCGATCTTCGCACGGAACCGGCCAGCAACAACGTAGCCGACTACGGCGTCAAGAAGGCGGTCGAGAATCTGCCACAACTCCGTGACGCCATGGGCTCAGTCATCGACAACTACCTCGACATCCAACAGGACATCCTGGAAACCTTTGTCGACCGCGGCCAACTCCGGAAACTCTCAGAGCCCACGGTAATGGAAAACGGCAAACGCATCCCTGGGCTCAAGCTCGACCATCCACGTCAGTTGGCTGTCATGCATGCCTTGGTCCGCTTCGCCAACATCGCGGCTGGGAGTCAGTTCTACACCCGAGACTTACACAGTCACGTTGCCGAGGCCATTGGTTTGACCACCGACCAATACACACTCGGTTCCCTTCGCTACGACCTGTCCAAGCTTCGGGCCAAGGGCCTCATCAAAAAGGTGGAGCGTTCGCGACGGTACAGGCTGCCACGCGAAGGCTACTCGATCTGCGTGGTCTTCTTGAAACTCTTCGAGCGTATCTATGCGCCGCTCACCGCTGGCCTGCTGCAATCGGTTCCCGGCGACACCAAGCTTCAAGAGCTACGGCGATCTCAACTGGACCGGCTCTACCAACGCGTCGC
This sequence comes from Bryobacterales bacterium, assembly GCA_016789755.1. Lineage (GTDB taxonomy): Bacteria > Acidobacteriota > Terriglobia > Bryobacterales > Bryobacteraceae > CADEFT01. The sequence continues at coordinate 705 of JAEUQG010000381.1, forward strand.
TGATGACCTGGAGAAGCTCTTCGCCAAAGTCGGTCTCAAGATCGCCGCGTGACGTCGCCAAACGAGAACAAAATCCTCGCTAGAGCTCGCATAACGGTCTAAGGAACTCAGGTGTATGCTGTTGGAAACACAATCTCTCGCCAAGACGCGGAGACGCCAAGAAAAGGCAAAAGGGAGGAACGATGTGGGTGAGTTCCTTCCCCTCTGGCCTCGCTACCGGGCACCCTGCTTTTGAGGAAACTCGCCCGCACAACGCGCCGGGTCTATCCGCGGCACGCGAGTTCCTCAACGCGCTGTGGGCCGCCCCGGCCTGTGCGGGCTTCTGAATTACGACGGCAGCTATAGCCCGGTTGTTCGTTCCGAAGGCCGGTCTCCAGCCCCACGCTTTGCCGCAACAGTCAAGCTACTGCTCTGGTGCCGCAATCGCACAAGGGCAGTCCCGATCAATGAGCCTCCAGTTGCCGCATCGCCGCCAGTAACTCCCCACGCAACTCCCCGATGCACTCGTAGCGGTCTTCCTTGCGGAGCGCTGTGCATTTCATCACCACCGCCGCGAGCGCCGGATCGAGCCCGGGACAGCCATCCTCGGGGAGTGTGCCTGTCAGCACTTCCGCCACAATCCGCCCGATGGCGTAGATGTCGCTCCGTTCATCCGTCGTCCCGCCGGTGAGCTGCTCCGGCGGCACGTACCCGACGGTCCCAATCGTATTCACACCGATGGAGAGGTGCTCTTCCCTCGACAGATTCAGCAACTGCATTTTCGCCAGGCCGAAGTCGAGAATCTTCACCTGCATCCGTCCATGCCCCCGCTCCTCCAGCAGCAGATTCTCGGGCTTCAAATCGCGATGGATGATCCCGCAGGCATGTGCCGCTTCGATGCCGTCCAGAAGTTGTTCGATCCAATTCATGCACAGCGCGGCCGGCACGGCGCCGCCCGCCAGTTCCTCGCGCCAACTGCGGCCCTCCACATACTCCATCACTTGATAGGCCCCCATCGCCCCGATCGGGCCGAAATCGTGAATCTGTACGATGTTCGGGTGGCTGATCTTCGCCGCCAGTTGGGCCTCGCGTTCAAATCGCTGCAACGCCGCCTGTTGGCCGAACAATTCGCTGAGCATCACCTTCAATGCCACGCGCCGGTTCAGCCGCCGGTCCCGGGCTTCGTAAACCGCCCCCATACCGCCGCGCCCGATAAGGCGCTCCAAAACGTACTTGCCATCCACCACCCGCTCGATGGGCAAGCGCAGGACCGGGACTTCCTGGTCATGCGGACAGAGCACCACTTCGCTGTCGTAGCAGGCGCCACAGCGGGGACATTCCCGCATGAGGTTCAACACCTCGCGGGGACCCTCGGCCCCTTTCTCCTGCTCCTTCTTTCGCAAACGCTCCTGGGACGCAAAAAAGTGCGAAACCGCGTTCTCAATGAGGCGCCGCTCCCGGCGAGTGTAGGTTTCGCCGTTGGGTTTCTGGCTGATCGGGAGGAAGTCGCCTGCCTCCTGCCCCTCGCTGATTTCGAATCCCGCCGCGCCTACGGCTTCCTCCAGTCCATGCGTCAGAATGCCTGCCAAGTGGCTGACCTGCGTGCACGCATCCAACTGGCTTGCAATGGCGCGCAGCCGCTGTTCCGCCTCGGCCTCAAGGGGAAACCAGCGCATGTCCAGCTTGCGGAACACTGGTTCCGGCAACAGGCGTCCCATCCCGCCACGCAACACCATGGCTGGACTGGTGATCCGCTCGACACTGAGGATGTGCTGATAGGACAGCGCCAGCAAAGCCAGCAGCCAGTTCCAGCCGGTTGCACCGGAATGGATGCCCAGCCATTCGGTCACCTCGAAGATGCCTGCCGGCAATGCGAAGAAACCGCCGCTCAGTAGGATCCATTGCATCCGTCTCTGCAAATCGCCCGGGCCGGTGTCCCGATACAGCCTTCTGATCCAAAGCGCCATCGTCAGAACCGCAAGGCAGATGTAGAGGGGTATCCCGTATTGCACTACGGGTGACGACTGCCGGTACTCCACTTTTCCCGCGTAAAGAAAGGCCAACCCCTCCGGTACCGGGGCGGGAATTGCTCCCGGCGGTGCGGCAACCACCAGAATCAGAATCCAGAGTCCGGCCAGCACCCAAGGAATAGTGTCCCACCGCGCGCTTACGCGACGTCTGTCCCCCAGGCACAGCAGCGATTGGTAGGCCAGTGGAATAGCCAGCCCGGCCGGAAGACAGAACAGGAACAACGGGAGGAACTCTCTGGTTTGGAAGTATGTGCTGAGCGGCAGAATCGCCCATGCCCCCAACCGCAACGCCACCAGCGACGAGGCCAGGAATCCATAGCGCGCCGCGGCCGAATTCCAGCGGAGCAGCATGGCCAGTCCGCAGAAGAAGATGAGCACGCTCGATCCGAGCAGCGGCAAACGATGCTGAAAGAAGCTGAATCCTGCCCGCGTCCTGGAGCGCAGCCAGATCTCGCGTTCGGTCCCCGTGCGCTGCACCCGCAACCCGTAGAGCCCGGCGCCGGCCACCGACTTCAGCGCAATCCCCAGTTCCGCTTCGGTCCTGACCGGTTCCCCGTTGATTGCCACAATCCGGTCGCCGATCTCTAAGGAGCCTGTCGCGGGCCCCTTCTCCTCAATGGAAACGACGTAGAGATGCTGACCGATGCGTTGAATCTGCCAGCCGAAATCGGCCGTCTTGACACCGTATTGCAGAATAACCCAGGCCGCGTAGAGTGTGAAGGCGAAATACGCCGCTACAGTCGCGGCCATGAGAACCGCGAAGGCAGGGGTATTCCGTTGTGGCGCCGGTACCGCCATGCCTGTCTATCGGTTGTTTCACCGGGAAGGGTTAGGCGGCGCGAAAGCGCCCCATTCTAGAAGAATCTAAGGGTATAGGTGAAACGGATGCCCCGCCCGATCTCCGGCGCATGGTCCTTGATGAATGACAAATGGTTGAAATAAAGGCGGTTCCCAAGGTTGAAGGCATCCGCCCCGAAGATGTGGGCAACGTGCTGCCGGGTTACCGTATAGGATCCGTTGAGGTTGAACACCGTGTAGCCCGCCGTGCTGGTCTCTGTCTCAAACAGGCGCTCCTGGGAGGACGCCATCCGGATTTCCGGGCGGATACTCAGATTGCCGCTTCGGAAGTCAAACCCTGCCCGTCCTCGGAGTGGCGGAATGCGTGGAAGCGGCGAACCCGACTTCAGCTCCGCATTGACGTAATCCATCCCCAGATTCAACCAGAGCTTCTGATGGAGTCCCACGTCCAGACCGAGTTCGGTTCCCGTGAACCGGCTGTCGCCCTGATTGTAATCGGCAGCCACCAGGCCGTCTTCTTCCTCCCCATTCGGCGCGAGGTAGACGAAATTGGATATGCCGTAATAGAAGAAGTTGGCTTCGGCCCGTACCTTCGATGCGTTGTGCCGCAAGGAAAAATCGACGCCATTGCTTCGCTCGCGCCGCAGGGCGGAGTTTCCGATCTCGTAAGTCAGATTCCCGATGTGGGGCCCGAGATTATAGAGCTCCTCCAAGGCCGGGGCGCGGAAGGAAGAGGTGAAGTTGGTGACTACCGCTCCGTTCTTCCAGGTCGGGATATAGATACCTGCCGCGCCCGATGCCCCGGTAAAAGAACGGTCCCGCAGCCCGTCCGGCTTGTATCGCGTATTGTCGATTCTGCCGCCAAACTGCAAGCGGAACCGCTCGAACGAGAACTCCTCCAGACCGAATACGGCGATGTTGTTCTGATCGACGGGTGGGGCAAGGGCTTCCTCGCCCGTTGTCTTGAAGGCGCGCTGCGAGCCTTGGAAACCGAAACTGCCCGTCAGGTTGCCGGTCTTGCGCTGCTGGAACACCCCCCGGTAGGTGATTTGTTTGTTCCGGAAGAGTGTGCCCACCACGTCTTCCTCCAGCTCTTTATGCTGCCAGTCAGCGTAGTTGATGGACAGGCGGAAGCTCGGGAGCGCGAAATCGAGGTCTTTCCACCCGGTGCCGATGCGGACGTTGTGCCGCCGGAAGGCGAGGCTGACATGCTCGTGGTCTTCATGTCCCTCCTCTTCCGCAGTCCGTACGTTCGCTGCTTTGCTCGCCGCTTCTTCCTCGTGTTCCCCGTGGAATTCGCCGGCGAAAGGAACGCCGTACTTGCCCTCCTCGTAGCGGTAACCAATGTCGAAAGACGTCTTGCTGCCGAACCAGGAAAGACCGCCGGAACTGTTGGATAGGCGGCTTCGGGAATTGTCCACCTTGCCTCGCGGCGTCGTGTAGTCCCCGGTGCGCTGTCCGCTCCCGTTGCCCCACACCAACCAGTTGCCGAGGCCCAGGTCGAACCCTGCTGCGCCACCGGCCTGCCCGTTGGCAGTTCCTCCGAAGCCGGTGGCATAGCCGCGCAGACCCTGGTGCGGATGGTCATGAATCTGGTGATGGCCAGTCACCGCATTCACCGCTCCGCCGATCGCATTGCTGCCGTACAGCAATGTCGCGGGGCCTTTGACCACCTCTAGGCGGTCCAGGCTGGAGGGATCCAGAGATTCCCCGTGATCGCCCGATTGCGAGGAGAGACTGCTGGTGGGGATGCCATCCTGCATCACCAGCACACGGTCGCCGTCGAAGCCGCGGATCACCGGACGTGAACTGCCCGGCCCGAAGCTGCGCTTGGCGACGCCGGGCTGGTTCTCCAGTAATTCGCCCAGTGAGGGTTTCGATTTAAGGGCCAGATCCACGGCGTCCAAGGAGGTTACCGTTTGGAACGATTCAAACGTTGTCTGTTCCTTCTCCGTGGCTGTCACGGTGAGGGACTGCCGCACGGATGCCAGACGAAGTTTGAAATCGACCGTTACCACTTCCCCCGGCCGGATGGTGACGGACTTGACGTCATCGCTCAGCGATTGCAGATGAGCGTGAATGGAGTATGTGCCCGCGGGGATGCCGCTGATCTCAAACTTGCCGTCTTCGCCGGTTTCCGCCACTCTACCCGTTCGCCCAACGGTGACGGAGGCATGGTGCAGTGGGTCGCCCGAAGCTTCCAGCGTCACCGTTCCGCGGACAGTGCCCGCAGTCTGTGCCCACCCGGAGTGAGCAGATTGCGAAAGGAGTAGGACAAGCCAGATCGATTGCATCACAAGCCACCACTGTATGACGGTTTGGGATGTGCAAGGGAGTGATGGATGACGAGCGGACCCGAATCGGCCGCCAGCGGGGCTTGTTTGGCCGTGAGCGGACCTGCCATCTGAGGGAACACCTGTCGGACCGTGCGATTCACAAAGCGGAAGCATGACTCATCGGCAAGGGGGGGTGTTGCGGTCGGGAAAGAGGATATAGAAAGCCTCAAAGGCTGTAAGCGATGGAAAATGAATGGCTCCGCAAGGGCGAAATCGTGGTTGTTGGCCCAAGTCGCCATAATCGGCAGACTAGTATTCTCGGGCTCCATCGACCCAGGGCCTCTTTGGAGAGCCAAGCCGGAGGCGCGGCAAGCTATTGATTTTACTGTGTCAGGCCGCTTGGGTTTGGGCGATGCTCCGAGCCGAAGGACCGTTAGACTCTCAGAGAGCCTCAAAAGTCCGCACAGGCCGGGCAGCCCCCAGCATGTTGAGCAACTTGTGTGCCGCGGTTAGACCCGGCGGGTTTGTGCGGGCGAGTTTCCTCAAAGAGCTCTCGTGGTTCGCACGGCAACGGGACCCTGCCGCCGTCGCTCGGCGTTTTCAAGAATCGTGCGAAGGGTTGGTGAAAGGCGGCGCACGTGCGTCGTTTGCTCCGGCGAGGGACCGATTGTGGAATCCTGAAGCAGGCTCCCGATGAGGTGCTTCGGGCGGCACTCCTCAAGCCGAGCTTCGATGGCTTTTCGGCGGGCCAGCGACAGGACCGCAATTGCCTAGGTGTCGTATCGATGGTAGCGGGACATTCGATCATTCCTACAGTCCCGGCGTTAGGACCGTGCGGACCGGTTGGCGTTCCCGCCGAGTACGCAGGAATTCGGCAAACTCGGGGTCAAGTTCAACCGGATCCATCGGCTTCGTCAGTTGGCCGGAGTCCATGGCAGTACGGAACAGTTCGTCCATCGCAATCCAGCATCGGGCAAAGAATCGGAAGCCGCCGATTATGTTCAGGTTCACCATATCAAGCCGATAGCACAGGCAGGTGGCTCCTGCGTTTTGAATCCGATCAAAGACTTGCGCCCGGTCTGTCCGAAACTGCCATGCGGTGATCCATCGCAGAGACCCACCTTCTGGAATCGCCGAGGTGAAGCGAATGCTGCTCAGGACCGGCCGCAGACAGGGGCGTGGGACCGCGACGAGTGAAACCGACTTTTTCGAATGATCTGGCCTGAGGTCTGACATCTCTGGCCGCGCTGTTAACTAACTCCTGTGTCGTAGCCGGAGATGGGGAGAAACGGCTGCCCGCAAACGACGCCGGGCTGCACGACTGGCGCTTCATGCGGGACTCGGCTCGAAACGGCGAGACGCGGAAGTGCCGAAATTATGGACAGTTGCGGAGTTGCGGATGGCGTTAACAGGTGGGGGCGGGATTAATTGGCGGGCTCTAGATCATTAATGGGGGCAGACCTTCGCAACCCCTGACTGGTAAACATTATTAGGGGAAAGTGTTTTGATCAGATCAGAAGCAGTGTTAAACATGACGACATAAGTAATTGCGCATATATAGGGCGGTGTGATCTCCTGGATACATGACACCACTTCGCATATCCGACAGTGCCTCGGTGCTGGGTTTGCAGCAGGAGATCCATCGTTCTGAAGAGTCGCGCTACGATCAC
>JAEUQG010000382.1 GCA_016789755.1 Bryobacterales bacterium
TTCGGTAGGTATTTTTCGAGGGTCAGGGATTGGACGCCGCCGGGGAGGGCGATCAATCCGTAGTTTCTGATTCCCAAGGTTGCGCGGAGGAAATCCTGGAAATAGGGCTGGTAAAGGGCACTGGAGCAGTGCACGACGAAAGTGCCTTCACCCTTGGATGGTCTCATTGCCCGCGGCCTCCGGCTTTCCGTCTTTCACGCCCAATTGCTGCAGAATGGTGGGGACATCGAGGCCCATTGCCTGCAACTGCTGCAGGAGGCCGAAGATGACGGTGGGGGTGGCCTGAGCGATTTTGTTCAAGCCGGATGAACCGTTGGGACCGGAGCCTCCGTTGTCGATGACGACCATACGGTCGATGTTGCCCAGGGGGGCGGCGACAGCGGAGAAAACGCCGGAGGAGGATTCGATAATGGCGGGGAGTTTTTCGAGGATGGTCTGAAGGCGGGCGGCCTCATTGAATTGTTTCCAGGCCTGGGCCTTGCGTTCAATGGCAGTTGCCTCGGCAACGCCCTGGGCTTCGATGGCGCGGGCCTGAGCCAAGCCGATGGCTTCGATCTTGGCGGCCTCGGCCTTACCTTCGGATTCGAGGGCGGCGGCGCGTCCGGCACCTTCCTTGCGCAGTCTTTCCTGCTCGGCTTCAGCCAGTGCGATCAAGGCCTGCCGCTTGCCTTCGGCTTCGAGGACGGAGGCTTCTTTTTCGGCCTGAGCACGGACGACGCGGGCCTGGCGCTCAGCTTCGGCGGGCTTGAGGACGGTGGCTTCGAGCTCTTTTTGTTTGCGCAGCACTTCCTGTTCCTGGACGGAGATGAGCTCTTGCGTGCGCTGGCGTTCGACTTTGACTTCTTCGGCGACGACGGATTGGCGGGCTTTGGCCTGAGCCAGTGGACCGGCCTGATCGGCGCGAGCTTTTTCGGTCTGGACTTCGGCGAGGTACTGGGCCTGGCGGATTTGCAGATCGCGCTGGGATTGGGCGATTTCACCATCTGCATTGAGTTTGGCGCGTTCGCCTTCCTGCAAGGCGGTGGCGGATTTGATCTTCGAATCGCGGGTGGCTTCGGCTTCGCCGATGATGGCATCGCGCTTCACTTCGGCGGTGCGGCGTTTGCCTAGGGCGTTGAGGTAATCCTCATCGTCGCTGACTTCCTGAATGGTGAGGACGTCGACGCCGAGGCCCATTTTTTCCAGGTCGTTGGCCGCTTCGGAGGTGAGCTTTTGGGCAAAGGAGTTTCGGTCGCTGTTGACTTCTTCGACGGTGAGTGTGCCGAGGATGGAGCGCAGGTGGCCTTCGAGCGTTTGAAAGATGACCTGCTGAATATCGTCGTGGGTCATGCCGAGGAAGCGTTCGGCAGCGGCGTGGAGTGAGGTTTCATCGGAGCGGATCTTGACGTTGGCGACGGCCTTGACGGAAACAGGGACGCCTTGGATGGTGTAGGCGCGGCGGATTTCTAAAGGAATGGTGATGACGTTGAGGGAGAGATAATCGACCTTTTCCAATAAAGGGATTCGCAGCGCGGCGCCTCCGCGCACCATGCGATAGCCAACGGTGCGTCCATCGCTCAATTTGCGTTTCCGTCCGCTGAGGACGGCGACGAGGTTGGGCGGGACTTTGAGGTAATTGCGGGAAAAAAGCGCAGCCGCGATGATGACCGAGAGCATCACCACGACAAATACGAAGGGAATCGCTAACCGCGGGAGTTCCATCATGCCGTGAAGCGTAACAGTTGCCGGCAGTGGATAGCAACCGGAGCGGTTATTGAAGGCCCTTCAGTTTCAGGTTCAGATGATTCGAGGGCGTGAGGCCGAGATTGTCTTTTCGCTTGAGGTCGCCGCCCGCTTCGAGGACGGCCTTCCACATGCGCTCATTGCCGCGGGAGGCGGCCTGGTGGACAGCGGTCCAACCTTTTTCGTCGGGGATGTTGGGGTCGGCGCCTTTTTCCAACATCCAGAGGGCCTGCTGGACCTGTCCCCAACGAATGAGCTCATTGAGAATCGGGCGTTCCTGATCGAAGCGCTGATTGAGGTCGGCGCCATGGCGGAGAGCGGCCTCGGCGAAATCCATTTCTTTTCGCCAGGCGGCGGAAGGAAGGGCCAGGGTGGGATCGGCTCCACGTTCGAGGAGGAGTTCGAACATCTGGAGATGGCCGGAGGCGGCGGCGAAGTAGGTGGCGTTCAATTGATGGCTCCAACCTTTGGTGACGGCATTGGGGTCGGCGCCGGCATCGAGGAGGAGGGCTGCGATTTTCCGTAGAGTATCGCGGCAGGGCATTCGGGAAGCGGCGCAGCATTGCAGGGCGGTGAGACCGCCGTCATCGCGAGCCTGAGCCGAGGCGCCATCGGCCTTCAAAGCGGCCTTGGCCTTGCGCAGATCGCCGAGCGCGCAATGGGCGTGGAAATTGACGCGTGCGCCGCCATCCTTGAGGCGTTGGACGAAGGGCTCAATGCCGGTGAAGGCGGCGATGAGGAGAGCACGGGCGGGAGGCCAGGCGCCTGCCAGTTCGGGATCGGCGCCGTTGGCGAGCAGCCAATCGAGGCAATCGAGGCGAGCCTGCGCGGGGAGGGGCGGCTTGCCATCGGCGTGCGGTTCTTCCTGCAGGAGGGCGTGGAGGGCGCGATAGCCTCGCCAGATGGAGTTGAGGTCGGCGCCGTGTTTCAGCAATTCGGCGAGGGCTTGTTTCCAGGCGAGACGGCCGGCCTCAACGACAGGCCTGGGGCTTTTCGCCGCGGCCGGCCGCGCCGTCAAGTATTCCCGAACTGCCGCTAATTCCCCGTTACGCAATCTAGCGATGAGCTGATCTGGCATCGCGATCCCTATAATCAAGATCATGACACGGACAACCCGCCGCAAGATACTCGCTGCTTTTTCGGCCGCGCCGGCATGGCTGAGTGCCGCGAAACCGGAACCCCGGCTGCGCAATTCTTTTCGCAAAGCGCCGCGAAACGGCTGGGTTCACGTGCGACTGGAGGGCGCGCCGGCGGAGATCGGTTTCCAGCATGGCTACTGGATGGCGGCGGAGATTGCGGCGGCGCACCGCACGATCGCCTTTGAGATGGAACGCGACTCGCGCAAGCCGTGGTCCTTTTACCGTGCGGCAGCGAAGGAGCATCTCTGGCCGCGGGTGGAGGCGGAGTACCGGGAAGAGATAGAGGGAATCGCGGCGGGGATCAAAGCGCGCCGGGGGACGCTGGATCTTTGGGATGCGGTGGCGTTGAACGCATGGCTCGAGTGGTCGCCTTACTTTCTGGATTGGCACAATGCGGGCGAGGGAGCGGCGTCGCCGGCGAAGGTGACGACAGCGGACCGCTGCAGCGCGTTTGTGGCGACGGGCGCTTATACGGCGGACGGGCGTCCGGTGATCGGCCATAACGCCTGGACCGCATATTCGAACGGGGTTTTCTGGAACATCATTTTCGAGATTTATCCGGCCAAGGGGCATTCCATACTAATGGACGGCTATCCGGGGCTGATTCATTCGGGTGACGATTTCGGGGTGAATTCGGCGGGGATCGCGATTACGGAAACGACGATCACGCAGTTTTCGGGCTGGGATCCGGAGGGCATTCCGGAGTTCGTTCGTGCGCGGAAGGCGATGCAGTATTCGCGGTCGATCGACGATTTCGCACGGCTGATGCGGACGGGCAATAACGGCGGTTATGCGAACAACTGGCTGGTGGCGGATTGCAACACGGGCGAGATCGCGGATTTGGAACTGGGGCTGAAGAACGTGACGCTGCGGCGGACGCAGGATGGTTATTTTGCGGGCTCCAACTTTCCGGTATCGGAGAAACTGGCGCGGGAGGAAACGAAGTTCGATCTGAGCGACAGGACGCACAGCGCGAATACGCGGCGGGTGCGATGGGATCAACTGATGGCGCAACACAAAGGGCGGATCGATGCGGCGGCGGCGCAGCGATTTCTGTCCGATCATTACGATGTGATCGAGAACATAGAGAATCCGAGCGAGCGGACGCTGTGCGGGCACATCGATCTTTCCCCGCGCGGACTGAAGCCGTGGGCCGATGAATACGCGGCGGTGGGCGCGGTACAAGCCAAGGCGGCATCGGCGGAGATGCTGCGGCAGATGTCGTTTTCGGCATCGCAGGGGCATTCGTGCGGCATCCATTTCAAGGCGGCGCAGCACCTGGCGAAGCACAAGCAGTTCGAGTGGCAGAAACCCTATTTGCGCGACCTGCCGTCGCGGCCTTGGACGGTGTTTCAGGCCTCGCGGCAGCCTTCGGTATAATCACGCATATGGCGGTATTAGTAGCACTGGGCGCCGGTCCTCAACTTGACCCACGGGTATTGCTGGAGAAACAGGAACAGCTACTGGCGAATTTGCGGTCACTGGGGCAGGCGATGATCGCCTATTCCGGGGGCACCGATTCGGCGTACCTGGCATGGGCGGCGCAACAGGCGCTGGGGACGAACTGTGTCGCTATCACCGCCGATTCGGCCTCCATCCCCGAATCGCACAAGCGCGATGCGGAAGCCTTCGCGGCGCAGTTCGGGATCCGCCACGAGTACATTCCGACTTACGAATTCGACAATCCCGACTACGCGCGGAATGCCGCAGACCGCTGCTTTCACTGCAAGGACGAGCTTTTTCAGCGGATGGAAGAAGTGGGGCGCGAGCGCGGTATCCCGCACATTCTCTACGGCGTGAACATGGACGATCTGGGGGATTACCGTCCGGGGCAGAACGCGGCCAAGCGCCATCAGGTGAAGGCTCCGCTGGTGGAGGCGCGACTGACGAAAGCTGAAATCCGCGAACTGTCGCGTGTTGCCGGATTGCCGACGTGGGACCGTCCGGCCTCAGCGTGCCTTTCGTCGCGGATTCCGTACGGGACTCCGGTGACGATTCAAACGGTGAAGACCGTTGAGCGCGGTGAAGAAGAATTGAAAGCGCTTGGGTTCCGGCAGTTCCGGGTGCGGTTTCACGACAAGCTGGTGCGGATCGAGATTTCGCGCGAAGAAATGGAGAAAGCGCTATCGCTCGACATGGCGGCGCGGATGCTGGCGATCTTCAAGCCGCTCGGTTTCCATTATGTGACGCTCGATCTGGAAGGCTACCGGCAGGGGTCGATGAACGAAGTATTGGGATTACCGAAAGTGTGAACGAAACAGGCGTGAACTGCGTTTTTTCTGAATGAATGCTTACCCCTCCGATTGATCAACTTATCGACGCTCTGCCCTCGCAAGGAATGACGGTGCAGGCGCTGAAGGCGCTCGACTACATCGCCCCGGGCCAGTGGGTTAACATCAACCGGTTCGACAACATGATCCGGGTGGTGACGGGCAACGGCGACGAAGGCTACGTGAAAGCGGTGCGGCAGCGGGCGCTGGCGATGTATGCCGACGAGAACCAGGGCTATCAGCGGGCGGTGTGGATCTACCAGATGGTGGATGCGACCGATTCGAAACTGGGGATGGCCGCGCTTGCCAACAAGGCGGGAGAGTTGTTGAGCATCCTGTCGTTTCTGAGCAAGATCACGCCAAAAGCCGACACGACGCAGTCGATCGACCTGGCGATGAAGATCATCGCGGAGCTAATGGCGTTCCGGTATGTGAATCTGAGCGCGCCGGGGGACGGCGTGATGGACTTTGCGAACGGTTTATTGAGCTATCAAAAAGAGAATCTGATTCGCATGGCGGCGCTGCTGACGTTCGACGGTTTGATTCCCCTGGGTCCGGATTTTGCGCGCAAACTGCTGCACACCGCGCAAGGGATGCGGCTGTCCGATCTGGAGAGCAACGCCACGTATCAACGCTTGCGCAACATGATTCCGGGGGGAGTTTCTCCGCTGCAGTTTGTGTCTGGGGGAGTGGGGGCGCTGAGTTCGCACATGGGCGGATTCACGAACCGCTACGGGATTTCCACCGCGCGGGTGATTCCGCAGTTACGGGGCATTATCGAATTCGCCGACGATAAGCTGGATTATGTGGCGGGGTTCCTGGACATGAGCACGAACTACATGGAGCACACCGGCATCCAGTCGGTGGCGCGCGTGCTGATTGCGCGGGCGGCCGGGCAGACGTAGGATGCGCTTCGGAGAAGCCGTCCGGTTCAGCATGCAGGCGCTGGCGGCGAATCGTGTGCGCACGATGCTGACAGCGCTGGGGCTGCTGATCGGCAACGCTTCAGTGATTCTGGTGGTCACGATTTCGCTCACCAGCCGCGAGTACATCCTGGAACAGATCAGCGGGGTGGGGAGCAATCTGATCACGGCGTACTTCGACGCGGGGAATCGCGAGGCAAGTTCGGTTACGGGAGACTACGTCAAACTGGCCGATGTCGAGGCAGTGAAGGCACAGCTTGGGAATCGAGTGAAAGCGGCGACGGGAGTAATGTCCGACTTCTCTTCGATCGTGATGGATGGGCGGCTGCGGGACATCAAGGTCATCGGATCGGACGATCAGTATGCGCGGGTGCGCAACCTGATCGTGGTTGCGGGGCGGCACATGGACGCCTCCGACGTGGCGCTGCGCCAGCGGGTGGCGTTATTGACGGACTACCTGGCGCGCGGACTATACGGTTCGCAATCGGCCGCGATCGGGCAGACGCTGAAGCTGTACGGGCTTCAATTCACAGTGGTGGGCACGTTCAAGGAGAAGACGGACACGTTCGGGTTGTCGGAGCTTTCGCGCGAATCCATTCTCATTCCGGTGACCGTATTGCGCTACTTCGTTCCCTATGAGCGCATCGATCCGATGTACGTGCAGGCGCAGCGGCTGGAGGATGTGGAGCCTTTGACACAGCAGGTGCGGGTGATTCTGCAGGGCCGGCACCGCGAAGGCGCGAACTATTTCGTGGGGAACCTGGCGGGCATTCTGGATGCGGCGAAGAACATTTCGGTTGTGCTGACGATCGTGCTGATAATGATTGCGGCCATCGCACTGGCGATCAGCGGCATCGGGATCATGAACATCATGCTGGTGACGGTGACGGAGCGCACGCGGGAGATTGGAGTGCGTCTTGCGGTGGGAGCGCGGCGGCACGACATACTGATGCAGTTTTTGCTGGAAGCGGTGCTGATCAGTTTGAGCGGGGGCCTGATTGGAGTGCTGCTGGGCGTTGCGGTTCCGCTGAGCCTGCCGCTGTTTGTGGACTTCGTGGTGATACAGGTATCGAAGGCTTCGATCGCGGTGGCGTTCGGCGTGTCGTTTGCGGTGGGCCTGATCTTCGGGCTGCTGCCGGCGAACCGGGCGGCGCGTCTCAATCCTACCGAAGCGCTTCGATACGAATAGCGTGCTGGACGGAAGTTCAGATGGCCTTGATGGGCAACTCGCGTACGCGCTTGCCGGTGGCGGCGAACAAGGCATTGGCGATGGCCGGCGGGACGGGCGGGACACCGGGTTCACCGACTCCCGCGGGCAACTCCCGGCTGGGCACGACATGCACTTCGGTGAGGCGGGGCGCTTCTGCCATGCGCGCGATGCGGTAGTCGTGATAGTTGGACTGGACGATTTTGCCATCGCGGGCGGTGATCTCGCCGAACAGGGCGATGCTGGTGCCGAACACCGAGGCCCCTTCGAACTGCGATTTCACGCGGTCGGGATGAATGGTGGTGCCGGCATCGACGGCGAAGGTGATGCGTGGAATGCGGATCTTGCCGTTCTCGACTTCCACTTCCGCAACGGCGGCAATGTAGCTTAAGAAGCTGCGGTGGGCCGCGATGCCGAGGTTCTTTTTCTTTCCCCAGCCGGCCTTTTCCGCGGCTAGCTGAATGACGCGCCGCAGCCTCCCGGTGTCGACGGGATACTTGTCCTGCGGCTGGTCGTTGTTCCAGTACTTCATGCCTTCGGGCTGAATGTTCAACTTGCGGTCTGGGCCGAGGAGTTCGAGGAGATAATCGACGCGGTCGCGATTGGCGGCGGCGGCGAGTTCATCGACGAAGCTGTGAATGGCGAAGGCGTGATAGATGTGAGCGACGGAGCGCAGCCAGCCGATGCGGACGTGGTTTTCAGCGGGGCCGTTTTCGGCGCGGTGATTTGGGATGTCGTAGGGGAGATCGTTCCAGCCCATGCCCATTTCGAGATCCATGGCATAGCGGGCGGTGTGATCGAAGGTAGTGCCGATGCTGGGGAAGACGCTGCGGTGGAGCCAGGAGGTGGGTTTGCCTTTGGCATCGAGGCCGGCCTTCATGTACATGGCGGCGCAGGCGTGATAGTAGTCGAAGCGCATGTCCTCTTCGCGGCTCCAGACGACTTTGACGGGCTTGCCGACCTTCTTCGAGAGCAGGGCGGCTTCGACGACGTAATCGGGCTTCGACTTGCGCCCGAATCCGCCGCCGAGCAAGGTGACGTGGCAGGTGACGTCTTCCTTCTTCAAACCCATGGCGCCGGCAACGGCTTCCTGAACGGCCTGGGGATTCTGAGTGGCGGCCCAGGCGGTGACCTTGCCGTTCCTGAACTCGGCGACGGAGGCAAGCGGCTCCATGGCAGCGTGGGCGAGCAGCGGCACGTAGTATTCGGCTTCGTGCGTTTTGGCAGCCGCGGCCAGCGCCTTGTCGACATCGCCGACAATGCGGACGGGCTTCTGAGGCTTGCGAGCGGTTTCGAGCAAGGAACGTTTGTAGGCAGCGGACTCGAAGGATGCGTGGGGGCTCTGCTCCCATTCGACCTTAAGTTTCTTGCGTCCCTGCATGGCGGCCCAGGTGTTGCCGGCGATGACGGCGACGCCGCCCAATTGTTGAAAGACGTGGGGGGGCTTGAAGGCATCCAAGGTTTCGGTGCTCATCACGCCTTTGACCTTTTTTGCTTCGGCGTCTTCGAAGCGCTTGAGTTTGCCGCCGAAGACGGGAGAACGTTCAATGGAGGCGTAGACCATGCCGGGGACCTTGGCGTCGTAGCCGAAGACGCCTTTGCCGGTGCAGAGGTCGTCGCGGTCGATCATGGGGAGGTCTTTGCCGATATAGCGGTGCTGCTCGGGCGATTTGAATTGCAGTGTCTTGGGGTCGGGTTTGGGCTGCTTCGCGGCGGCGGCGACGAGGTCCGCGAAGGCAGATTTCCTGCCCGACTTGGCGTGCAGGACCTGATGATTGGCGGCTTTGCATTCGGCCGCGGGCACGTTCCACTGCGCCGCGGCGGCGGCTTCGAGCATGGTGCGGGCGGTGGCTCCGGCGACGCGCATGGCATCGAGGAAGTCGCGGATGGAACAGGAGCCATCGGTGTTTTGCGAACCGTACTTGGCGTCGCCGACGGCCTGTTCAATCCGGACGCGCTTCCAATCGGCTTCCAATTCGTCGGCGAGCACCATGGGGAGCACACTGCGGATACCGGTGCCCATTTCCGAGCGGTGGGTGACGATGATTACCGTGCCGTCCTTTTCGAGGCCGAGATAGACGCTTGGATTCCAGGCGGCCTGCTCCGCGGTGGCGGCATCGGCGGGGAGAGGCAATTGGGCTCCGAGAATGAGCGCACCAGCCGAGAACAGGTTCTCGAGGAACCCGCGGCGCGAAACAATAGTCACATTCGTGTTCATGCCTTCACCCCCGCCGCCAGTTTGATCGCCTGGCGGATTCTCTGATAGGTGCCGCAGCGGCAAAGGTTGCCCTGCATAGCGTCGTCGATGTCTTTGTCGGTGGGCTTCGGTTTCTGTTTGAGCAGGGCGGCGGCTTGCATGATCTGGCCGCTCTGGCAATAGCCGCATTGGGGAACGGCGCAGGTCTTCCATGCTTTTTGCACGGGATGGTCGCCAGTGGAGTTGAGGCCCTCGATGGTGAGCACAGTTTTACCTTCCATGCTTTTCATGGGGGTGACACAGGCGCGCGCGGGCGCTCCGTTGACGTGGACGGTGCAGGAACCGCAGATCCCCATCCCGCAGGAGTACTTGGTGCCGGTGAGAGAGATGTCGTCGCGGAGATACCACAACAGCGGCATCTCGGGATCCCCATCGAACTGGCGGCTGACGCCGTTGACTTTGAGTTTGATCATGGTTTCCTACCAGAGAATAGATATAGGATAATCCAGACCGTATGAGGATCACACGGCGCGCATTTCTGGCGGGCGCAACGGCGGCAGCGGCTCAACAGCGGGCGGGAAGGCCTAATATCGTCGTTATCCTGGCGGACGACCTGGGCTACGGGGATCTGGGCTGCTATGGACAGAAGCACATCCGGACACCGCACATCGACAAGCTTGCGGCGGAAGGGATGCGCTTCTCGCAGGTTTATTCGGGTTCGACGGTGTGCGCTCCGTCGCGGTGCGTACTGATGACGGGCAAGCACACAGGCCATAGCACGGTGCGCGGCAATCACGATCCGGAGATACCGATCGGGCGCGGGGAAGCGACGATCGGCACGGTGCTGAAAGGGGCGGGGTATCGCAACGCGGTGTTCGGCAAGTGGGGGCTTGGCGCGAATCAGGACGAAGGCACTCCATTGCAGCGCGGCTACGAGGAATTTTTCGGATACATGAACCACTGGCACGCGCACCAGGCTTTTCCCGATTACCTGTGGGAAGGACGGCGCGAGTCCCGGCTCATCGACAACTGGTTTCACCAGCGGAAGGTTTTCGCTCCCGATTTGTTTGCGGACCGGGCCATCGCGTTTCTGGAACGGCAGAGCGCGGCGCAGCCGTTCTTCGTGTACTTTGCGTCGATCATTCCGCACGCGAACAACGAACTGGGGCGGTTCCAACCGAACGGGATGGAGGCTCCGGATCAGGGGATTTACGCGGGCGAAGAGTGGCCCGATGTGGAGAAGAACTTCGCGGCGACGATCACGCGGCTGGACAGCTACGTGGGGCGTATAGTGGAGACGCTGAAGGCCAAGGGGCTGGATGAGAACACCGTGGTCCTGTTCACGTCGGACAACGGGTCGCACAAGGAAGGCGGGCACGATCCGAAGTTTTTCGCGAGCGCCGGCGGCTTGCGGGGCAACAAGCGGGATATGTACGAAGGCGGGATACGGGTGCCGGCGATCGTGCGCTGGCCTGCGCGTATCCGAGCAGGGCAAGTCAACGATACGCCGTGGGCGTTTTGGGATCTGCTGCCCACCTTTGCCGAACTGAGTGGCTCAAAGACACCGCCCGGCCTGGATGGCGTTTCGCTGGTGGGTCTGTGGACGGCGAGCCAGCCGCCGCGTAGGGACCATTTCTATTGGGAATTTCATGAGCGCGGGTTTCATCAGGCCGTACGGCAGGATGAATGGAAGCTGGTTCGCCAAGGTCCGAAGTACAAGCTGGAGCTGTTCGATCTTTCGAAGGATGCCTCGGAAGCGAACGATGTAGCGGCGCAGCACCCGGACATCGTGGCGCGGCTGGAGAAACTGCTGGCGACGGCGCGGACGGAATCGAAGGATTTTCCCGTAAAGAAGCAGGCTTATGAATGAAGTCTTCGGCAAGCTGAATTTCCGCGGGCAGGAGGCGGTTTACGTCCTGAATGCTCCCGATTCGTTCGTGGCGGCGCTTGAGGAAATGCGGCCACTGGCGGCCATCAAGACCACCTTGCCGCGGGCCAGCGGTGTCGACTTCGCGCTGTGCTTTGCGACGAAGCAAGCGGAGGTAGACCGTTTCGCCGATGCCATTGCCAAAGCCAGAAGTGGGGATGCGGTCATCTGGATCGCGTATCCGAAGGGGAGTTCGAAGAAGTACGAATGCGAATTCAACCGCGACAACGGGTGGAGCCGCATGGGGGCGAACGGGTTCGAGCCAGTCCGCATGATTGCGATCGATGCCGATTGGAGCGCGCTGCGGTTCCGGCGCGTAGAGCACATCAAGCGCATGACGCGCTCCGGCGCCATCACGGAGGAGGGCAAGAGGAGGACGCGCGGGACCCCCAAACAGGAGTAAGATACCGGACATGATCACCCGCCGAACCTTCGCCGCCACGATGGCGGCCAGCGCCGTCGCGGCCCCTAAGAATCCCCACATTGTTTTCGTGTGCGGCGACCACGAATATTCCGGCGAGCAGACGATGCCGCTGCTGGCGGCCGAACTCGAGAAGAGCTACGGGATGCGATGTACGCTGATCCGATCGCAGCCGGATCAGAACGCGGAGGAGAACATTCCGGGGCTGGAGGCGCTGGACAAAGCGGACTTAGGCATCTTTTTTCTACGCTGGCGACGGCTGCCGGCCGAACAACTGGCTCCGATCGAACGGTATGTAAAGGCGGGGAAACCTCTGTTTGGGTTTCGCACGACGTCGCATTCCTTCAACTATCCGGCGGGGCATCCACTGGCGAAATGGAACGCGTGGGCGGCGGAGGCGTTCGGCGCGCCTCCCGGGTGGGGCAAGGACGGGCACACGCATTTCGGGCATCAAGCGAGCACGGATGTTTCGGTGATTCCAGGGGCGGCCAAGCACCCGATTCTGCAAGGGGTGCCGAAGCAATTCCACGTGCGGTCGTGGCTGTATCGGGTCCTGCCGAAGTGGCCGCCGCAGGACGCCGAGCGTCTGTTGATGGGGCATTGCGTGAACCCCAACAAGCCGGCGGAGGACAATCCGGTGGCCTGGACCTGGAAAAATCAATTTGGGGGAAAAGTGTTTTTTACGACGCTGGGCCATCCCGAGGACTTCGAGATGGAAGCGATGCAGCGGTTGACGATCAACGCCATTCACTGGGCGGTGGGGAAATCGTCGCCGAAGAAGTGGAAGGGGCCGGTGAAGATCGGCGTGCCATACCGGGGTATCCAGAAGACGTAAGGCTCAGGCCTTGCGCAAGACTTCGACCAGCCGCTTAGCGGCGGGCTTTTCATCGCCGAGGTCGTTCATGAAGCAGGTGAGCATCAAGCCCTGCGGAGAATAGCGCTGGACAGCGATGCGCGGATTTCCGTCCCAGAGTTTTTGCTCAACTTCGGCGGCTGTGAGTCCGAGCGATTTCTCATCCCATTGGAGGACGAGGCGGCGCACTTTGCGGGTACGGTCGAACGGCTCCATTTTGGTTTTCACGCCGGGCAGTTTGGCGACAGCGTCGCGGAGGTATTCAGCCTGGCGGAGGCATTCCTTGTCGAGCGCTTCGAAATCGAGTTTGGAGTATTTCTCGGCGGCGAGCAGGAGCCCGATCATCTCTTCGCGCCCGACCTTCATGGGGCGGCCGAGGCTATCGGAATGCGGACTCATGTTGAGCCGCGCGGCGGCGACGAGGTCTTTTCTTCCGGCGAGAATCCCCGAACATTGCGGGCCGCGCATATGTTTGCCGCCGCTGACACAGATGAGATCCACGCCGGTGGCGGCGAGTTTGCGCAGGTTGTCGAACGGGGGGAGCATGTTGGCGGCATCGACGAGCACGGGCACACCGGCGGGCTTGGTGATCTTAAGAACATCTTCGAGGGAAATGGTTTGGGGCCAGACGTAGTCGCCGCTGGTTCCGCCGAGCCAGTACATCATGGCGGTGCGCGGAGTGATGGCCTCGGCGAGGCGCTGAGGATTCTCGATGTCGACGATGAGCGCGCCCGCGGTGCGCACGGCATGATCGTAGCTGTTGCGGTGCAGCTTCAAGCAGAGCACTTCGTTCTTCAACCCGGAGGTGTCGGGTATCTGGCGGATGGCCTGCGGGTCGCTGCCGGCAATGCAGGCGCAGGTGCCGACGGTGATGGAGCCGGCGGTGCCGGTGGTGACGATGGCAGACTCGGTTCCTATGAGACGGCTGAGCCGCTCGCCGACCTTGTCCTGGAGTTCATCGAGCGAGACGAAGGAGCGCGCGGCCTCTTCCATGGCGGCGTGAAGTTCGGGCCATTGTTTGGAAGCTCCGATGGTGGTGTGGGTACCGCGGAAATTGAGAATAGGGCGGATGCCGAGTTCGTCGTAGACTCCGCGGGCCGGTTTCGCCGCGACGGCGGTGGAGGCCGCGGTGATGGAAAGCCACCGCGTGAACCATGCAGAAGTGAGAAAGGAGCGTCGTCCGCTGAGCATGTGCATATGATCACATGAAACGCGCGGCATTCGCCGGCGTCGATGGGCTGGGTCAGAATGTGGGGATGAAGATGCGGGACGGATGAATGGAGTAGCGCACCATCGCTGACTATCGAGTCATGCGTGCGCGGGCCGCGAGGTGGCAGATGAAGCGGTGACAGGTGCCGGGGACCCGCGGAATGAAGACCACCTGGCGCTGGGAAGCGGTATCGGTATCGCCCGACACTGGATACCGACAGGAGATTTATACATGACGACATAAGTAATTGCGCATATATAGGGCGGTGTGATCTCCTGGATACATGACACCACTTCGCATATCCGACAGTGCCTCGGTGCTGGGTTTGCAGCAGGAGATCCATCGTTCTGAAGAGTCGCGCTACGATCAC
>JAEUQG010000389.1 GCA_016789755.1 Bryobacterales bacterium
CCCGTCTCCCGATGCGCCAGAAACGCCGCCGGGTCGATGCTGGCAAACAGCTCCGTGACTTCCCCATCCTCCCCCGACGCCTCGAATCCTTCCACCGTAGGCCGATAGAAAATATGGCACATGCCCTCTTCCCGGCGGTGCTGTAACGCCGCCTCAAAGGGAGCCCGCGCCGCCGCAAAATAACCCCGCACCGCCTCCCCATCCGCTCCGCAAGCCCATGCCAAGGCGTCCTCCTCCACCGCGCCGGCGAAACCGCCGCCGGTAGGGACCGGAACCAACACCACCTTGTCTTTGCCCCGCTCCATCGCGCAACCCGCAAGCCATAGCAGGCTCGCGGCTACAATAGCGACCCGGGCGCCTTCCCTCGACAAATCCACCTAGATAAAGACCAGTTTAGGTGAAAAAGTTACGCCCCGCGAGAAAAATTCTACTTCGATTCCAACTTTCCTTCAGCCCAATCGTTTAGGACTGCTAAGTCCTCTGTCTTCAACCGCGCTCCGGGATGCAGCCACAAATAGCTCGCTGGCGGCATAACCCCCGACTTCGCCGCATCCAGAATCTCGTACCGCTCATACACGCTGAACTCCGTCTGCGCATTGAAGCTCAGCTTGCTCCGCCCGCCCGCCACATGCCGCGCCATCATCCACGACCCCGGACTCAACTTCGCATACCACGGCCAGTTCGTCTCGTTCGAATGGCAATCCCCGCAAGACCGCTTCAATATGGCAGCCAACCGGTGATTCGTTTCCGGCCGGTCCCAGAACGGGCGCTCTTTGCCGTTCAGCTTCGGTTCATCCGGCTGCAATACCTGCGCGGCGGCAAACACCACCGTCAGCCCAACCAATGCCATGCGGACTCTCCGGCTCAATGCTACACGTTCTCCACTGCTTCCAACGCGTCGCTCGCCGTGAAGTACGCGCAGTCCGGATGATGGAACACCAGCGCGCTCACGCTTGCCTCCGGCTCCATCATAAACCCCTCGGTCAGCGACACCCCAATCTCCTCCGGCCGCAGCAGCTTCCACATCCCTGCCTGATCCTCCAGATTCGGGCAGGCCGGATATCCGAAGCTATAGCGCTTCCCACGGAACCGCGACGTGAAGCGCTCCTGCATCGTCATCGTCGGAGCATCGGGAAAGCCCCAATCCTCCCGAATCCGCCGGTGCAGGTACTCCGCCGCGCCCTCTGCCGTCTCAATCGCCAGCGCCTGCAGCGCATGCGAATAGAAATACTCGCCCGCCGCCTTCGCCTCTTCGTAGCGCTCGCGCACTCCCGCCCCCGCTGTCACCACGAACATCGCAAGATGATCGCGTCCTCGCTCATCGCCATCCAGGATGTAATCGCTCAGGCACAATCCATCGTCCTTCGGCTGCCGCCCGAACCGGAAGCAATGCACTGCCTTGTCTCCGCCCGGCTCGAACAACTGAATCGCGTTGCCGTCCCGTTCCGCCTCAAAGAACCGCCACACCGCTTTCACCTTCAGGAACTCGGCGGCCTTCTTCTTCACCTCCTCCATCTGATGGAACAGGTCCAGGGCCTTCGCCTCCCGTTCATGCAGATTCTTCTCGAAGTTCCCCTTGTACCCCAGATGCCGCCCATACAGCATGTACGGATTGATGTAGCTCCACACCTCAGCCAAATTTGGCAGCGTCCGCACCCGCCGGTCCGAGTAGGGCGCCGCCGGTATCGCCAGATCCGTCCGCACCTTCGCGCTGCGCTGCTCCGATAGATTGCCCCGCACCGCTTCCGGAGCCGGCAGATCCACCCCTCCCGCAGCAAACGTATGCGTCCGCAGCATCTCTTCCCGCGTCGCCGGATCCATGATCTCGTTCAACAGCCGCAACCCCGTCATCGCGTCTTTGGCATAAAACGTCGGCGCCGAATAAGCCGGCGCAATCTTCGACCGCGTAAACTTGTCCGATAACGCCGCGCCTCCCACCAGCAGCGGCGCCCCGATGCCCGCGTCTTTCAGATCGCCTCCCGTGGTGATCATCTGTTGCGCGCTCTTCACCAGCAGACCCGATAGCCCGATCGCGTCCGGCCGGTGTTCCTGATAGGCCTTGATCAACTCCTCCGGCGGCACCTTGATCCCCAGGTTCACCACCGTGTACCCGTTGTTCGAGAGAATAATTTCCACCAGATTCTTCCCGATATCGTGCACATCGCCCTTCACCGTCGCCAGCACGATCTTGCCCCGCGCGCTGGTTTCGGTCTTCTCCATGTACTGCTCCAGGTGCGCCACCGCCGCCTTCATCGCCTCGGCCGATTGCAGCACCTCAGCCACAATCAGCTCGTTGTTGTTGAACAGCCGCCCCACTTCGCTCATCCCCGCCATCAGCGGACCGTTGATGATATCGAGCGGCGCCGCGCCTTCCGCACGCTTGCGCTCCAAATCGTCGATCAGCCCTTCCTTCGACCCTTCGATGATGTAGTTCGCCAGCCGCTCATCGAGCGGCAGATCCGCCGCCTTCGCCTTCTGCTTCGTCGCCGCCCCGCGGAAATGCTCCGCAATCGCCGCAATGTGAAACTGATTGATCGCGATCTTCTGCTCGCGCGTCTGCTCCCGCCAATCCTCCGGCGCCGTCTTCAGCAACTCCGCGTCCTTGTGCTCTTCCGGCACGCTCTCCGGCGGCGTGTTGAACAGCAGATGCTCCGCCAGCCGCCGTTCTTCCAGCGGAATCGAGGCAAAGCGCTCCAGCTTCTCCGCATTCACAATCGCCAGATCCAACCCCGACTTCGTGCAGTAGTACAGGAAAACCGAATTGACCACTTCCCGCGCCGCCGGCGGCAGCCCGAAGCTGATATTCGATACCCCCAGCACCGTCTTCACATACGGAATCGCTTCCTTGATCAGGTGGATCGCCTCGATCGTCTCCACCGCCCCGCCGATGTAATTTTCATCGCCCGTGGCGCAGGGAAATACCAGAGGATCGATGATGATATCTTCCGCCGCAATCCCGTACTTGCCCGTCAGCAACTCCACCGAACGCCGCGCAATCGCCACCTTCCGCTCCCGCGTGAACGCCTGCGCCTGTTGCGGATCTTCGTCGATCGTACCCACCACCAGCGCCGCCCCGTAGGCCTTCGCCACCGGACACAGGCGCTCGAATTTCTCTTCCCCATCCTCCAGATTCACCGAATTGATGATGCTTTTGCCCTGGCAATACGTCAGCGCCTGCTCCACCGCCGCCGCGTCGGTCGTGTCGATCATGATCGGCGCCTGTATCTTCTTGATCAATTGCTCGTAAAAGAACGGGATGTCTTTGCTCTCATCCCGCTCCGACGACTGCAGGCAAACATCGACGATGTGCGCCCCGTTGCGTACCTGCTTGCGCGCAATTTCCGTCGCCTCGTCCCATTTCTCGCCCGCAATCAGGTTCTTGAACGCCCGCGAGCCGATCACGTTCGTCCGCTCACCCACAATCAGCGGACGGTTCGAATCATCGGCCTCCACCAGTTCAATCCCGCTGTAGAACGACCGGTGCGCCGCCGCCCTCGCCGCCCGCGGCCTACGCCCTTCGGCCATCTCCGCCATTGCCCGGATGTGGCCCGGCGTCGTGCCGCAGCATCCGCCGATAATGTTCAGCCACCCGTGCTCCACGAAGCGTTCCATCTGCGCCGCCAGCATGGCCGGCGTCTCGTTGTACTGGCCCTCTTCATTCGGCAACCCCGCGTTCGGATAGCACGACACGCGCGTCGAAGTCAGTTCGTGTATCGATCGCAGATGGTCCGTCATGAACTCCGGACCCGTTCCGCAATTCAGCCCGATCGCCAGCAACTCCACATGCGCCAGCGACGCGCAATATGCCTCCGCCGATTGCCCCGCCAGCATCTTTCCGAAGCTCTCGATCGTCCCCGACACCATCACCGGAATCTTGTCCCCCACCTCCCGCGACAGCCGCTCAATGGCGATCAGCCCCGCCTTGATGCTGCGCGTGTCATTGCACGTCTCCAGCAGCAGCAGGTCGGCGCCGCCTTCCCACAAACCCTTCGCCTGCCGGTAGTATCCTTCCCGCAATTCCTCGAACGTAATTCCCCCGCCGATCGAAATTACCTTCGTCGTCGGACCCATCGACCCGGCCACCCACCGCGGACGTCCCGGCTTCGAACACTCCTCGGCCGCCTGCCTTGCCAGCCGTGCCGCCGCCGCGTTCACTTCTTCCGTGCGGTCTTCCAGTCCGAACTCCGCCAGCGTCACCACCGCTCCGCCGAACGAATTGGTTTCCACAATGTCCGAACCTGCCTCAAAATACGCCCGGTGGATATCCACAATCCACTCCGGCCGCGTAAACAGCAGGTTCTCCGGGCAATTCTCGAACTTCGGCCCCCCCCAATCCTCAATCGTCGGATTGCGTAAATGAAGCATTGTGCCCATGGCTCCATCCAGCACGACTATACGTGTGGCCAAAGCATCGAGTAGGGCTTGACGGCGAACAAGGCGGGAATCCATGCGAATTCTCTTATTTTCTCACGACTCGCCCGGTTCGTCAGGCGCACTCACGACGCCGGTGGCAGAATGAATTCGTGGACACAACAGAGTTCGACGGAATTGTCTTAGGCGCCGGGCACAACGCCCTCATCCTCCAAGCCTACTCAGGCCTCGCCGGCATGCGCGTCCTCTCCCTCGACCGCGCCCCACGTCCCGGCGGCGGACTCACCACCGTCCCCAACCCCCGCCTCCCCGGTTTCCTCCACAACACCCATTCCTTCTACCACCGCGCTGTGCGCCAGATGCCTTGGTACCGTGATCTCGACCTCGAACGCCGCGGCGCCGTCTACCTCGAACCCGAACTCAACACCGCCATCCTCCTCCCCTCCGGCGAATCCCTCGAATGGTGGACCGATTTCGACAAAACCGCCGGCTCCTTCTCCCACTGGAGCCCCGCCGATGCCCGCCAACTGCGTCTCTGGCGCGACCGCTTCCTCCCCGTCGTCCAACAGATCCTCATCCCCGAAAGCCAATCGCCCCCTCTGCCGCGCGATCTCCGCCGCGCCCGCCTCGAACAAACCCCGGAAGGCCGCCTCCTGCTCGAAGTCAGCGCCCTCTCCCCCCTCGAATTCGTCACCCGCGAGTTCTCCCACCCCTTAATCCAAGCCGGACTCCTCTTCTTCAACGGCCTCCGCGAAGTCGACCTCCGCTGCCCCGGCTTCGGCCATCACATCGCCGCCCTGCTTGCCTCCAGCGGCAAAGCCCAAATGTGCCTCGGCGGATCCCAACGCCTCGCCGATGCCCTCCTGTCCGCCGTCTCCGCCAGCGGAGGCGTCGTCCGCACCCAATGCCAACCCCGCCGCATCCTCGTCGAGCAGGGCAGGGCAGTGGGCGTCGAATGCCACTCCGGCGAAATCTTCCGCGCCCGCCACTTCATCGCCTCCAGCCTCAATCCACAACAGACCTTCCTCGAATTGATGGACCCCAACCATGTCCCCGCCGCCTGGCGTCAAAAAGCCGCCACCTTCCACTACAACCTGCTCGCCCCCCTCTTCGCCCTCAACGTCGCCCTCCGCGAGCCGCCTCGCTACAAAGCCGCCGCACAGCACCCCCACCTCAATCAGGCCTTTATGGTCATCCTCGGCCTAAACCACGTCGATCAATTCGCGGACATCGTACGCCACCACGAAGCCGGAACCATCCCTGACACCGTCATGTGGGGCAGTTGCCCGACACTCTTCGATCCCTCGCAAGCCCCACAGGGAATGCACACCGCCTTCTGGTGGGAGAAACTCCCCTTCGCCCTCGACGGCGATCCCCGCCGCTGGGATGCCGCAAAGGACGCCCACGGCCGCCGCATGTTGGCCCTCTGGCGCCAGCACGCCCCCAATATCGAATCCGCCGTCCTCGATTCCTTCACCCGCACCGCCCTCGACACCGAGCGCGATTTCCCCAACATGCGCACCGGCGATCTCCTCATCGGCGCCTTCACCAACGATCAGTACGGCTACCACCGCCCCTTCCCCGGCGCCGGCGAATACCGCGCCCACATCCCCGGACTCTACCTCTGCGGCTCTTCCTCCCATCCCGGCGGCAACATCACCGGACTGCCCGGCTACAACTGCGCACAGGTCCTCCTCGCCGACCAAGGCATTCCCTTCCGTTGGAAATAAGGACGGCCGCCCTCCATGCGCAAAGCGGCCGCCCCCATCTCATCCCTCAGTTCTGCGCAGCCGGCGCCGCCGGCGGCACATCCGACAACGTGAAGTTCACATCCACCATCGTCATCACCGCCACCGGCTTCCCGTTCAGCAGCGTCGGCTCGTACTCCCATTGCCGAACGCCTTCCATCGCCGCCTGCA
>JAEUQG010000395.1 GCA_016789755.1 Bryobacterales bacterium
CGATTCCGGCATCCCCAAAACCAGCAGCGAATCAATAAACTCGCCCAGAGTCTCCGGGTCCTTCATTTGCATGTTGCGGCGGAAATGGGTGCGTAGAAAATCGAACTCCTGCTGGAACTCGGTACGCGGCAGCGCGCGCAGATCGTAGTCGTTATGCACATACAGAATGTGCGTGATCGTGTAGGCGATGCTGTAAAAATCATCGTCTGGCTTCCGGCCGCGCCATTGATAAGGACGCAGCGATGCGATCCAGCGAGTCACATCGGCCAGCGGCGCGCCGAGCCGGATACCGTACCGTTCCCCGAAATACGCCGCCAGCAAGGCTTCGAAGAACACATCGTAACGGCTGGTCATGTCCAGTTTGCGGCCGCACTGCTCGCAGCGGCGCACGCCGCGCACGTTTTCCTTGCGGCATTTTCTACAACGCTGCGGGATATCCGCCGGCGGCCCTTCTATCGACGGATCGAACCCGAGGAAATCGACTGCGCTCAACTGTGCGGCGCGGTGCGCAAGATCGGCCTTCATCGCCGGATCCGGAAATCCGAGCGCATTGACGCTGAGGCAGGCATAAACAAGGTTCGATATCCGCACGGGGCCGGCTTTCTCCGGAACGGCCGGGTGCGTGCCGCGCCAGTAAGCAGCTCGCTCGCGGCCGGCGTCCAGGCAAAGCCGCCGCAACTCCGGATCCGACGTCGCCTCCGACAGGCTGTGGAAGCAGAACAGCAGATCCGGAGCGTACTCGTCGAAGTGAACCCGCGTGCGCGCGACATCGATCAGGAAGCGGATACCTCGGTGGACAGCGGCACGCCTGGCAGCACGATCGATGGCCACGAATGGCGCGGCAAGCAACGCTCGGCGAGTGAAAAGCACGGCGTCCATTTTAAAGCCGTTCCGCAAGGAACGCATTGGTGAAGGTTGACATCAGGTCGAGTTTCGCCGGCTGCAACCGCGCAACGGATGCGGCAGTAATGGCGAACGCCGCTTGCGCCGAAGCAAGCTCGATACGGCCATCGGTGTCAAGAGTGGGGCGCATGGCTTCAATGGCGGCGATATCGGCTTCGGCATCGGCGGCTTGGGCCTGCTCGGGTAGGGCTGCGCGGATCTCCGCCGCCTGATGCGCGGCCATCCACCGGTTCGATTGCAGGAACGCTCGGACGATGGCGCGCGCAGCCGCTGGATTCGAATCAAGCCACTGCCGGCGGCCGACAAGGCAGAGGCTTGGCAGGCGCTCCACGGCGAAGTAGTGGCGCGACTGTGCGGCGTCGCGCGGGTCGGCGAGGATGTGGAGGTTCGCCCCGCGGCGGCGCAATGTACTGAAGCCGAGGTTCGTTAGCATGGCAGCATCCACCTTGCGCTGTTCCACGGCGGCGACAGCGGAGGCGGCCACTCCGATGCCAACGGTGGGCGCATCGTTCGGATCAACTCCGTGCCTACGCAGAATGGCGTTGAGAAGGAAATGCGAAGACGAACCCGGTCCGGGGATCCCAATCGTCCTGCCACGCAAGTCTGCGATGCGCGTGATGCCGTCACCAGCCGCCAGCACGATGCCGGGCCGCAATGCGAGCGAGCAAAAAGCCACGGGGTCGCGGCCTTCCGCCGCCAGTGGAAGTACCGCATCGTAGGCCGCGGTCGCCACATGCCCGTCACCCGCCAGCAGAGCCTCCATCATCTTCGCGTAGGACTGCAAATAGACCGCTCGCACCGGCGTCGCGTAGTGCCCCAGCGATTGCGAAAGATGATGCCCGTAGCTTTCGGGAAATGTCAGCAGCACGGTTTCCGTTCTCGGGCGGCAGGCGGCGGCGGTGAGCGAAGTCAGAACCAGTCGGCGGGAAAGACGCACATCTTCGATCTTGGCAGAACTTCCGCCGTGTTACTGTGTGGCAATGACGGAACCTTGGATGTCAGGCTCACATGCGGATGTCGATCCGCTGCTGCGGCCGCTACTACATGCTTTCGACCACGCCATGCTCGATGTCGAGAAATGGACAGAAGGGTTGACGGCCGGGCAGATCTGGGCGCAGCCGCTGGGTCTCGGGTCGATCGGCTTTCACCTGCGGCACATCACCGGTAGCACGGATCGCCTCTTCACCTACGCCGAAGGCGCCCAGCTTTCCGAAACGCAGATGACAGCGCTGCGGCGGGAAGCGGAGCAGGGAGCCACTCGCGACGAATTATTAGCCGGCATGCGCGACTCATTCCAGAGCATTGCGCAAAAGGTGCGTGGGCTCGACGCAGCCTCCTTGCGCGACCCTCGATTCGTCGGCCGAAAACGGCTGCCCACTACGCTCCACGGACTGTTGGTGCACATCGCCGAGCACACCATGCGCCACGTGGGAGAACTCATCGTCGTGGCCCGCGTGGTGAAAGCGGGTCCGTGAGCCCCCATGCTAACCTGAAAGCAAAGCACAACCATGTCTAGCTCCAAAAGTGTATTCACTGATGACCCTGCGGCAGCAGGCGTAAGAGCCGTACCCGACTCGGACCCTGTTGAGACTTCCGAATGGATCGAGGCTCTGGATCAAATCCTCGATGAAGCTGGCCCGGAACGCGCGCGCTACCTGCTGAAGAAACTCTCGGATCGCGCCGCCAGCCTGGGAGTTCCGGTTCCGGCGAACATCAACACCCCCTACCTGAACACCGTTTCCGTCGACGATGAGGTGCCCTATCCCGGGGACCGCTATCTGGAGCGGCGCATCAAGAGCATCATCCGCTGGAACGCCATGGCCATGGTGGTGCGGGCCAACAAATACGACAACGGTATTGGCGGCCACATTTCCACCTACGCGTCGCTGGCGACGCTTCTGGAGGTCGGCTTCAATCACTTCTTCCGCGCCAAGATCGGCGGCGAACCTGGAGACTTTGTGTACTTCCAGGGCCATGCCTCACCCGGCGTCTACGCCCGCGCTTTTATCGAAGGCCGTCTTGCCGGCAAGCACCTCGAAAACTTCCGCCACGAGTTGCGGGAGCATCCCGGTCTTTCCAGCTATCCGCATCCCTGGCTGATGCCCGACTTCTGGCAGTTCCCCACCGTGTCGATGGGCTTGGGTCCCATCAATTCCATCTACCACGCGCGCTTCATGCGCTACATGGAAAACCGCGGCATCATCGCCAAGACTGACCGCAAAATCTGGGCCTACGTCGGCGACGGCGAATCGGACGAGCCGGAAACCCTCGGCGCCATTACTCTCGCCTCGCGCGAGAAACTCGATAACCTCGTGTGGGTGGTCAATTGTAACCTGCAGCGGTTGGACGGTCCGGTGCGCGGCAACGGCAGCATCATTCAGGAATTGGAGGCCGCCTTCCGCGGCGCAGGCTGGAACGTCATTAAGGTTCTCTGGGGCTCCGAATGGGATCGCCTCTTCGCCAAAGATCGCACAGGCATGTTGCTCCAGCGCATGTCGGAATGCGTCGATGGCGAGTACCAGAATTTCAAGGCCCATGGCGGCGCCTACACGCGCGAGAAATTCTTCGGCAAGTATCCCGAACTTCTCGAACTCGTGTCCGACATGAGCGATGAAGAAATCTTCAAACTCAAGCGCGGCGGCCACGACGCTGTCAAGGTATACAATGCCTACCTGCGCGCCACGCAGCACACCGGCCAGCCGACCGTTATCCTGGCCAAGACCGTGAAAGGCTACGGACTGGGTGAAGCCGGCGAAGGCCGCAACATCACCCACCAGCAGAAGAAGCTGAACGAGCAGGAAATGCTCTATTTCCGCACCCGCTTCGACATCCCTGTCACCGACGACACCGTGCAGAAGATCACCTTCTACCGCCCGCCCGAGGATAGCCCGGAAATGCTCTACCTCAAATCACGGCGGGAAGCGCTCGGCGGTTATGTGCCCTCCCGCAACCCCAAGCCGATTGAGATCAAGGCGCCGCCGCTCGATGCGTTCAAGGATTCGTTGGGCGGGTCGGCGGGGCGCGACGTGTCCACCACAATGGCCTTCGTCGGCGTGCTGCGAAACCTGCTGAAGGAACCAGGACTCGGGAAGTACATCGTGCCCATCATCCCCGACGAAGCCCGTACCTTCGGCATGGAGAGCCTCTTCCGCTCGCACGGCATCTACGCCAGCCAGGGTCAGTTGTATGAACCCGTGGACAAGGACAACTTCCTCTACTACAAGGAAGCTAAGGAAGGCCAGATTCTCGAAGAAGGCATCACCGAGGCAGGCTCCATGGCCAGTTTCACCGCGGCAGGGACAGCCTACGCCAACTACGGCGTGCCGATGATCCCGTTCTTCACCTACTATTCGATGTTCGGCTTCCAGCGCGTAGGTGATCTGGTTTGGGCCTTCGCCGATTCGCGCGGCAAGGGTTTCCTAATGGGCGGCACCGCCGGCCGCACCACCCTGGCCGGAGAAGGGTTGCAGCACCAGGACGGACACAGCCACGTGCTGGCCAGCACCGTACCCACCTGCGCCACCTACGATCCGGCCTACGCCTACGAAATCGCCGTAATCATTCAGGACGGCATTCGCCGCATGTATGAATTGGGTGAAGATCGTTTCTACTATTTGACAATCGGGAACGAAAACTATGTCCAGCCCCCGATGCCCGAGGGTGTCGCCGACGGCATCCTGAAGGGCATCTACAAATTCACGGGGACGCTGAGCGGAAAACCCTCGGCCCACTTGTTCGGCAGCGGTTCCATCCTCAACGAAGCCCTTGCTGCGCAGAAAATTCTCGCCGAAAAATACGGTGTGCAGACCGAGGTCTGGAGCGTGACCAGCTACAACGAACTGCGCCGCGAGGCGCTTGATTGCGACCGCTGGAACCGCCTCCATCCCGCTGAGACTCCACGCACACCATACATAGTAAAGGCGCTCGAAGGATCCAAGGGTCCCATTGTCGCCGCTTCCGACTACATGAAGATCGTTCCGGATCAGATCGCCCCCTGGCTGAACGGCAGGCTTGTGACCCTCGGTTGCGACGGTTTCGGACGCAGCGAAAACCGCGAGTACTTACGCCGGTTCTTCGAAGTGGATGCAGCGTCGATTACCGCTGCTACCCTCGCCCGTCTGGCGCGCGACGGCAAGTTCGACTCCGCCAAGGCCGCCCAGGCCGTGAAGGATCTGGGGCTCGACCCGGAGTCAGCCGATCCCACTCACCGCTAAATCGCTCACTTACCATGAGGCCACCAAACACACCGTAGAGAAACTCTACGCCCGGCCCCATACTCTCGATTGGGCAAACATGCCCGATCCGTTTCGACACTACGAAGGGACGCCCGTGCTCGACTTGCCCGCCGATGCGCCGGCCCCTTCGCTTTCCATGCTCTCTGTGCTAAACGGCGAGCCGGGCAGCCCGCTTTGCAAAGACGGAGCTTCGTTTCTCTCGTCCCTGCTGTTTCATTCTGCCTCCATCAGCGCCACCAAGATCGTGCCGTCGACAGGCTACCGATACGCGCTGCGAGTGAATCCATCGTCCGGCAATCTGCATCCCACGGAGTTTCATTTTGCCGCGCGCGGACTCTCTGGCTGGCCCGATGGGTTGTACCATTACCGCGCCTCCTCGCACATGGCGGAGCAGCGGCAGACCGGCGGCGATGCCGTGCGGGAGTTGCTGAACCTTGCCTCCGCGCCCGCACCTCGCGATTGTCCGCTATTGTTCGTGCTTACTTCCATCGCCTGGCGCGAAGCATGGAAATATCGCGACCGTGCCTATCGCTACTGCCTCCACGATATCGGGCATGCATGGGCATCCCTCGCCCTCGCCGCGCGGGCGCTCGGCGCGCCGGCATCTGCCTTCACGCACTTCCCTGATGAAGCGGTGGCCCGTTCGATCGGCGTCCACGACGAGTGGCCGATGCTGCTGGTCGCCCTGTGTCCTCCGGGACTCTCCGAAAATCGCCAGGCTGCCGGCAAACATTGGATCGGCGGCGCCGCGAACGCCTTGTCGCCTGTCGTCGAGCCCTATCCCGCAATCGACGATGTGCATGCCGCCACCCGTCTCCTCTCGTTCAGTCCCGTGGCACAGGCGTCCGCGGCCGTTCATCGGCCGGGGAACATCGCTCTGGCGCCCATCGCCTCTTCGGACCTTCCATTCGCCGAAGCCGTGCGACGTCGCCGCTCCGCGCTCGATTTCCGGGGAGGCTCGGAAACAATTTCCTTGGAAATGTTTTCCCGCCTCCTCCATGCGGCGGCGCGTCCCTTCGCCGCCGATTTCGAGGGCGATCTGCAGGGACCGGCCCCGGCTCACTACATTACCCTCTACGCCTACGTGCACCGTGTCGATGGACTCGATGCCGGCGTCTACCGCGTCTGCCCCGTTTCGCAAACGATTCACCGCATCGGGATTGGGGATCAGCGGTTGATGGCTGCAGGCCTCAGCTTGGGCCAGGATCTGGCAGGCAATAGTTGCGTCACGTTCTCTATGGTGGCCTCGATGCAGCGGGCGCTGGCCGATCATGGCGAACGCGGCTACCGCTATGTCTTCTTCGAGGCCGGCCACATCGGTCAGAGACTGTATCTTGCCTCCGAAGCAATGGGATTCCGATCCACCGGCATCGGCGCATTCTATGACGATTCCGTGCATCGGTACCTCGGCCTGGATGGTGAGCACGACCAGGTTGTGTATCACTTCGCCTGTGGTTTTCCTGTGCACGATCCCCGCTTGGAATGCTAATGCAGGCCGCTCTCGGCGATGCGCACGATGCCATTGTCCGTTCCGATGTACACGAACCCATCGCTGTAGGTCAACGCTGTGACGTTGGTGGAAGGCAACCCGCGCACGACGAAGTTCCAGCGATTGGACGCCCGGCCATACACCGCCAGGCCGCGATGCAGCGTGCCCGCATAGACGGCCACGCTGGTAGCCAGCATCGCGTTGGGATTGATTTCGATTTGCCCGCGCAGATCCGGAAAGCTGTGCCACGTTGCCCCGTCGAACCGGTATACTCCCGCCCCATAGGTGCCGATGAACCAGTCGCTGCCGGCGGCGGCGGAAGCGCTGATCCAGTTCTGCCGCAGGGGAGAATTGGCTGTTGTGTAGCTGGCCGCGACCACTCCGTTCTCCAAAACAGAAACACCTCCCAATGTTCCCGCTACAAGGCGCGTGCCGAGCCGCGTCAAGGTGTAGACATGGTTGTTCACCAGTCCGTGGAATGCGTAGATGCTTTGCGGACCGGACGGAGTGAGAAACGAAATGCCCGCGGGGGTGGCGGCGATGAGCCCGGCCCCGTCCTCAACCAGATCCGTGACATGTGTCGCGATCAAGCCCTCTTCTCTCGTGAGGATGCGGCGCGTCTGCCCCGAACTGTCGGTGAACACCAGTCCGTTGGCTGTCCCAATGGCCGCCCCATCCCTGCCAGGCAGAATGCGGTTCACGCAGAATAGGCGGTCGTCCTCGCGGTGAATCGCTGCCGCGGCGTTGGGCAGGAGAATATCCAGGCCGCGGTCGAAGTATCCCACCCAGAGCTTGCCCCCGGCCTCCGCCGCCAGCGCTGCGATGTTGCCGTCGGTGAGTGGCGCTGGCTGTGGCTTGCCCACTCGTATCCATGCGCTTCGTCCCGCGGATCGCCGGGACAATCCATCGCGAAATAGAGCATGCAACTCTCCACCGGCCTCAAAAAGCTTCTCGACATGCCCCTGCTGGCGGCCCACCAGCGGCAAATCGGCATGCGGACGGCGCGCCGATGCGTCGATCTCTAGGACCCCCTCCTCCAGCGTGCCGATGAGCAGTCTTCCCTCCCGCGGCAGTATCGCATTGGCGAAAAAACCCTCGGCATACGTTCGCTCGAAACGGCCCCCACCGATCTTGCCCACCCCCATCGGAGTACCCACCCACACATCGCTGCCCTCGACGGCGATCGACAGCACATGATTGTCGGGGAGACCTTGTGCGCTGCCGATGCGCGTCACCTCTCCTGCCCGCAGGTGAATCACTCCCTGATCGAGTGTGCCGATCCACAGATCGTCGAGTTTTCCACCCAGCGCTGTCACCGGCAGCCCCGCCAGCGAAGGATGAAACACCGATAGCCTGCGGCCGTCCCAGGCAAGCACTCCATTCCGCGCGGTGCCGAGCAGCACTTGGCCCGTTTCGAGCGGCAGCAGCGCGGTCAGTTGGCGATATCCCTGCGCCTGTGCGCGAATCTGCCGGAATCCGCTTCCATCGAAAACGAGCAGTCCCTCTCCAGCCGTGGCGAGAAACAACTGCCGGTGCGCAGCGGCCCCCGCCAGACCCGCGGCCATTTTCGCCAGCGGCGCCGGCGGCAGATCGCGGCCTGTCGTAAAAACGCGCACTACATCCCCTTGCGGAGACCGTTGTTCCAGCGATGATGCCGTGATGATCCACAAATCGTCTTGAAACAACGCCACGTCACGAAAACCGGATGCCGTCCCGATCGGCTCAAACGCCGCCGGCGCGCGCTCCACCGCCGACTCGCTGAAGCCGATTTCACCCTCCCGGCGCAACGCCGATTCCGCAAGCTCCAACTCGTTCTGCGCCTGCCGCAGCCATACCCCTACCGCAACAACTGACACCGCCGCGATCGCCATAAGCAAAATCGGCCGCCGGTAGCGAAGAGCTTTCATAACACCTGCGCCAGTTCCGCCGCGACATGCCGCAAGACCGCCTCGTACTCCCCACGATCCCAGAGATTCCTTCCGCGAAGCCATTTGGCCAGATCCTCAGCCAAAGGCCGCAGGGAAGGATGCCGTGACTCCAGCAAGCGAAAGTATGAACCCCGGTTCTCCCAGCTACTGTCTGCGAACGCAAGTGATGCATCCACCCACTCTGCAACCAGCAGCAAGCGGCCGCAACTGTCCAGCACCGGAACTTCCTCAACTGCCGCTTCGCCGGCAATCCACGCATCGTGCGTCCGCTGCCAGAACGCCTTGTAGTCAAAGCCACGGCGTGCCGTCTCTTCGCGGATCAGGATGTGCTGCACAATGTCCCCGGCGGCCGTGGCCAGGCAGTTGGCGGCAAACACAGGCGACCGGTACCCTTGTACCGCCAGCCAGACATGCCCATACTCATGGGCCAGCAGCGCTTCCTCCATGCCCTCCCAATCCCGCGCGCGAGCCTGATTGAGCAGGATGAAGTGAAACGCGCCTTCGTCCCCGCTGTAGTTCACCGTCAGCGCATGCGCCTGCACCAGTTGCCGCACAAACTCCTCCTGGCGCAGCAAACGCACTACAACGCTGCGGCCGGGAAAAGCGCGCTCGATACGCAGAGTGTTCTCGACCGTTTCCACCCGCACCTGCACCATGCAGCCGGCGGAATAGCTTTCGATCTCTTGCTGCCACCGGTCGAGAGCCCTCACGCCATCGCCACCTCATGCCCTGCGCCCTGTAACGCCGCCACGGCGCGTGGCAGCGTCTCCTCCTTCACCAATACATAATCGGTGTCGTACGTGGACACGGCAAAGATGCTCACCCCCGCCTCCGCTAGCGGCGCCGCCAGCGAAGCCAACACTCCCGTGAGTGCGAAATCGAGCGGGCCTTCCACCATCAGGACGCGCCATCCCAAGTTCTCAGCCTCGATCCCTTCGGGCACTAGAGCCTCTTCCATTACATAGGAGGACTCCGATCCGGTAACGGTGCAGGAAAAGAACGAACCGGCCGCAGCCACGGGCGCCGGCGACTGAACGATGGCGAAACGAGCCGCAAGTAAAGAGAGACGCACAAAAAACAGCATCGCATGACAAATAAACATCGCGCTCTTGCGGCATCCCACTCGCTGTGATGCAATGAGTAGTCTCAAATCCGGAGGATTGACACAACCCATGCGAATCAGCCGCCGCGCCGCGATGCGCGCCTTTCTCGGATGGACCGCCGCTTCGCCGCTCTCCATCGGCCAGGACTACAGCGATCCGCTCTACGGCCCTATCAACATCTTCGACTTCGCCGATCTCGCCAAGAAGAAACTCGACCCCATGGCCTGGGATTACCTCGACGGCGGCTCCGAAGACGAGCAGTCCCTCCGCGACAGCCGCGATATCTTCAAACAGGTCATCATCCGTCCACGCATGCTCGTCGACACCCACAAGATCGACCTCACCACCGACCTCTACGGGCAAAAACTCGATTACCCCATCATCATCGACCCCTCAGGCGGCAAGAACTGCTTCCACCCCAAGGGCGAGGAAGCCGTCGCCCTCGCCGCCAACAACGCCAAAGCCCTCCACATTACCAACGGCGGCATCGACGACATCATCGAGTCCGGCAAAGGCGCCAAAGTCTGGTGGCAACTCACCACCGGCGGCCAACTCCAGAATCAACAAACCATGCGCAGTTTCGTCAAGCGCATCGAAGCCCAAGGCTGCTCCGGCATTTGTTTCACCGTCGACATCATGCATGTCTCCCACCGCGAGCGCGACATGCACAACAAGCTCGAGCGCAGTTGGTGCGAATCCGGCCTTCCCAAACGCGACGCCCAGGGCCGTATGCCGGAAGCCAAGAACCCATGGCGCGCCGGACTCTATCCCTCGCGCCTTACTCCAACTCCCACCTGGAACTCCCTCCGCGAACTCCGCCAACTCACCAAACTCCCCATCGTCGTCAAAGGCATCCTCATCGGCGAAGACGCCGCCCGCTGCGTCGATTTCGGAGCCTCCGGCATCATCGTCTCCAGTCACGGCGCCCGCCAGATGGATCACGTCGGCTCCACCCTCGAAGCGCTCCCCGAATGCGTCCGCGCCGTCAACGGCCGTATCCCCGTCATGATCGACGGCGGCTTCCGGCGCGGCACCGATATCCTCAAAGCCCTCGCCCTCGGAGCCAAAGCCGTCGCCATCGCCCGCCCCTACCTCTACGGACTCGCCTGCTTCGGCCAGCGCGGCGTGGAACGCGTCCTCGAACTCCTCAAAACCGAACTCGCCCTCAGCATGGCCCTCTCCGGAGTCCCCAACATCGCCTCCATCGACCGCAGCCTCGTCCGCTTCCGTAACGAGATCAAATGGTAGCCTTCTCCCTCATCCTGCTCTCCTCGCTGCACGCACAGGAAGGTCCGTCCATCTTCGCGCCGGCGAATGAGACCATCGTCCCCCCCGGCTCGCTCCGCGTCATCGCCCGAGCCGCCGGCAAAGCCACCCTCACCCTCGATGGAAAACCCGTCCCCATCGCCCAACCCGCCCCCGGCGTAGTCCTCGCCGAAATCAAACTCGCCGCCGGCCCTCACCAACTCACCCTCGCCGCCGAAGACGGTGAAGCCAAAATCTCCTTCTTCGCAGGCAAAGAACACAACGCATGGAAGATGTTTCAGCCCCATCCGCCCGGCAACGCCGCCTGCGACACTTGCCACGCCGTCAAAAACAACGAATGGGCTCTTAAGCGGGCCACTCTCGCCCCCCTCTGCCACACCTGCCACGACGCCGCCCGATTCACCGCAGTGCACTCCCCTCACAACACCGCCACGCTCGTCGATTGCCAGAATTGCCACTTCCCCCATGGCTCCCCAGCCTCCAAGCACCTGCGCATGGAAAAGGCCGTCGCTTGCAAGCAGTGCCACAGTTGATCGCCCGGCTATCATAAGAGATATAGATGCCTCAACCCAACACAGGCCCTGCGCCTGCCCTGGTCCTGTTCGACATCGACGGTACCCTTGTCCGCCGCGCCGGCCCCCATCACCGGGAAGCCCTTATCGAAGCCGTCCGCCGCAT
Organism: Bryobacterales bacterium; assembly: GCA_016789755.1. GTDB lineage: Bacteria > Acidobacteriota > Terriglobia > Bryobacterales > Bryobacteraceae > CADEFT01. The sequence continues at coordinate 11,603 of JAEUQG010000395.1, forward strand.
CGCCGGCGTCCAAACCACCACGGACCACATCCCCGTCCAAGGCATGCTCGATGGCGACATCCTCGCCTGGATGCTCAAAGACGCAGGCGTCCCCGCCCCCCGCATTCGTGAATGGATGCCCAAGCTCACCCGCCGCGCTCAGTGGATCTACTCCCGCCGCTGTCCCACCGATCTCACCGGCAAAGTTTGCCCCGGCGTGGTCGGCCTCCTTCAAACTCTCCGCCTCCGTCGCCTCCTCACCGGCATCGTCTCCGGCAACCTCACCCAAATCGGCTGGAAAAAAATCGAGCGCGCCGGCCTCAAACAATTCTTCCGCTACGGCTGCTTCGCCGACCGGGGCCGCACACGTTCCGAACTGGTCAAACTCGCCATCGCCGAAGCCCGCGCCAACGCCTGGATCGCGCGCCGCACTCCCATCGCCTTGATCGGCGATCACCCCAACGACATCGAAGCCGCCCGCCGCAACAACGTCCGCTCCATCGCCGTCGCCACCGGCGTCGTCGGCAAGGACGAACTCGCCGCCCACAAGCCCGACCTCCTGCTCGACGATCTGCGCAACCTGCCCATGGAGTTCATCACCGCGTGAGTCAAATCGAAGCTCAGTCGCTTTCCGTCAAACGCGCCGAAGTCGAATGGCACAACTTCGCCAGCTTCGGCCAGCCCGAGCGCGCCCTCGAAGTCTACGCCGAAGAAAATCGCCGCCGCTCTCTCGTCATCCAACAGCACGCCCACTTCATCGGCCCCATGACGCCGTTCCTCGAAATCGGATCCGCCGCCGGCCATTCCAGCTACATGATGGCCAACGAATTCGGCGCGCAGGGTTTCGCCCTCGATCTCTCCGCCGACGCCCTCCGCCACGGCATCTACCTCATGGATAAGTGGCAGTTGCAGCATGCCCCCGTCCGCATCGCCGGCGATGCCGCCAATCTCCCCTTCCGCGACGGCTCCCTCCGCTTCGTCATGGCCTACCAGATGCTCAGCCAGTTCCTCGGCATGGAGCGTGTCTTCGAAGAAGTGAAGCGGGTCCTCGCCCCCGGCGGCATCTTCCTCTTCGCCGAAGAGCCCTTGAAGCGCTTGCTCACCCTCCGCCTCTACCGCTGCCCCTACTACGACACCATGAAGCCCTGGGAGCGCAAACTCTACGACTGGGGCCTCCTCGGCTACTTCGTCCGCGATGTCATCGGCGCGCATCAGGAAGAAAGCTTCGGCATCCGCCAGAATCACACCATGGGACTCAAAGAGTGGCACGAAATGATCACCCGCCACTTCGCCTCGCAGGAGTATCAAATGTTCGTCCCCGAGCGCGGCTGGGGCGAACGCATCGTCAAACGCGCCGCCATCAAACTCGATCCCTATGGCAGCGAATGGCGCGCCGCTAAACTCCTCGGCGGCACCCTCGCCGCCGTCTGCAAAAAGGCCGGAACGCCCCAGAACCCCATCGCCTCCATGGCGCAATTCGAACGTTTCTTCCGCTGCCCCGATTGCCACCGCGATCTGTCCCGCAACGCTGAAGACTCAGTTGTCTGCTCCTCCTGCGGCTATACCGCACCCCTCGAAGGCGGCGTCTACAACCTGCTTCCTTCCAAGGAAAAGAAAGAGCTCTACCCCGGCGATAGCCCCGACCTCATCGACTTCTGCCTCCCCTCCCACGAACAGCGCCTGCTCGATGGCTGGTACGAACTCGAAGGCGTCTTCGGCAACAAATACCGCTGGATCGGCGAACGCGCTACCGCCCGCCTCCAACGCGTCCGCGACATTCCCCAACGCATCCGCATCCGCGGCTCCGCCCACGAAAAATCCTTCGAACGCGGCCGCCAGCCCCACCTCCGCCTCCTCGTCAACGGCCAGCCCATAGGCGAATGGACCCTCGACCGCACCGGTCTCTTCGTCCTCGAGGCCGATGTCCCCTCCGCTCCAGAATATAACGTCGAAATCCTGGCCTCCCCTATCTGGCATGCCCCGCCCGATGATCGTAAATTCACTGTCATTCTCAGCATGATCCGCCTCATCCCGCGCGAATAGCGAAACAAAAACGGCCGCAAGCCCGTCTCCCATGCTTCATGGACTGCAAGAAAAATACAGTCAACCGGGAGCCGAATCGCGTAACGTGCTACTGTGAAGGTCATGCGCTTGAGAACCCTTCGGTGTTCCCTGGCGATTGTCATTTCGCTCGCGGGTCTTCAAACACTCCCCGCGCAAGATGTCGGCCTTGTCAACTGGCCGGCCCCACTTTACTGGACGCCTGACACAACGATTCCCGGCGAACGCGCCGCGGCCATCACTGGGCAATTGCCATTGGTCGCCGTGACCCCTTGCCGCGTCATGGATACTAGACCCGACTACGCCGTCCTCGGATTCCAGGGCCCCTTCGGCCAGCCGCAACTCGGCGGCGGCCAGCCCCAGCAACGCGACGTGCCCATTCCCTCGGGTAAATGTGGAATTCCCACGAATGCTCGTGCCTATTCCCTTAACATCACGCTCCTCCCTATCGAACCCGTGCAGTTCCTCACCGCCTGGCCCACCGGTCAGCCCCGCCCCAATGTGTCAACCCTCAATTCCTTCGAAGGGAAAGTCGTTGCCAATGCCGCCGTGGTGGCCGCCGGAACCGCCGGAGCCATCTCCATCTTCGTGACCAATCCCGCTCACGTCTTGATCGACATCAACGGCTACTACACCGACCTCGCCGGCGGCGGTCCTGCCGGCCCCGCGGGACCCGCCGGACCTGCTGGCCCCACCGGCCCAACCGGACTCACAGGCCCCAACGGCCTCAACGGTGCGCAAGGCGCTGCCGGCCCCACGGGAGCCCAAGGCATCGCCGGCCCCGCGGGACCAACAGGGCCCATCGGGCCTGCCGGCCCTACCGGATCACCCGGTCCCATCGGCCCAACTGGATCCACCGGCCCAGCCGGATCAACCGGCGCCACCGGCACTACCGGCACTACCGGTGCAACGGGTCCCACCGGGTCAACCGGGCCAACCGGCACTCTCGGACTGACCGGAGCCACAGGCCCCACAGGACCAACTGGCGCGACTGGTGCAACTGGTGCAACTGGCGCCGGCGGACTCTCCGCATTCGGCAGCA
>JAEUQG010000446.1 GCA_016789755.1 Bryobacterales bacterium
GCCCCAACGCCTCCTTCTACGGCCCCGGCCTCACCGACACCGGCGGCGCCGCCCCCATCGATCCGCGCTTCCAACGCCTCAAAATCACCGACGGCGCCTACGACGCCAACAACCAGCAGGTAGGCAACCCCTTCCAAGCCCAACTCGGACTCCGCCTCTTCTTTTAGACCGGCGCTCGCAGAAGCGCATCCAACTGCTCGAACTGCTCGCCGGACCAACTGATGCTGCCCGTCTCCATTGCATCGTCGAGGGCTTCCTTCGAGGGATAGAGTTCCCGTATCACCACCAGCGTCTCGCCACCGCTTTCCTCGAAGGTCACCGTCGTAACGGGCCCATCCTCACCACCCTCCTCATTCGTCCAAACCAGGAGCGAGCCCGCAATCACTTCGACATACCTGCCAAAGAACGGCATAGGTTGCTCAGCGGCAGGGTGGCTGAACACGAATCGGTACGTGCCCCCCGTGCGAACATCGGCCTCGCAGGAAAGGAAGGCCGCTCCAAACGACTTCGGTACCCACCACCGCTGAAGCAGTTCCGGTTTCGTCCATGCATCGAAGACGATATGTGCCGGACCCTTGATGGTTCGAGTCACGACCAACTCGCGTTCGGACTTCCGTTCCACCGTCGTGTTGTACTTTGCTCCGCTCCTGTCACTGTCTCTTCTTTCGTCCATCGGCTCTCTCCTTCTGTTTCAATCCCTCGACAAGCTCGTCCAATTCATCGAATCGAGCGGCCCACAGCCGCCGGTAGCTCTCAATCCATGCCGCCTCCCGCTCCAGCCCGCGCCCGAGCCTGCACGTCCGCACCCGCCCCACCTTCTCCGTAGTAACCAGCCCCGCCCGCTCCAGGACGCTGACGTGTTTCTTCATCCCCGTCAGCGTCATGTGAAACTTCCCCGCAAGCTCCGTGATAGAAGCCTCCTCGCGTCCGAGTTGTTCCAGAACGCCACGCCTGGTGGCATCGGAAAGCGCGGCGAATGAAGCATCGAGCACGGTTCCCGTATACTGAACCATGTGGTTCAGTATATCAAGCCGGGACATCCAAGCCCGCACAGGCCGGGGCGGGGCCCCCAGCATGTTCAGGAACTCGTGTGCCGCGGTTAGACCCGGCGCGTTGTGCGGGCGAGTTCCTCAAGATCCAGTGCACACGATTCACGCAACTCAACCCGGAGAGAATAGCTTCAAGAGCTGCGGCGATCGCAACTGGACCGGCTCTACCAACGCGTCGCTGATGACCAGGAGAAGCTCTTCGCCAAAGTCGGTTTCAAGATCGCCGCGTGACGTCGCGAAACGAGATCAAAATCCTCGCTAGCGCTCGCATAACGGTCTAACCAACAAGCAGGCAATCCCTTCCAAGCTAGACTCGGACTCCGCCTCATCTGAAATCCTTGCCATGTCGAGGTCTCCAAACCCGCCGCACCGGCGTTCGATCCGGTGGATGATCGTTATTTCTTAAGTACCTACAACGCCCGCTCCACCCGTCGCGTAGAGCGGGCGAGTTCCTCAAATAGACGAACTCTTTGGGGTTGACCTGAGTTGCCTAGATGGCGATGATGGGGGCCGTTGGATCTAGCCGCCGCAGGTCGTTCGCATCGCTCGTCACGATCGCGTCTCGGCCCGCCCTGGCCACGATCACCACGGACGCGTCGACAATGTCCGACGTCTGCCTGGCGCCGCAGAGTTCTCCACAGGCGCGGGCCAACTGGGCGTCCAGAGGAACGATTTCAACTTCCTCGCTCCGCAGGAACCGCGCCAGCGTAACCTGAACACGGCCATCCCGCCAGGCTTGTCCCAGAACGCCGGACGGCACTCGAAACACACAACCACGCACTAACGCCTCACGGAGCAAGGCGATCATCCGTTTATCGCCGCGATCCAAGGCAATCAGCGCGCCTGTGTCGAGCGTTATCCCCGCCGGTGTTGCAAGAGCGCGCGCTTTGCCCACTTCGTCTCCTCTGCCCCCGGCTCTCCATGTTCTTCCATCAAGTCGGCGAGCAGCACCCGCAGCGATTCCCGCTTTTCCTGCTCCGCCAGCACCCGCGCAATGTACCCCGACACGGAATCTGCTCGTCCGGCGCGGATTTCCCGGTGCACTCTGGCCAGTTGATCCTTCGGCAAAGTGATCGCAATCTTCGACCGGGTCATACTGCTATCATACCGCCCGGACCCGCGCCATGGCGCTCACCCTCGGCTCAAAGGGGGCAGGCGCCGCCACCCGCCCCTTCCATCCACCCCCCATCACTCTACCGGCGAAACATACCGCACTCCATTCACCTTCACCACCGCCAGCAGATTCTCCACCGCCGTCCGCACCACCAGGAATCCCCCCGCCGTATCGTGACGCACCACGGTCACCCCCAACGCCGCCAGCTTCTGCACCGTAGCCGTCCCATCGCCCGTCAAATACACCTTCACCTTCAGCACCGACTTCGGTTGCACCGGCAGCATCGCCGCCAGCGTCGGATGCAGCTTCTCGAGCGCACTCTTCCGCGGCTCCGCCTGCCTGCTCGCCACATCCCGCTCTTCCTTCGGAGCCGGCAGCGGAGCCGGTAAAGCCGCCGGCCCTCCGGCCACTTGCGCCTCCGCATCTTTCCGCGCCCACACATTCCCACCGGCAAATCCCGCCGTCGCCGCCACCCGCGAGCGCATCGCCACCGGAGCCGGCCCGCTCCCCGCCAGCCGTTCTCCAAACACACCCTGATAGCTTACCCCCTCCGGCATCTCCACCGGCACTTCAATCCGCCGCGGAGCCCCGCCCTCGCTCACCATCTTCTCCTCCACCGCCACAAACGCCGTGAACTGCGTCATCAGCCGGAAATCGAGCCCCAGCTTCGTAATCTCATTCCGCAACTCCAGCGCCACCGTCCCCCGCTGCACCCCCGCATAATCCATCGATGTCAAATCCTCAATCTTCGTCCGCGCCCACACCGGCGCCAGCACATCGTGCGAGCCCTGCTGCGCCGGCAGATCCACCTGCACCGTGCGCACCACTTCCCGCCCCGCGCTTTTCCCGTACAGCTTCACCACTCCCTTCGCCGCCGCCGTGAACCGCCCGTGAATCACCACCGGCTTCGCCGCAAACAAATCCGGAATCCGCTTCGGATACACTTCCGTCACCGGCAGCCCGTTCCATTCCATCCGTATATCGGTCAACAACGGCGTCCGCATCCGCTCGTAGAACCGCTTCGCCGCCGCCGAACCATCCGCGTTCAGCGTCACGTACTCCACTTCCCCACGCCCATGCTCGGCCATCTTGTCCAACAAAAACCGGTTCACCGCATTCCCTATGCCGAAACTGAACACCCGCGCGTTCGGATACTTCTTCACCTCCGCGATCACATCCAGATCGTTCCCCACATATCCATCGGTGAGAAACGCCACCACGCGCACATGCTCCTGGCTCGCCGTCGGAGCCAGCGCCGCCCTGATCGCCTTCATCATCTCCGTCCCCCCGCCGCCGCGCCGCCCTTCCAGAAAATTCCGCGCCGCCGCCACATTCTCCGCCGTCGCCGCCACCGGCTGCGGAAACAGAACATGTGTGTCCCCGGCGAACGTGATGATGTTGAACGTATCCCGCGCATGCATCGACGTGAGCGCCATGCGCATCACTTCCTTCGATTTCTCCATCGGAAACCCCGACATCGATCCCGACGTGTCCAGCACGAACACCAGTTCCTTCGGAGTCACCTCCGCCTCCGCCACCCGGTCCGGTGGCTGCAGAATCAGCGAGAAAAAGCCGCCCTTCGCCCCCCGATGCGTCAGCACCGCGTCTTCAATCTTCCTCCCCGCCACATCGTACTGCAGTACGAAGTCTTTATTCGGAATCGTCGCCTGATTCTTCAGCTTCACCGCCGCCCGCCGCCCATCCATCCGCTCCGTCAGCACTTCATGCGACGGCGATCGCAGCACCTCGATCGGCACGCCCGCATCCAGCGCCACTTCCAACGTAATATCGTGCCCCGCCCGAGTCCCCTCCGGAGTCACCGGCGGCGTAATGCGCGTGGCATCCGTCAGCCGCTTCGGGATGTAGCGCGGTCCCACCACCATGGGAAACACAAATTCGTAACTGCCCGCTTCATAGCGCAGAGTCTCCACATAGCTGATCGTGATCTTCACCTTCTCCCCCGGCCGTATGTTCGCCACCGATTGCGTGAAGATATTCGCCCGTTCCTGCTCCAGCAAACTCGCCGTCCTTCCCGCCTGCCGCGCCGCCTCGTAAATCGCCTTGGCTTCCTCCCGCGGCTTGATCTTCCCCTTGATCGTCCGCTCCCCCACCAACATCGTCATATCGTCCACCGCCGCGCTCTGCGGCAACGGAAACGTGTAGACCGCCTCGATCCGCTCCGCCAGCGGATTCTCGAAATGTTGCGTCACCGTGACGCGCGTCAGAAAGCCGCTGATCGAAGCCTTCACCTCGGTCCGCCGCAACGGGCAGTGCGCTCCGATGTGTCCCTCCCGGTCGATGACCCGCAGCGAACCCGCATCGTCGGCCGGAGCCGCGGCCAGTGGAAAGCAGGCGGCCATCGCCGCCAGAAAGGTACGTAAGGATGGGTGCATGTTCAGTCTCCTCTGTCGGGGTATGCCGCCCGCCGCCCGTTCCTTTCACGTTTTTTGACAAAATCTCCTCATGCATCGCCGCGCCTTCCTCGCCGCCTCTCTCGCCGCCGCCGCTCCACCGCCGCCCACCCGGCCCAACATCGTCTTCGTCATCGCCGACGACCTCCGCCACGACGCCCTCGCCGCCACCGGCAGCAAAATCGCCCAAACCCCCAACCTCGACCGCCTCGCCGCCGAAGGCGCGCGCTTCTCCAACTTCTTCTGCGCCACTCCCCTCTGCTCGCCCAGCCGCGCCAGCTTCCTCACCGGACTCTATCCCCACTCCCACCGCGTCATCAACAACGATAAAACCGGACTCACCGAAATCTCCCACACCCTCATGACCTGGCCCCGCCTTCTCCGCGAATCCGGCTACGAAACCGCCTTCATCGGCAAATGGCACATGGGTCTCGACGACTCCCGCCGCCCCGGCTTCGACCACTGGGTCAGCTTCAAAGGCCAGGGCATCTACATCGATCCCGTCGTCAACTACAACGGCGAATCCCGCCAGCTTCGCGGCTACATGACCGACTACCTCAACCAGGAAGCCGCCGCCTTCGTCCGCCGCAAACATTCCCGCCCCTTCGTGTTGTATGTCTCCCACAAAGCCGTCCACATCCCCTACCTGCCCGCCCCCCGCCACGACAAGCTCTACGCCGGTCTCCCGCCCTTCCAACTCACTCCGCCTCCGCCCGGCGACCTCGAAGGCAAGCCTATGCTCACCCGTAAAATCGGGCAGCGCATCGACACGCTCCGCATCGAAGGCGCCACCCCCGAGCCCGCCGAATCACGCCGCGGCCGCCCCCGCACCCCCGACGCCGTATTCAAGGATCAGCTCCGCTGCCTCGCCTCCGTCGACGAAGGCATCGGCATGTTGCGTCAGGCCCTCGCCGCCACCGCCCAACTCGACAACACAGTCTTCATCTTCACCGGCGACAACGGCTACCTCATGGGCGAACACGGCCTCTTCGATAACAAGCGCGTCGCCTACGAGCCTTCCATCCGCATTCCTTTTCTGCTGCGCTATCCCAAACTGGTGAAACCCGGCGCCGTCTTCGATCACCTCACCCTCAACATCGATGTCATGCCCACCATGCTCGAACTCGCCCGCATCACCTGGCCCGACAAACTCCACGGCCGTTCCTTCCTTCCCCTCCTCAAAGACCCGCAAGCCCCCTGGCGCGACTCCTTCTTCTGCGAGTACTTCCAGGAAAAAGCCGGCATCCGTTTCCCCGACTGGCAAGCCGTCCGCACCCGCCACTGGAAGTACATCCACTACACCACCCTCGAAAACATGGACGAACTCTACCACCTCGCCGAAGACCCCGCCGAACTCCGCAACCGCATCCACGACCCCGCCGCCGCCTCCACCCTCCACGAACTCCGCCAACTCCTCCGCCAACACCTCCAGGATTAACGGCCAGATCCCACCCCGATCCTGCTAGCCTGAACCTACGGCTCAGGGGACTGCCTGCTTCCCAAAAACGTAACGGCATGACCGCGCAGAGCAGCCTCGAATCGCCTGAAACTCAGGTCTTCCGCGGGTTGAGAAATGATCGTGGGATCTTCATTGGTCGTCATGATCAGCGTCGCCGCTGTGTATACGTTCTCCCGCACTAATCGGCGAATCAGCACTTCGTACCGCTCGCTGTATGACACGCCAGAATAGAGGTGCTTGCCCTTTCGTTCGATGCGATTGCCTTTGAACACGGGGTCCACCTCAAAGTACGGCTCCTTGTTCCGAACTGGTCTCTTCACTTCGGGACAGTCCTCAAGCAGGAAGAGATATCCCAGGAAAGGCCGCGGGGCGGTTCCGAAGCGCCCTTCACGATACGCGGTCCAGAGGCATGTCGCGCTCCCTAGCGCCTCCTCTGAACGATTGTTGAGGTTGTTTCCGAATGACGGCCCTACTTGACTCTTGAACTCCATCGCGAGAACCAGGGTGCCCTCCGAAACAACAATGAGATCCCACTTCTTTTCCGCGCGATAGTATCCAGGAAGCTCCAATGCGGTTCTTGTTCTTACCTCTACCCTCTCAAGCCCTGCATCGCAAAGGATGTCCGCGACCAGAACTTCGAGCCCACCCATTTGGGTTCCACCCGTCACCGCTCCACGAGTGCCGGCGTCTACCTTACCACTCGCCCTTTGCTTTTGAAGATTCCGCGTTCGGGCCGTCCAAAAGCTCTGAACCGCTTCGTGCAGGCGCCGGTCAGTATTCAAGCGATGCCTCCATCTCTGCTGGTCTGATCCCATAGACCTGAAGCGCGACTTCAGTTGCCAACCGCCGGTCCCTTTCGCGAAAAGCGCGCGCTAGTTCTGATCTCTGAAGCGGAGGGATGGAATCAGGAGCTGGTATGCGAATTCGCCGCAAGTATTGTGCCTGGAATCGCAGGTAGCCGCCACGCATCCGAACCCCATAGGCTTCGATGAATAATTGTCCCACCGCCGACAGAAGAATGCCGCCGAGCACTTCGAGGTCCCACACGTCTGAGTGAACAAAATAGAGATTGTGGTGAGGATACGTTGTGCCGCAATCCAAGACCGGATTGAGCTGATTCTTGATGTCCGGAATATAGAGCTTGGGTTTCGCGGTCAGCGAATGCGCTACGCGATCGATCGTTCGATACCAACCGCGGGGATTTCGTTGCGCTGTGTTCCGTCTCTTCACAAGTTCTGCACGCTGCTCAAAGTACTCCTTCAGTCGTGGGTAGTCGCCAAGATCAACCAGACCTTCAACAGTCCACGGATCAATCAGGTAGTGTCCGGACCATCTCAAGTGACCCGTAAGCGTGTCCCGCGCTAAGGCAAGTGGAAGAAGGCGCGAGCTTTCAACGAGTGATCCGTCCTTCGTAATGAATACCTCGTCGAGGCCGGTAGCGACACCGATCCCCACCTTCACGGCGTTCCCTTCCGATTCGAGAGGCTCAAACTCCTCCTCCAGTCGCCGCAAGAGTGCGAGCCGTGCCGGCGAACTGCAGGGCCACGGATCGGAATCTCGGAACCACTTATGGACGAGCGAGCAGGTAAGGCCGGGAACTGCTTCGGTTGGATTCCCTGATCGAACCGCTGCTAGCGCCTGAGCCAGCGCTTTGCCGCCCCTTGATTCGACTGTAGTCTTTGCGCGCGCTACCAGTGCATCTTGCTGATGTCCTCTTCGAATAATTGTGATTGCCGGGTACGCGCTAACGTCATCCTGAAAAGCGTCGGCATCGTGCATCTCCACAATCGTTTCCACAGCGAACCGCGATGAGACCAGGCTTCGCAGCTTTGCTCCATACTGATTGAGCATCCATCGGTCAGCGCATATAAACGCACATACACCGCCGTCGGTAAGCTGGCTCAATCCAGCTTCAAAGAAGGCAACGTAAAGATCCGCCCGGCCGGTCATTGTTGGATACGAATCGCGGTAGAGACCTGCTACTTCCTCCGGAATGTTTTCAAGGCGAATGTACGGAGGATTTCCGATCACGAATTGTGCCGGCGGCAAGCGGAATGCCTCAAAAAGATAGTCCCCGGTTCTGATCCAGCTCTCGACCAAGGTTTGGGCTACATCATCCGGAACACTCATCCTGCCCAGCAACGAGTGGACCGCTTTCTTCGCAACCTCTGCGCTGGAGTCGTCGAGTTCGCAGGCGATCAAGGAAGTTCTGCAATCGCCGATTGGGCGGCTCTGTCTGCGGCAAGACAAGATGAGTCTCTCCGCCATGCGAACGAGAAACGCGCCTTCTCCCGCTGCAGGCTCAACAGCCAGAGCATCCACAAGATTCGTGTCTTCCGTGTATCCGGCAAGGTCCAACAGAAAATCGACGACCCAATCTTTCGTGTAGACGACACCGTTCCGTTCCAATGTCCGCGCCGCGGAATCATACTGAGGAGCGAACATCATCCCCTGTCTGGCCTTGGGCTCAGTTGGGCGATTCGACGGGCGATCTTGCGAAACGGTTAGGGCATCCAACTTCTCAATCTCCCAGCCTTCATGGACTAATCTGACGGTACCAAATGGGGCATCCTCGGTTCTACCGATTCGCCTCACCCGCTCCCCCACCCCAACCCTGCTAGCCTGAAAACAACCATGTCCCACTTCAGGCTCCTCCCCCTCCTCCTCATCCTCACCCCCCTCCTCCCCTCCCAGGACGTCCGCGGACGCATCTCCGGCCGTGTCCTCGACCCCTCCGGCGCCCCTATCCCCAACGTCGATGTCGCCGCCGTCAACACCGAAACCTCCGTCCGCCTCACCGCCAAATCCAACGACGCCGGCGCGTACGACCTCCTCTACCTCTACCCCGGCAACTACACCCTCTCCGTCGGCGCCCAGGGCTTCAAAACACTCGAGCGCAAAAATGTTTCCGTCCGCGTCGGCGACCGCATCACCCAGGACCTCACCCTCGAAGTCGGCCAGATCACCGAATCCATCTCCGTCACCAGCCAGGCCTCCCTCCTGGAAACCGCCACCGGCAGCCTCGGCCGCGTCGTCGATACCCGCCGCATCGTCGACCTCCCGCTCCCCGGCGGCAACGCTCTCTCCCTCTCCCGCCTCGCCCCCGGCGTCGTCAACCTCGGCGCCCCTAATCACCCCAGCCTCGGCCCCGCCGTCGAAGTCCTCTCCAGCCTCTCCGTCAACGGCACACGCAGCGGATCGCTCGAATTCACCATCGACGGCACTCCCAGTATGTGGGGCTCCAACGCCGCCTTCGCTCCCCCCACCGAAGCCGTCGCCGAATTCAAAGTCCAAACCGCTACCTACGACGCCAGCGTCGGCCGCGCCCCCGGTGGCAACGTCAACGTTGTCCTCCGCTCCGGCACCAACGATTTCCATTCCATCTTCCACTGGTTCCACAACAACAATAAACTCCAGTCCCTCGACCTCTTCCAGCGCCAGAATCTCTACAACCCCGCCACCGGCCCCGTCACCCCCGCCAAAATCAAATCCGTTAACCCCCTCAACATCCTCAACCGCTTCGGCTTCACCTTCAGCGGCCCCGTCTATCTCCCCAAACTCTACAACGGCAAAAACAAAAGCTTCTTCCTCTACGCCTTCGAAGGACTCACCCGCCCCGGCGTCGAACGCGGCAACAGCTTCTACACCGTCCCCGGCGCCGCCCAGCGCAACGGCGATCTCTCCGCCCTCCTCAACGTCGGCGCCATCTATCAGATTTACGATCCCGCCACCATCGCCGCCGCCCCCAACGGCCGCTTCTCCCGCCAACCGCTCCCCGGCAACATCGTCCCCGCCTCCCGCATCGCCGCCGTCGCCAAAAATTTCATGCCCTTCTGGCCCGCCTCCAATACCACCGGCACCGTCGACGGCCGCAACAACTTCACCCTCCTCCCGCGCTCGCTCAACGAATTCTACTCCCACACCGCAAAGGTCGATCACAACTTCAGCGACAAACACCGCGCCTTCGGCCGCTACAACCAAACCTACAATCTCTTCTCCTCCGGCCAGGTCCTCGGCACCATCGCCAACGGCCAGGATCGCTTCCGCCGCAACAACGGCATCGTCTTCGATGACATCTTCGTCGTCTCCCCATCCCTGCTCAACGACTTCCGCATCGGCTTCACCCGCTTCGATCAGAGCTTCTTCCCCCTCCACTCCGGCTACGACCTCACCAGCCTCGGCTTCCATCCCAGCCTCGCCGCCGGCATCAGCCCCCAGGCCATCGCCTTCCCCACCATCAACGTCAACGCCTTTCAGAATCTCGGCACCGGCACCAACTCCCGAGCCTTCTCCAACTACACCACCGTCACCGACGACGTATCGCTCAATCGCGGCAACCACACCATCCGCACCGGCGCCGAATTCCGCATCTACCGCGAACACAACTACAACTTCGCCAACATGACCCCCACCATCAACTTCGCCAATACCTGGACCCAAGGCCCCCTCGACAACTCCCCCGCCGCCCCCATCGGCCAGGACCTCGCCGCCTTCCTCCTCGGCATCCCCACCGGCGGCCAGATCAACGTCAACGATTCCTCCGCCGAACAATCCCTCGCCCTCAGCTTCTACCTGCAAGACGATTGGCGTATCCGCCGCAATCTCACCCTCAACCTCGGCCTCCGCTGGGATTACGATTCCCCCATCACCGAGCGCTTCAACCGCAGTGTCCAGGATTTCGATTTCGCCGCCACCAGCCCCATCGCCGCCCGCGCCATCGCCAACTACACCCAACGCCCTATCCCCGAAATCCCCGCCTCACAATTCCGAGTCCTCGGCGGCCTTCGCTTTGCCGGAGCCGCCGGCGCCGATCGCACCCTCTGGATGCCCGATCGCAATAACCTCGCCCCCCGCATCGGCCTCGCCTGGACCCCCATCCAATCCACCGTCCTCCGCGCCGGCTACGGAGTCTTCTTCGTCCCCATCGGCGCCGACCGCAATTCCGTCAACCTCAGCGGCTACTCCATCGTCAACACCCTCGTCGCCTCCGAAGACAACGGCCGCAGCTTCATCGCCTCCCTCGCCAATCCCTTCCCGCGCGGCTGGTCGCAACCCCTCGGCGCAGCCGGCGGACTCTCCACCGACATCGGCCGCGGCGTCAGCTTCTTCTTCCCCCAATCGCGCAACGGCTACATGCAGCGCTACAGCTTCGGCTTCCAACGCCAGCTCCCCGGCGAATCGGTGATCGAACTCACCTACGTCGGCAACCGCGGCACCGGACTCGGCGCCTCGCGCCAGTCGAACCCCGTCCCCAATACCTACCTCAGTAAATCCCCCACCCGCGATCAGCCCACCATCGACTTCCTCACCACCCAGGTCCCCAATCCCTTCTTCCCGCTCCCCGGCACCAATCTCGCCGGACAAAACGTCGGCCGCCAGCAACTCCTCCGCCCCTATCCCCAATTCACCTCCGTCGCCTCTTCCGAACCCATCGGCTACTCCTGGTATCACTCCCTCCAACTCAGCGCCGAACGCCGCATGAAGGGCGGACTCACCGCCCAGTTCAATTGGACCTGGTCGAAATTCATGGAAGCCATGTCCTTCCGCAACGACGCCGATACGTTCCTCGAAGAAGTCGTCTCCGATCTCGACCGCACGCACCGCTTCGCCCTCAGCGCCCTCTACGAACTCCCCTTCGGCCGCGGCAAGCGCTTCCTCTCCAACGGCAACGCCGTCCTCCGCCACATCGCCGCCGGCTGGCAGGCCCAGGCCGTCTGGCAGCGCAACACCGGCAGCCCCATCGGATTCGGCAACGTCCTCATGACCGGCGACATCCGCACCGCGCGCCTCGCCGGCAGCGCCCAAACCCTCGACCGCTGGTTCAACACCGATATCTTCAATCGCGTCCCCGCCCAGCAACTCGCCCAAAACCTGCTCCCCCACTCCACGCGCTTCAGCGGACTCCGCACCGCCTCCGTCGACAATTGGGACATCTCCGCCGTGAAGAACTTCCAACTCGCCGAAAAGTGGCGCTTCCAGTTCCGCGCCGAATACCTCAACGCCCTCAACCACTCCAACCTCGCCGGCCCCAACACCGCCCCCACTAACACCCTGTTCGGACGCGTCACCGCCACCACCGGCTTCCCCCGCTACATCCACTTCGGCCTCAAGCTCATTCGCTGATTCCTCACCATGAAACTGCTTCTTGTCTTCCTCTCCGCCTCGGCGCTCCACGCCGCTACCGCCACCTACGACATCGTCGTCTACGGAGCCACCGCCGGAGGCGTCGCCACCGCCGTCAGCGCCGCCCGCTCCGGCCTCAAAGTCGCCCTCCTCGAACCCCGCCGCAACATCGGCGGCATGGCCAGCGGCGGCCTCCAGCGCACCGACGTCGGCCGCCGCGAAGTCATCGGCGGCATGGCCCTCGAATTCTACGCGCGCGCCGCCGTCAAGTACAACATGTCCCGCTACCTCCACGACGTCGCCTGGCTCATGGAAGCCCATATCGCCGAAACAATTTTCAAGGAAATGTTGCAAGAGGAAGGAGTCCACGTCTTCCTCCACCGCCGCCTCCGTGAAAACAACGGCATCGTCAAAGACGGCGCTGCCATCCGCGAAATCGTCACCGAAAACGGAGACATCTACCGCGCCAAAGTTTTCGCCGACGCCACCTACGAAGGCGACCTCATGGCCCAGGCCAAAGTCTCCTTCACCTGGGGCCGCGAATCCTCGCGCGAATACAATGAGTCCCTCGCCGGCGTCCGCACCAACACCCCCAAACACCAATTCGTCGTCAAGCTCACCGGCCGCGACGCACAAGGCAAACTCCTCCCAGAAATCCAATCGGACAAGCTCGGTAACGAAGGCGACGGCGACCGCAAAGTCCAGGCCTACAACTTCCGCCTCGTCCTCACCCAGGACAAATCCAATCAGGTCCCTTTCCCCAAGCCAAACAATTACGACCCGAAACGTTTTGAGCTGCTCGCCCAGCTAATCGCCGCCCTCGAACAGAAAGCCGCCGGCCGCCCCCTCCACTACCGCGAATTCTTCGGCGTCGGCTTCATCCCCAATCACAAAGCCGACTTCAACAACTACGGCGGCTTCTCCACCGATTACCTGGGCAAATCCTGGGACTACCCCAACGCCTCCTACGCCCGCCGCGACGAAATCTGGCGCGACCACACCGAATACACCCAAGGCCTCTTCTGGTTCCTCGCTCACGATCCCCGCGTCCCCCAATCCCTACGGAACGACATCAACTCCTGGGGCCTCTCCAAAGACGAGTTCACCGATAACCATCACTGGCCCCATCAACTCTACGTCCGCGAAGCCCGCCGCATGATCGGCGAATACGTCATGTCGCAAAAGGACATCCAAACCGAACGCACCAAACCCGACGCCATCGGCATGGGCTCCTACAACTCCGACTCGCACAACGTCCAGCGCATCATCGGCCCCGGCGGCTTCGTCTTCAACGAAGGCGACATGCAGGTGCCCGTCCAGCCCTACCAGATTCCCTACCGCATGATCACCCCCAAACGCGCCGAGTCCACCAACCTCCTCGTCCCCGTCTGCTTCTCCGCCACCCACGTCGCCTACAGCACCCTGCGCATGGAGCCCCAGTACATGATCATCGGCCAGGCCGCCGGCATCGCCGCCAAAATGGCCATCGACGCCAACCTGCCCGTCCAGTCCATCGACACCGGTCAACTCCACAAAGCCCTCCGCAACCAGGGCGCAATCATGGACTACGTGCCCACGCCCGGCAGCCCGGCCCTCAACCGCATCCGCCGCCTCCTCCCGGTTCCGCCCCGCGTCCAGTAGCCAATCCCCAGATTAGCTCGCGCTCGGCTGCGCCACCGACTCCACCCGCTGCTCGATCCTCCCCAATAACCGGTCCATTTCTCCCGCTTCCATCGGCTTGCGCAACAGCAACCCCTCGCCGTCGGGAAACAGCGTGCTCGCGTCGGACTCCATCCCATCCGCCAGCAGCACAAACACAGCCACCTGATTCCGAACTTGATCGAAAAACTCCACCCAATTCCCGGCTCCGATCCGTACCGCGCAAAACACCACATCGATCCGCACACGCCGCAGCAACTCGAGCGCTTCCGTCTCGTTCACCACCGGCACTGCCCGGTGCTTCCGCCCCGCCCAGTAGGAAATCAGCCGCCGCTGATGCAGCACATCCGGCTCCAGAATCAGCGCCGTCAACGCCCGCGAGCCCCGCTTGTGCCCGTTCTGTCCCGCCGCCGGCGCCGCCTCCTCCGGAAACGCGGCCGGCAAATCCACTTCCAGCCGGCAGGAATTCTCCCCCGCCCGCACCACCCGGATGTCGCCGCCCTGCCCGTGCAGTATCCCCTTGCACACGCTGAACCCGAGCCCCTCCGACTCCCGCCCCGCGCCCCGCTCCGCCCCCAGCGTCTCATCGAAATACAACACCCCATACTGCACCGCCACCACCACCCGCCGCATGCTCAGCGCGCTCTCCACTTTCACCGTCCGGTCCAGCGACGCCCTCGCCGACCTCGCCGCCAGCAGTATCAGATTCTTGATCACCATCTCCAACTGCTTGCTCGCCCCGGCCACCCACAGCGCCTCCCCGCTTAGCGCCATCTGCACTTGCAGATCCCCCGCCTGCATCTCCTTGCGGCACCCCGCCACCGCGCTTTGCACCAGCGCGTTCATCTCCACGTTCGATACTTCCTCGTCCTTCGCCGCCACCTGGCTGTAACGCGACAAGATCGCCGTCGCCCGCAGCGATTCGTTCAATATCGCCTTCGCCTCCGGATCGCCATGCTCCAGCAGCTTATGCGCCAGCGACAAAATCGACTCCAGCGGACCCCGTAACTCGCCCGCCACGCCGCTGATAATCTGCCCCGTCGCCGCCAGCCGCTCGCTCCGCATCAGTTGCTCTTTCTTCTGCAACTGCTCGATCAGCTTCAACACCATCGCCACCTGGTTGGCCATGTGCTGCAACGCCGTCAGCTCTTCCAGGTGGAAGCGCCGTGGCCGCTCATACTGCGCTACCTCCAGCACCCCGATCAGCTCCTCGCGGGCAAACATCGGCAGCAACACCACCCCCCGCGGGATGCTCTCCCGGTTCGCCCCCCAATAAAGCGAGCTGCGCCGCGTATCGGGAATGTGCAGCGGCGTGCGGTTGCGGAAACACAGAGACACCGCATGATCGGTGCGCTGATCGTTGCGGTCGGCACGCGCCGGCAGCGTCTCCGGACCCGGAGCCACCGTCCGCCGCAGCACCTGTCCCGTCCGGTCGTAACGGAACACCTCCACGCTGCTGATCTCCATCGTCCGCGGCGCCAGCGTGCGCAACTTCCGGTATACATCCTCCAACGTCGCCGCCGTCAGCAATTCTTCGCAAAATCCATGAATCCGCCGGATCGAGCGCCGTACCCGCGCCTTCTTCTGATGCCACAACAACACCAGCCCGCCCACGCCGAATAACACCGCCATCGCCGCCAATAGCACCTGCGGCGACACCAGCCAGTTGCGTTCCACCAGCGACACCGCCGACGCATCGGCTACCACCATCCGGAACTTGTTGTTGAACGGAGCCTCCGATGCCGCCTGCGCCGCCATCCCCGTTACCCGCACCCGGTCCCCTACCCGGTACCGGTTCAGCCCGCTCCCGATCTGGTTCGCCGTGCGCGGCAAATACACAGGGTAGGGAACCGGCTGATCGTCGCTCAGCAGCACATACTCGCCCCCCGCGTCTTCGCCCAGCGCCACCACCCGCCCCTGTATCAACGCCGTCAATCCCACCGCTTCCACATGCTGCAATTGCTGGATCCGCCGCGACAACGGCTGCGGCGGCGCGCTCTGGCTCGCCGTCGATAATTCAAACGGGCGCAGCACCGGCATCCCGCCCCGCTGCGCAATCACTCCCCGCACTTCCAGCACATCGCCCGGCGTCACCTGCTCGAACATGAAGTCCGGAGCCTCCAACACCAACCCGTGCGCCGTCCCGTCGCGCAGCGGCAAATGTGCGTATTCCCCAAATAGAATCGGCTTCGACGCCACCGTCGCCTGCACCCGCACCTGCTTGCCTTCCAGTGCCGGAGTCATGTCCGGACTCTTTCGCGCCCCCACCTGCTCCAGCCCGAGCGGAGCTTGCCCCCACGCCGCCATCGCCAGCAGCCACGCGCCAACCCGGATTCCGCGCCCTAGCTTTCCGATAGCCATCTCTCCAACTCGGGATCTCCAAAATCGCGAATCGAAAAATCCGTCGGCGGCAACCACGCCTCCGTCGACCGTACCGCCACTACCCGCGCCCCGGCCCCCCGCGCCGCCGCAATCCCCGTCGCCGAGTCCTCGAAAATCACGCATTCCCCCGCACCTACGCCCAGTTGCGCCATCGTCCGCACGTAGATCTGCGGATCCGGCTTCGGCCGCTCCACCATATGCCCATCCACCACCGCCGAAAAGTAAGGACGCAACCCGCCCTCGTCCAGTACGAACGCCACGTTCGCCGGCTCGGCATTGCTCGCCACCCCCAGGGGCTTCGCCTTGTGCCGCTCCAGAAACCCGGCTACCCCCGGAATCAGTTTCTCCTTCACGTGAGGCTTCATCAGCTCCCGGTACAATGCCTCCTTGGCAGCCCCGTGCGCGAAGACTTCCTCCTCGCTCAGGTCTTCCCCGAATAGTCCGCGTACTATCTGGTCGTTCCGCTTGCCATGCATGCGTTCCAACATAGAATCGGCGGCCTTTCCGTACTGCGATAGATAGAGGAGCCACGCTTGGGCATGTAATGGATTCGAATCAATCAAAACACCGTCCATGTCTAGGATAAAGGCCTTAGCTCTCATCGCTTCTTAGTTCCAGCTTTCTTCAAATTTTCCAAGGCGCGCCCCACTGCCGCATCCTTATTAAGCAAACCCGTCAGCAGCCGTGCCGCTTCCTCTCGTTGCCGTCCATCGCCGCTCTTCTGCCACAGACCGTAGTACTGAAGCCCTAGCTCGCGCGCGCCCCCATCGGCCGCCGTGAACGGCCGCACCTGCCATCCGCCCGCCCGGCGAGCGGTTTTCCGCCGCCCAATGCGGTGATCGCCCCCCGCCATATGGCACCCCGAGCAGTCCTTGCCCCGCCCGCACTGTTTCGCCGCATGGCAGCCGAGGCACGCCGAGCGGTCCACCGCCCCGCTATGGCTATCGTGGCAGGAGCCGCACCACAAATCGGCCCCGGCCTTCTGTTTGCAGCGGCTCGCGGCGAGCTCTTCCACCGCTCCGCCGCCCTCCTCCGGAGCGTCCACGAAGACGAACGAGGCCGCATAGCGTGTCAGCGTCTGTCCGGCCCGGAAGCGCCGCACATCGCGCCCGGCGCGAGCCACCCGGCCCGCCCCGCGAAAGTGGCATTGCGCGCACACCGCATCGCGTTCAACCGGTTCCAAGGCGGTAGGGACCTCCAGCCGCCCGGCCCCCTTGGCATGCATCCGCGCCTCGCCGTGGCAGTTCTCGCACAACACGCCCTCTTTGGACATGGTGGTGGCGCCGTAGCGTTTGACGATATTGCGGTGACAATCGGCGCAGGCGGAGTCCCCCACAAACTGTCCCCACCCCAGCCCGCCCAGCAGGGCCAGCAAAATCAGCATGCAGCTTCTATTGTAGTGCCCAGAAGCTACCGGGTTGCCGGAACCGCCGTTGGCAAGTTCTTGCGGTCTTACCAGGAGGAAGTGGGAGAGAACCTCGGCTGCCTATGCTTGGGCTGGCCGGAAATCTCCGCTTTGATACACTGCAAACCATTGTTGTACCCGATTCAAGTCCGCTTGGGCTGGCCGGAAATCTCCGCTTTGATACACTCTTCGCCAAGGTGACACAGAGGTTATCGTGCTTGGGCTGGCCGGAAATCTCCGCTTTGATACACTACGTGCACGTGGCAGCTTCTCAGTGGCCCTGCTTGGGCTGGCCGGAAATCTCCGCTTTGATACACTACCTCCCCTGCAACTCCCACGTTGCAGGGGACTTGCCCAGAGCGACGCGTCAGAAAAGCGATATCTGAAGTGGTGCCTGCTCCACGGGACGCCGTCTTTTGCCAACGTATACCTCCATCTTTCCGAACTGATGGTCCGTCACCGTCAGCAGCCGTACTTGACCCTGAGGGGGCAATGCTGCATGAACTTTGGCGCGCAAGTGCTCCGCAGCCTCTTCGCTCGCCATGTGCTTTGCATACACCGAATACTGCAGCATCGTGAATCCCGCGCTCAAGAGACTCTTGCGAAACTGCGCATATTCCCGCCGCTGCTCCTTCGTTTCAACGGGCAGGTCGAACAGTGCAAACAGCCACATGACTCGATACGCAGCCGCAGGCATCTCAATCCAGAAAATCCCACATTGGTGGCTTCCAGCTCAAGTCGCCACTCATCACCGCCGCCGCCAATCCTTGCCCGGCCTTAGTGAGAATATCGAATAATGTTCTCTCTTCACTCTCCATTTCGTAACGCTCCGCCAATATCCTGAGTATCTCTTTCTTCAATCCGGGTGACATCGCCAGATTTCCTCCGCTTCTTACCACCCGTACCACTGCCCGGTCCACCACTGGCCGGTACGGCTCCATCACATCGTCTCCTAGTGCAAAGGGATTCAGCTTGCTTCTGTGATGCAGCCCAAATGTCGGATGCAACCCGCTCGCCGATAACGCCCGCACGGTCGCAGCACGCAAGATCGCGTAGCCATAGTTCAATAGTGCATTGCGCGGGTCGTCCCCGCCTCGTCGAAATCCTTCATCTCCAAACAGCACCATCCAGTAGCGGCGCGCCGCCTGTGACTCCACATTGTCAGGATCGCCACTCGCCACCCTCTTCACCATCGCCGCGATCCCATAATCCATCCCCCAGAGCGCCTCCAACGTGCGGGCCTGTG
>JAEUQG010000454.1 GCA_016789755.1 Bryobacterales bacterium
AGCCCTCGTCGCCGCACTCCACAAACGCATCGCCTCCGCTAAACCCGCCGCTCCGTCCCAACCTTACAAGAACACTATTCCCGGCACCACCGTCGGCTACGAAATGGCCCCCATCCCCGCCGGTGAGTTTCTCATGGGCACGCCCGATGACGAACCCGGCCGCCGCCCCGACGAAGGGCCCCGGCACAAGGTCCGCGTCGAACCTTTCTGGATGCAAAAACACGAAGTCACCTGGGACGAATACCGCCTCTTTATGTTCAGCCAGCAGGCCGGCGAGAAGCCCGGCGCCGACACCGTGGTGGATGCCGTCAGCCGTCCCACCCGCCCCTACGTCGAAATGAGCTTCGGCATGGGCATCAACGGTTACCCCGCCATCAGCATGACCCACCACGCGGCAAATAAGTACGCCCAGTGGCTCAGCGCCCGCACCGGCCATTTCTATCGCCTCCCCACCGAGGCCGAATGGGAATACGCCTGCCGCGCCGGAGCAACCGGTCCTCATGGCGGCGTCGATGCTTCCCAACTCTCCGCCAGCGCCTGGTTTGCCCAAAACAGCAACGGCAAATACGAGAAGGTGGGCGCGAAAAAGCCCAACCCCTGGGGACTCCATGACATGCTCGGCAACGTCATGGAATGGACCCTCGATCAATACACGCCCGATTATTCTCAATGGAAGCAGCCCGTCACGCTGCTCCCTTTGGTCAAGTCCACCAAGCCCTATCCGCATGTGGCCCGCGGCGGCTCCTGGAACGATGAGCCCGATGCCTGCCGTTGCGGCACGCGCGTCGGCTCCGACGCCAGTTGGAAAATGCAGGACCCCCAACTCCCCAAAAGCATCTGGTACCACACCGACGCCCAGTGGCTCGGCTTCCGCCTCGTGCGCCCGGTGAAAGTCCCTACGCCCGCGGAAATGTTCCAATACTGGAACAACGGCGTCGAAAAAGAGTGATCCTCTCCCTCGCCGCGCTGCTGCTGACGGCCCACGCCGCCGACCTCCAACGCTACGAAGCCGTCGAACAGCACATGGGGACGCTCGTCTCCATCCGCGTTTACGCCCCCAACTCCGTCCTCGCCCAGCGCGCCCTGGAAAAGGCCTTCAACCGCATCCGCGACCTCGACAACTCCCTCAGCGACTACAAACCTGACAGCGAAACCAGCCGCCTCCCCGCCGGCCGGCCTGCGCCCCTCAGCGCCGACCTGCTCAACATCCTCACCCTTGCCCAGCAAGTATCCGCGGAAACCGAAGGCGCCTTCGATGTCACCATCGGCGCCCTCACCCGCCTCTGGCGCGACACCCGCAAAGTTCTGCGTCTGCCCACTGACGTAGAACGCAGACTCGCCCTCGCCCGGTCCGGCTTCCGGCACATGCAACTCAACACCCGCCGCCGCACGGTCCTGCTCTCCAAACCCGGCATGCAACTCGATCTCGGAGGCATCGCCAAAGGCTACGCCGCCGACGAGGCGCTCACCCTGCTCCGCGCCTCCGGTATCCGCCGAGCCCTGGTCGCCGTCAGCGGCGATCTCGCCATCGGCGATCCACCACCCCGAAAATCAGCCTGGCAAATCGAGATCGCCGGCGGCCGCGTCCTCGAGCTCCACAACTGCGGAGTCTCCACCTCAGGCGACAGCGAACAGCATTTCGACATCGGGGGAACACGTTATTCCCACATCCTCGATCCCCGCTCCGGCCTGCCTCTCTCAACACGCCGCGAAGTTACAGTTGTTACAGATCGATGCGCGCTGAGCGATGCCCTGGCCACCGCCATCAGCGTCACGGGAACCACCTACGAATCCGCCTTCACCCAGAGGCATAGAACCCGCGTCTACCTAGTACCGTAGACTAAGGCCTTTCGCCTTTCTAAGTGGGGTTACCTACTACTTCAAACGCCGACCCGCCCGCCGCAAACTGTGGGTGGAGGGTCTTGATGCGTTTCCAACCGATCTTTCTCACCGTCGCCGCGTTCGCGCTTCCATTTCCCACATTCAGCCAGATCAGCGGAGACCTGCAAGTCCTCGTCACCGATCCAACCCAGGCAGCCGTGGCCAATGCCAACGTGTCCATCCTCCATGCCGAAACGGCTGCTGCGCGCAAACTGTTCTCCGGCGCCGCCGGTTCCGTTCGCTTCACTCAACTCCCTCTCGGTCCCTATCGAATCAAGGTGGAGGCGCAGGGCTTCGCCGCCTACACCGCATCGGCTACTGTCAGCAGCGGTGCGACCGCTTCTGTCAAGGTGCAACTCGAGTTGCAATCCACACGCCAGGAAATTACGGTCTCGGAAACGCAGCCTGCCCTCAATATCGCCAATGCCCAACTGCAGACCACGGTCGAAACACGGGAAATCGTCGCACTCCCCATCGCCCGCTCCGGTGTGCTGGCGCTCGCCGCCACCGCCCCCGGTGTGGTCCCCGTCTCCCCACGCAGCCCCTTCCTCGGCGCCGGCAGTTTCAACTCCAACGGCGGGCGCGGACGCGCCAACAACATCACCGTCGATAACGCCACGGCCACCGATACGGCGGTCACCGGCCAAGCCGGTCTGGGCACCGTGCCCATCGACGCTATCCGTGAGTTCTCGCTCATCACCAACACCTTCAGCGCCGAGTTCGGCCGCAACAGCAGCGCCCAGGCCCAGGTGCTGACCAAGAGTGGCGGCAATGATTTCCACGGACGCTTGTTCGAGTTCTTCCGCAACGACAAGCTCAATTCCCGCGATTACTTCGACCGCACCGGCAACACTTCTCCCCACCGCGACAACAACTGGGGCGCCGTCGCCGGCGGCAGAATCGTGCGCGACCGCCTGTTCTGGTTCGGCACCTACGAACAGCAGCGAACGGGAGGCGAAGGCGGCACGCGTCTGGCCCAGGTGCCGCGTCCCGATCAGATCGCCGGAAACATCGATCCCACTTCGCGCGAACTGCTCAGCCGCATGAATGTCCCCACCGATCCCAGCGGCGTCATCAGCAACCGCGCGCCCAACCTCCTCGACACGCTCGCTTTCTCCGCACGCATCGATGCCAACCTCACCCCCCGTGATACCGTCAGCGCGCGCTACGGTGTCGAAAAGCTGAAGGAGCAATCGCCGGCTCTCGCCTTCATCTCCTCGAGTCTTGCTTCGAGCGGCATCACTTCCGGCGATCTGGCCCAGAACGCTACCGCCACGTATACGCGCAGTTTCGGCGCCACCCTCGTCAATCAGGTGCTGGCCTCGTTCGGCCGCACACGCCCCACCTTCGATCCTCTCTCCGAATACCTCGGCCCGGAAATCGTCTTCAGCAACGGCGGCATCTCGACGCTCGGCGTCTGGAACAGCGTCCCGCAGGACCGCGCCCAAACCACCTACGAACTGATGGACACGCTTACCTGGATGCGCGGCCGTCACCAGTTCAAATTCGGCGCCGACATCAACCGCGTTCATCTCAATAGCTCCTACGACTGGCTGGTCCGCGGCCAGTTCGTTTTCCTCAACTTCGCCGACTTCGCCGCCGGCAAGCCGTTCTCCTACAATCAGCGCTTCGGCAACTCCGTGCGCGGCAACCGCGTCTCGAACCAGTTCTTCTTCGCCCAGGACGATGTTCGTCTTACCCGCCACCTTACTGTGAACATCGGACTGCGTTTTGAAACCAACGGCGGCGTGAACGAAGTCAACAACCTGCTCTCCAACCTCGATCTCAACAGCACGCAGCCGCTGGGCGATCTCGGCGCCGGCCCGCTGGGCGCCATCTACACCGGAGGCACGTACTTCCACCGCACCAACAACTGGGGGCCGCGTGCCGGCTTCGCCTACAACCCGCGCGGCGGCAAACTCGCCATCCGCGGCGGTTACGGCATCTCCTACGATTTCATCTACCTCAATCCGATCCTCAACGGACGCTTTCTGCCGCCCCTCATGTATTCGCTCAGCCTTGCTCAGGCCCGTATCGCCGGCGCCGATAGCTACGCCGCGCTTGTCGCCGGAACCTCTTCCTTCCAGCGCGATGGCCGGGCGATGGTAGGCGCCTACCCCGCCAACTCCAGGAACATCGGGGCGCTCTCGCCGGTTGACCGCGGTCTGCGTAACCCGCAGGTGCAGCAGTTCAGCCTCAGCCTGGAACGCGAACTGCCCGGCCAGTGGGTCGGCCGCGTCTCCTATTCCGGGGCCAAAGGCAACTACCTCCAGCGCACCGTGCCCATCAACACGGCCCGTCCCGGACAGTTCACGCCGCCGCAGACGCTAGAAGAGCAGACGCGCCGCCAACAGGCGGGCGAATTTTCCGCACTCAATCCCGCCCTCACCGGCAACGCCACGCGCGGCGCGGCCCGCATTGACCCGCGTTTCAACGGCGTCGGCCTTCTCACTTCCTCCGCCAATTCCATCTATCACTCCGCGCAGGTGTCCGCCGAGCGCCGCTTCTCCCGCGGCTATCTCTTGCGTGCTGCCTACACCTTGGCCAAATCCATCGACGATGTCTCCGACGCGCTCAACGTTCTATCGAACGACAGCTCCGCCCAGCAGAATCCCTTCGACAACCGCAACAACCGCGCCGTATCGCAATTCGACGTGCCGCAACGTCTTTCGCTGGTGCATGTGGTGACCCCGCACATCCGTACCGGCAGTCGATTCGCCGGCCTTCTCTGCAACGGTTGGACACTCAGCGGAATCCTGCAATTGCAAAGCGGATTCCCCGTCAACATCGTGAACGGATCGGTGGCCGGACTCGCCGATGGCACCCTGCTTGGCGGCAGCGGCACGCTGCGTCCGAACCTCATCGGGCCTCTGCGCGTCGATTTTGCTCCCAATCCCGGCCTGGGAGCGGCCAATCCGAACAAGGTCGTCTCATCAGGCCTGGAATCGCCGCTCGTCGGCCACTTCGGAACGCTCGGGCGCAACCGCACCCGCATCAACGGGCTGGTGCAAAGCGACATGACGCTCGCCAAGCGCATCCGCATCTCCGAGCGCTTCGCCACGGAGTTCCAAACCCAGGTCTACAACCTGTTCAACAACACCTCATTCACCCGCCCCGGACTCACTCGCGCCACTGCCTCTACCTTCGGCTATTACAACGACACCTGGTCCGATAGCCGCAACATGACCATGGCGCTCCGGCTCATCTGGTAGACGGATCTACTCCTCGAACGTCGCCATCCGGTGATCCTTCAGGATGCACCGGTCCATCACCACGAACAAACCTGCGGCCCGCGCCTTCGCCGCCGCCTCCTCGTGCACCACGTCTTCCTGCATCCACACCGCCTTCGCCCCGATACGGATGGCCGCGTCCACCACGGGCGGCACCTGCTCCGGACGCCGGAAGATATTCACGATATCCACCTTCTCCGGAACCTCCTCCAGTGTGGCGTACGCCGTCTCCCCCAACACTTCCGTCTCGTTCGGATTGACCGGAATGATGCGGTATCCCTGCTCCTGCATGTATTGCGACACCCCATAACTCGGCCGGAACCGCCTTCCCGACAAACCCACCACGGCGATCGTCTTCGCCTCGCGCAGCAACTCACCGACTGTCATTCCGCCGCCTTCTTCCTCACCGCCGGTTTCTTGCGCAGGATCCTGCGGAACCGCGTCACTTCATCTTCGGTCAGGTGCCGGAACTTTCCCGGTTTCACTCCGCCCAGTTCGAGGAATCCAATCTTCACCCGTTTCAGCTTCTCCACCAGCAGTCCGAAATGGCGAAACATCAGCTTGATCTGATTCTGCCGCCCCTCGATCAGCTTCACTTCGTACCACGGATTCTCCGCCCGTTCGAGCAGTTTCAGCCCCGCCGGCGCCGTCCTCCGCCCATGCACCGGAACTCCCGCCCGGAACTGCGCCTCCTGGTCCGGCGTCAGCATCCCTTTCGTTTTGACGACGTAGACCTTCTGGATCTCGCTCTTGGCGTGCGTGATGTTGTTCGCGAAATCCCCGTCGTTGGTCAGCAGCAGCAAACCCTCGCTGTCGTAATCGAGCCGCCCCACCGGATACACGCGCTCCTTCACGCCGCGTACCATTTCCATCACCGTTTGCCGTCCCTCTGGGTCCGACATCGTGGTGACGCAACCCTTCGGCTTGTGCAGCAGCAGGTACACCATCGACTTGGGAGCATGCAGCAGCTTGCCGTTGACTTTGATGTGATCGCGCTCGAAATCGGCCTTCGAGCCCAGCTCCTTCACCACGTGCCCGTTCACCGTCACCAGGCCTGCGGCGATCAACTCTTCCGCCTTCCGGCGGCTCGCCGCCCCGGCGCGCGAAATGATTTTCTGCAACCGCTCTTGTGCCATTATTCCGCTGACGCCGCCGAGGTGGGCTCCGCATCTGCCGCTTCGGACTGCGGTTCGGGAGTTTCCGCGGCTGCCGCCTCCTGCGAGGCCTGTTCCACCTGAACCGCTGCTTCTTCCGCTGCCGGTTGTGGCGCGGGTTCAGCCTGTGCGGGCGCTTCCGCGGCTTCTGCCACGGGTGCGATTTCTTCCGTGTCCGCAAACGCCAGCCGCCGCAGTTCCTCAAACTCCTTCAACGTCGGCAATTCGGCCACATCCTTCAAACCGAACTGCATGAGAAACTCTTTCGTCGTCTTGTACAAAATCGGTTTCCCCACAACCTGCTTCCGCCCGCCGATGGCGATCAGCTTGCGGTCCAGCAGCGTCTTGATCACGCCCGCGCCTTGCACACCGCGAATCTCCATGATCTCCGGAGCCGTAATCGGTTGTTTGTAGGCGATCACCGCCAGTGTCTCCAGCGCCGCAATGGAGAGCTTCAGCGGAGCTTTCATCCGCTTCACGAACGTCCGGATGGCCTCGTGGTGCTCCGGCTTCGTCCCCATCTTGTAGCCGCCCGCCACTTCCCGGATCGTAATGCCGCGGTCTTCCTTGGCGTACTCCGCCCCCAGTTGCTCCAGAATCGCCGCAATCTTCTCCTTCGGCTGGTCGAGAGCGTTCGCCATCTGCTCGACGGTCAGCGGCTCCTCGGTCACGTACACCACCGCTTCCACCAGCGCCTTCAGGCTCGCTTCCGCGGACGCTTCTTCGCTAGGCTGATCCGTCGCCGACGCACCCAGCAATTCCTCCGCGTTCATCACCGGAGCCTCGCCCGCCTCCATCACTGGATCCCCCGGCTCTTCCGCTACTGCCGGCTCGTCCTCCTGCCCCGCCGCAGTTTCCGCCGCCGCTTCCACGGCCCCATCCGTCTCAGCAGACACGTCCGCCGCTTCCACGGACCCTTCCGTCCCAGCAGACACGTCCGCCGCTTCTACGGACCCTTCCGTCCCAGCAGACACATCCACCGCTTCTACGGACCCTTCCGCTTCAGCAGACACATCCGCCGCCTCCACAGAACTCTGTTCCTGTTCGTCCAATCTAACGTCTTCGCTCGGATTCATCGCTGCTGACTTGATGTCGATTCCTATTTGTATTCTTCTTCCAGCCGTTCCATCGCCTGCCCGCTCGCGGTCATGGCTTCTTCCACCGTCTTTTCCTTTGCAATGTCGATATCGCCGAACAACTCGCTTTGCTGCAGTGAAATCGCCTGGTATTTCACCAACTCGAGCAGTGCCAGAAACAGACAGATCATCGCCCTGCGGCTGCGCTGCTTCTCGAACAACTGGCTCACCGAAAGCCTCGTCCCTTTCGGCTTATCGGCAAGTACGGTCCGCATGTAGTGGATCATGTCGGGCACCGAAACTTCGTCATTTTGAACCTGATACACGGGCCGGTTCTTGGCCCGCTCCAGGATGTCCTGAAACACCTTCACCAGGTCGAACAACGACACCGCCAGCCCCGGATCGTCATCCTCGTTCTGAAACTGCTCGATCTGCGGATTGGTCCACACCGCTTCTTCGATCATCCGCTTCTGCTGCAGCATCTCCGCGGCGTTCTTGAACCGCTCGTGTTCCAGCAGCCGGTCCACTAGATCCTTGCGCGGGTCCTCTTCCGGAGAGATCTTCTCCAGCTCCGGATCCCGAGGCAATAACATCTTGCTTTTGATGTGGATGAGAGTCGCTGCCATGAACACGAACTCGGCCCCGAGTTCGATATCCAATGCCGCCGCCTGCGCCATGTAATCCAGGTACTGCTGCGTAATCTGGGCGATCGGAATGTCGTAGATATTGATCTGGTGCTTGCGGATAAGATCCAGCAACAGGTCCAGTGGGCCTTCGTATTCTTGTAGCCGGAAATTCAAGGGCTGTGACGACACTTCTATCCAAGATAGCATGCCCCTCCCCGCCGGACGATGAGAGAATCCGCCGCACGGCTGCGCCTTACCTGCCAGAGAGCAACGATATGGCAACGAAGAACTACACCACCTACAACGTCGACGCCAGCGTCGGCAAGCACGGAGTCAACCAGTCGGTTGATGTGATGTTGGTGCAGTACATGCTGTCGCGCATCGGCAAATCCCAGGGCCTTCCCTTGCAGCCGCCCAAAACCCCCATCGTCCCCGATGGCCGGCCCGGTCCCACTCTGGAGGAGTGGATCCTCTGGTTTCAGAAAGCGGTGCGCCAAACCGGGAACCAGGTCGTTGTCGACGGCCGCATCGACCCGATCCCCGGCGATCCCTATTCGAGCGCCCACACCATGATGCACCTCAACGTCACCTTCCGGCGCCGCTTCCGCAAAGAGCACGACTCCCTCGAATCCGACCCCATGGCGCCAGAACCCATCCGCGCCAAGTTCCGCGCCGACGAGTCGTTCTGATCCTCCCCCGCCGGTTACCATGGTGAGGATGATCCCCCGCCGTACCTTCCTCGCCATCCCCGCAGCAGCCACCCTGCCCGCGCAACCCGCCCAACCCCTCGCCCTCGGCTCCCGGCTGGAATTGATGGCCGACCGTTTTCTCGTCGAGCGCCTCTCCGGCGCCGCCACGCACCGGCTCCATCACCCCACCCGCGAGAACATCGCACTCGAACACGATGCCCCCTGGGAAGGCAGCGGCACCGGCTATCACACCGTCTTTCAGGATGGCCGGCTCTACCGCATGTACTACAAAGCCTGGCACCTCGATCCCTACGGCAAAACCCCGCGCCCCGTCCGCATCGCCTATGCCGAAAGCACCGATGGAATCCACTGGACGAAGCCCATCCTCGGCTTGGTCGAATTCGACGGATCCAAGCGCAACAACATCCTGCTCGACAAAGTGAACGGCGCCGAATGCCACGACTTCTCGCCGTTTCCAGACCCCACCGGCAAAGTCCGCTACCGCGCCATGGGCTTCGGACGCAAGCCTCGCGGCCTCTACGCCTTCCATTCCAACGACGGCATCGAGTGGACCCTCAGCGCCGCAGAACCCGTCATCACCGAAGGCGCTTTCGACACCCAGAATATCGCCTTCTTCGACACCTCCATCGGCAAATACCGCGCCTACCTCCGTGATTTCCGGGAAGGGAAGCGTGGGATTAAGATGGCGCTGTCCGATGATTTCCTCCACTGGACCAAACCCGAATGGCTCACCTACCCCGGCGCACCCGACGAGCAGCTCTACACCAACCAGATCAAGCCCTACTACCGCGCGCCGCACTTGTTGATCGGCTTTCCCTCGCGCTACACCGACCGCGGCTGGATCCCCGCCACCGGACATCTGCCGGAACCGGAGTTGCGGCGGCAACGCTCCCAGGACAGCCTTCGCTACGGCAGCGCCGTCACCGACGCGCTCTTCATGACCAGCCGCGACGGAGGCAGCTTCCATCGCTGGAACGAAGCCTT
>JAEUQG010000465.1 GCA_016789755.1 Bryobacterales bacterium
TGTGGTGCAGGCATTGCCGGGGAGTGTCGCAGAAGGGATTGACGGAAGCTTAGGGGAAGTGTTGGGGGCGGTGAAGAAGCACGCTCCCGAGGTGGTCTTCAATTTGTGTGAAGCGCCGTTCGGACGGCCGGACCGGGAGCCTCACGTGGCGGCTGTGCTGGAGTGGATCGGGGTGCCGTTCACCGGAAGCGGCAGCGAGACGCTGGCGTTGTGCCGGCGCAAGTCGCGAACGAAGGCGGTGTTGGCGGCGCATGGGATCGCGGTGCCGCGGAGCAACGGATTTCCATGCGTGGTGAAACCGGAGGCGGAGGATGGATCGTACGGGATTCATTGCGATTCTCTGTGCTTTTCGGAGGACGAGGTAGAGCGGGCGCGGCGTCATTTTGCGGGGCCCCACCTGGTGGAGGAGTTTCTCCCCGGGCGTGAATTCGCGGTGACGCTTTTTGGCCGGGAGGAGCCCGAGTACGGAGCCGCTGGGGAGACGGTTTTTCTCGAAGGAATGAAGCTGTTCACCTATGCGGCGAAGTGGGATGTGGGGAATCCGGAGTTCCTGAACACTCCGATGAAATACGAGTTGTCCGATGACAGCGGGTTGCGGAGGGAAGTGATGGCGGCCGCGCGGGGCGCCTGGAGGGCGGTAGAAGCGCGTGGGTATCTGCGGGTGGACGTGCGCCAGGATGTGGATGGAGTGCCGCGCGTGTTGGATGTGAATCCGAATCCGGCCCTGGCCCCGGGGGATGGCGCGGGGTTGGCGGCGGAGGAGATGGGTTGGACGTGGGACGAATTGATTGGGAGGTTGGTGGAGTGGGCATGCTGATACGGCCGCTGGAGGCATCGGATCGGAAAGCGGTTCAGGCGATGCTTGCCGGCTGCGGAGCGTTTTCCGAAGAAGAGGTGACCGTGGCACTGGAGATCTTCGACAGCGGAGAGATGGCCCATTTCGGGGCGGAGGTGGAGGGAATTCTCTGTGGTTACGTGTGTTTGGAGCCGGTCGCGCTGACACGATCCACCTGGCATGTGTACTGGCTCTGCGTGGATGCGAGTTGTCAGCGGCGCGGAGTAGCGACGGCGCTGATGCGGCAAGCGGCAGAATTTGCCCGCAGCAAGGGGGGAGAGCGTCTGGTCGTGGAGACGAGCGGCCGGTTGGATTACGAGCGGGCGCGCCGGTTCTACGAGCGAGTTGGGTTCCGGCAAGTGGGACGGATCGCCGATTACTACAAGCCTGGCGACGATTGCGTGTACTACTGCAAGTTGTTAGATTGAGTGGATCGACGGGCCAAGGAGGATGGATGGAGAGATTCACCCGATATCAAACCGGCGGGAAGGCCGTGCCGCCGATGCTACAGCCGGCGATCGACAGTCTGCGAAGAATGTACGATGGACGGCTGGAGTTGATCCGCATTGAAGGGGATTGGCTGACGTTCCGGGTGGCGGGGATGGTGGAAGCCACGCTTCTGCTGGAGTTGCAATCGAAGGCGGGGGCGCTGTTCGGCGGACAGGCGAATCAGTACCAGGTAACTTGCCCAGCCAACGCGTTGCGTGGAGAAGGCGTCAGCATTCGATACGTTGGACTGGCGCGGCAACACGAAGCGAACTATGACGGCTTCTGGTTCTACTGAGCGGCAGGGGCTGAGGGTTCTGAATCTGGCCGAGGCGCGCTTTGAGTGCACGTTCGGAAGGGGTTGCGAGGGTGTGTGTTGCCGCAATGGGCGGCCTCCCTTACATCCGTCCGATGAGGTGCGGATCAAGGAAAATGTGGAGAGATTTGCCCCTTTGATGCGGGACGAGGCTCGCCAGTTGCTGCGGCGGGCAGGGTTTCTGACGCGCCGCAGGAAGAGCGGGTTATTTACGTTGCGGGTGGTGTCCGGGTGGTGCATTTTCTTTCATCGGGGGTGCGTGCTGGAACAGGCCGGACGGATGGAAGGGGACAGGTTGCGGTACAAACCCACAGAATGCGCCCTGTTTCCGCTGGAGCAGAATCCGCGGGGAGAGTGGTTTGTGCGGCAGAAAAATTACGGCCGCGAGGATTGGGATCTGTTTTGCCTGGACCCGGCTTCGAGCGCGCGCAAGGCGTCGGAGTCGTTGCGGGAAGAGCTGGCTTTGGCGGAGCGCTGGGAAGCGAGCGGAATGGGCTCGCTTCCGGCTGAAGATCTGTGATTGGTTACTTCAGTATTCGCGGTCGATTTTGACGCCGGGCTCGGGCATGGGGTACTTGCCGTTGGCGGCGAGTTGGAGCGGGGCCGGGCCGTCGGGTGTCAGTTTGTCGACGTCGGGCGCGAACTCGTGGGTGGAGTTGAGAATCTGTTCGTAGGTGACGATGCGTCCGGTGTGTGCGGCCATGCGTCCCATGGAGGTAACGAGGCTGGCTTCGGCGCCGCGGCGGACCTCATTGTATGGCTTGTCGTTGCGGATGGCGTCCATGAGGTCGTCCCATTCCCACTGGTAGGGACTCTTTTCGGGTTGGGGGAAAGCCCAAACGAGGTTGGGATCGGCGGGGAGCGGGAGTTCCTTGCGGTTGTTGACGCGGGGGATGTTCTGGCCCTTGTAGATGCGTGTGATGCCGGGTGTGTGGGAGAGCGTGGAGATGACGGCGGAGCCCTTGGAGCCGTGGGCGTAGCTGGCGAATTCGTCGCGAGCCCCCGCCATGTTGCGGCCGTCGAAGTAGAGGCGCGTGCCGTCTGGGTATACGAATTGGACCGAGTAGGTGTCGAAGTTCTGGTCCATGGAATCGCCGCGGTAGTGGCGGCCGCCGAGTCCGTGAGCTTCGACGGGCCAGGCGCCCTTCATCCAACTGCATTCGTCGATTTGGTGGATGTAGTAATCGCTGAAGACTCCGCCGCTGGCCCAGAGGAATGCGTGGAATTTGCTGAGCTGGTACATCACTTCGGGCATGTCGGCAGGCTTGGGAGGAGCGGTGCCGCCTCCCTGCCCCATGCGGTAGCCGCGCATGGCGACGATTTCGCCGATCTGGCCGTCGCGGATGCGGTTGAGCAGTTCCTGGCGGGCGCGGCAGTGGCGGACCATGAGTCCGACAGCGCATTTCAGATTCTTGCTGGAGGCGAGATCGGCGAGTTCGAACATGCGGCGAGTGGTGGGCCCGTCGACGGTGACGGGTTTCTCCATGAAGGTGTGGAGGCGTTTGTCGATGGCGTACTTGAAATGGACCCAGCGGAAGGCAGGGGGCGTGCCGAGGATGACGACGCTACCCGGTTTAAGCGAGTCCATGGCGTGTTTATAGGCGTCGAAGCCGAGGAATCGGCGTTCTTGTGGGACATCGACCTTGTCGCCAAACTGTGACTTCAGTTTGTCGTAGCTGGAGTTGAGCTTGGCCGGGACGACATCGGCCATGGCGGTGAGTCGAGTGGGGCCGTTCTCAACAGAAAGGGCATTGATGGCGGCGCCGGTGCCGCGTCCGCCGGCGCCGATGAGGACGACGTCGATGGTGTTGGTTTGCGCCGCGTGGACGGGCGGCAAGGCCACTCCGGCGAGCGCGGAGGCTCCGGTGATGCGAGTGGTATTGGATAAGAACTGGCGGCGGGATGTGGGGTTGGATGGATTCTCAGTCATGGAGTATATGAGTCCTTTTGCCCGACAGGATAGCGCAACGAGGGGAGGAAGGGATACTACAAATCCTTTGTGCTACAAATCCTTTGTGCAACAGAATCGTCTTTAAGACAAGAGCGCTTAAGGCAGAAGTTCGATGAGTCGGGAGATCTCAGCCTCGGTGACGTAGAAGTGCGGCGAGGTCCGAACCCAGCCTTGGCGCGGAGCTGCCAGGATGC
>JAEUQG010000483.1 GCA_016789755.1 Bryobacterales bacterium
CCCGTCGTCGCTGCCCCATTCCAGGACTGCAATGCTCGACGGAACGAATTGCCCGGTTCACACCCAAACGTGGACAGCGGCGAGGCAAAGACCTGCTACCTCAGCCAAATCGAATAACGCAAGCATACGACGAGCCGCAGGCGCGCCGGCGCGCTATCATTGCGGCCCTTGATCCGCATCTGCCTTGACCCTTCTTTGCGATCGAAATGCGCCTTATTGGGAGCGATGAGTCTCCTCACTGCTGATGAGAGCTGCATGCGGACGGGCTCTTGAGGAGTTTGCCGATTGGTATCGACGAGAGCCAATGTCTGGCTGCAACAAGGCCATCGTCAACGAATGGCGATGGTCACGGGAGGCCGGAGGCTTGGGCAGCAGCAGTACAAACGTTCGGTTGTCCGCCGTGCGTAGGTCAGCGGTGGAGGCCGCGGACAAATCAATTGATCGCCACCGAAATCGCTGCTGCAGTGAAGCTAGTCAGAGCCGTGAGGGAATTAGACCTGCAATGCGTCGCGGATCACCGATCCCATCCGCTTGCTGACGACGATATCCATCCCGTTCGACATTCGCAGCAGCCAGCGTTTGCTCGATAGCGGAGAGATCTTTCGGATCTGATCGGTATTCACGATGGTCGCCCGGTGCACACGCCGGAAACGATCGGCGGGCAACCTTTCTTCCAAAGCCCTCAGCGTGTGCGATGCGTAGAACCGGCGAGTCGCGGTGAGGATGTACACCACATCGCCATCGGCCTGAAACGCAACTACCTCGGCGGGATCGATCAGATGCAGGTCGTTGCCGAGCTTCCCCACAATTTTGCGAACGTCCGGCGACGTGGCGGCGGGGGGAGTGGTGATTGCGGCCATTCGCGTCTTGACCTTAGCGAGCGCGGCCTCCAGCCTTTCCTTGCGCACTGGTTTCAAGACATAGTCCACGGCGCCGGCATCGAAGGCCTCCAGGGCATGATCCTGAAATGCCGTCACAAAGATCACGGCCGGCGGAAAAGTGGAGGCGAAATGCGAGGCGGCCTCCAAGCCGCCCATGCGCGGCATCTGCAGATCGAGCAAAACCACATCCGGCCTTGCTTGCGCCGTGAGTGAAACGGCTTCGTCGCCGGATGCGGCTTCGCCAACCACGGTAACTCCAGCGATCTCTTCCAACAGTTCCCGCAACACCTGGCGGGCTACAGGCTCATCATCCGCAATCAGCACTCTCATGGCAGCACCGCCTCCGGCATTCGCACCGGGACCAGAAAGGCGACGCTGGCCCCTTCCTCCGAGGAATGCACCTCGATGTTTGCCTGTGGCCCGTAGCAAAGGCGCAGCCGCTTGAGAACGTTGTCCATTCCTACTCCCGCCCCGCCCGTCTTGCCTTCGCGGAAGCCGGGTCCGGTGTCGGAAACGCAGACGCGCAGGCAACCGTTGGCGATAGAAGCATCGAGTCTGACCAGGCCGCCTTCGGCACGGTTTGCCACGCCGTGCTTGACTGCGTTCTCCACCAGGGGTTCGACGGTCAGCACTGGAATAGCGATACGCAACACGGCCGGGTCGATGTTCATCTCTGTGCGCAGTTTTCCGCCCAGCCGCAGCGACTCGATTTCCAGGTAGGCGCGCACGATTTCCAACTCCTTCTCCAGCGGAATCACGGTACGGTCAGTCTGCAGGAAGTAGCGGAAGATGTCCGCCAGATTCAACACTGTGCGCCGCGCCCCGGCGGCTTCCCGCGGAATGATCCCATACAGTGTGTTGAGCGCGTTGAAGAGGAAGTGGGGATGGATTTGCGCCTGCAGGGCGCGCATCTCAGCTTGCGAAACGAGCCTGCGCATCTCTGCTTCTCGCCTGCGGTCCAATTGGGCTTCCATCTCCACCTGGATGCGCCCTAAAGCAGTCAAATCGTCGCTCAGGTAGCGCCGCCCGCCGCCACGCCGTCCGAGCAGAATCGCACAACCGGCATCGGCGGACAAGTGGATGGGGAGGATCACCTCGGCGAGCAACCCTTCGATGCGCTCCCGGTCGAGTCCTTGCAGATCGGCCGCCGGTGCGGGCAGATGCGAACCCAACGCGAGCCGGTGCACCGCGGAACCTCCGCTGGTCACCAGAGGCGCTTCAAAATGTGCCGCGATATCGCCGGCGCATGCCGCCAGGAACGCTTCTTCGTCCATCCCCCCGGCCGCTTTGGCCGCGATGCCCTCCAACAGCGAATCCAAGTCGTGACGCGGGAAAACAAGCCGTTCCAGGGCGCCTGCCAGGTGCCGCCGCAAGAACGAGAACGCCAACAACAGGAGACAACTGCCGGCCAAGACCAGGCCCTCGCGGAAGGGGTCGCCCTCCATCCACCGCGACAACTCCGGCAGGCTCACGGCATTGGCCAACGCGAAAACAAACAAGGCGGCAAAGAATACATTCGCCAGGAAGCGCACAAACGCATCCAGCAACACAAAGCGGTAATCCTGCAGTAGGACAAATAGCGCCAGCGCAATGCCGGCATGGTGCGCCAGCAACTCGCCTGCCCAGGAATGCGCTTCGCTCTCTCCGAAATGAACGAACGAGAGCGCGAATAGAAAGAGAGACATGGTGCCCACCAGCCGCGTGGTCAGTGTCTTTCGGTCTCCCGGACTGCGCAACAGCGTCAGTGCGGCGGCCAGCGTTAAGGCGCCGAAACCGAATGTAGTGACACGCAGTGCGGTTTCATGCCAGTGAGGCAAATGCAGAAATTTCTCACTGGTATGCATCGATGCCGCGGCTAGTCCTAGCCCGTATCCGGCCCACACAACCGGCCGGAACCGCCCC
The DNA here is from genome assembly GCA_016789755.1 of Bryobacterales bacterium. Classification (GTDB taxonomy): domain Bacteria; phylum Acidobacteriota; class Terriglobia; order Bryobacterales; family Bryobacteraceae; genus CADEFT01. The sequence goes on from JAEUQG010000483.1 coordinate 2,784, forward strand.
GCCAGCGAGAGATGAAGCAACACGGCCGGCAGCAGGCTGAGCGCAGAAGAACTCACGGCCACAAGCCACTGCGAGGCATCGCCGCTGGGATCTCCCCAGGCAATCACCAGCAGCGAAGCGAAATTCCACAACAGCGCCAGCACGGCCGCCAGCAACGTCAGCCTGCTTTCGCGCAGGCTCTTCCCCAAGCGGTCGCGCAGCAGCAACACGAGGAAAATGGTGAAGATGAGCGTGCCGGCGCAATGGCCCAGCGTATTTACCAGCAGCGGTTCGTGAACGGAAAAAACTTCGCGCATGAGTGCGGTAAGCCGATAGCGTTTATTGTAACTTTCCAGTTGTTGGAACGTGCCGTGGGAAACGAACGCTATCATGGTGTCAATGACCGCTCTCGCGCTGATGCTGGCTGCTTTCCTGAGCGCCCAGGACTTTTCCAAGATCCAGATCGAAAAAGTGTCTGCCGGCGGCCGCTTTACCGAAGGCCCCGTCTGGTCCAAGGAAGGCTTTCTCATCTTCAGCGACGTCCCCAACAACCGCATGTTGAAGTTCATCCCGGGCACCGGCGTGGCTTCGTACCGCGAGAATACGAACGGCGCCAACGGCAATGCTATCGATTCGCAGGGCCGCCTGCTCACCTGCGAGAGCCGCACCCGCCGCGTGGTCCGGCAAAAGAAAGATGGCGGAGTTGAGGTGCTGGCCGACAAGTTCGAGGGCAAGCGCTTCAACGCACCCAACGACATCGTCGTCCGCAAGGACGGCCACATCTGGTTCACAGACCCCGCTTTCGGGGCTCAGGCCGATGAGCGTGATGTCGATTTTTACGCCATCTTCCACATTTCCCCGAAGGGCGAGTTGGGCCTAACCGCCAAACCCAAAGGCCGCCCCAACGGCATTGCCCTGTCCCAAAACGGCCGCATTCTCTATGTGGCCAATTCCGACGAGCGGTGCATCTACGCCTACGATGTCGACGGCCAAGGCCGCGCCAACAATGAACGCGTAGTGATTAGAGGCATTCCCGGCCCTCCTGACGGATTGAAACTCGACGAGAAAGGCAATTTCTACGTCGCCGCCACCGAACTGGTTGTGTATAACCCGAAGGGCGAACTGCTAAAGAAAATCGAACTTTCGGAAAAGCCCAGCAACCTCGCCTTCGGCGACCCGGATTATCAAACCTTGTTTATCACCGCCCGCACGTCGGTGTACCGCATGCGACTGGATGTCAAAGGAGCCGTGAACTACTAGTGCCGCGTGACGACCGCCGCTATCCCAAGCGCCCAATCCTGGGTATCGGAGCACTTATCTTCAAGGGCAAACGCATTCTTCTGGCGCAGCGTGGAAAGCAGCCGTTGCTCGGCTGGTGGTCACTGCCCGGAGGGGTGCTCGAAACGGGTGAGAGCCTCGTCGACGGTATCCGCCGGGAGGTTCGCGAAGAGACGGGTCTCGACGTAAAACCGGTCGAAATCGCCACTGTGTTTGAGCGCATCATCCCCGACGCCGAAGGCCGGGTGGAATACCACTACGTCCTCATCGACTACATCTGCCGCGTCACCGGGGGCACGGCCGCGCCTGCCACCGATGTGATGGCGTTAGCCTGGGTGACCGAAGAGCAACTCGACGGCTACCAACTCACCGAAGGAACCCTCCCCGTCATTCGGCAGGCATTTGCCAAGAGAAGGAAGTCATGATTCATACCAGCGCCGGTTTGCTTGAATTGGAAGCCTTGCGCGCGCTCGTCGGCCGTTATATAGGCAGTCCCATGGGGAAGGTGGAACTCGGTAAGGTGGAGCCGCACTCGAATCGCGAACAATTGGAGCGGGTCCACCGCCTCAACGCCGAGGCGATCGAGTACTTGAAAACCGCAAGCGGGCCGCAGACCGCGGGCCGGGGCGCCGCCGTTCGACTGCGCTTCACCGATCTCCCTGATGCGATCCCCCCGGCGGCGAAATTGCGCATCGAAGGGGCCGTACTGGAAGGCAAAGAGATCTTCGAAGTTCTCAGCCTGGTGGAACGCGCCGCCGAGACGCGAGCCATCCTCGAGGCCTGTGCTTCCCGTTTCCCTTTACTTGCCTCCCGCGCCGCGGCCATCGGCGAATTGCGCGGTCTGGTGCACGATCTGGCCAACAAGATTCTGCCCGACGGCTCGCTGGCCGATTCCGCCAGCGTCGCCCTCAACCGCATCCGGCGCGGTATCGAAAAACAGCGCCAGCAGATACAGGATTCGCTCGAGCGCTTCCTGCGCACGCACCGCACGGACGGCGTCCTGCAGGAGGATTTCGTCACCCTTCGCAACGATCGCTTCGTGGTCCCCATCGTGGCCGGACAACAAGGCCGGGTCAACGGAGTGATTCATGGCTCGAGCGGCAGCGGCCACACGCTCTTCGTCGAGCCGCTCGACACGATCGAACTCAATAACCAACTCGTGCGCCTGACTGAGGAGGAGTTGCGAGAGATCTTTCGTATCCTTCGCGAAATGACCGACCGGCTGCGCGCACATGCTCCGGGGATTCTTGCCTCCATCCAAGTGATGGGAGAGCTGGATCTGCTCTTCGCAAAGGCGCAGTTCGCGGTGGATTTCGATTGCGTCATCCCCAGTTTCGCGCCGGAATCCGGAGTCCGCCTGCGCCTGGAGGCGGCCCGGCATCCGCTGCTCGAGGATGTTTTGAGAAGGCAGCGCAAACCGATTGTCCCTATCTCCTTCATGCTCGGGGAGGACAACCGCATCCTGCTGCTCAGCGGTCCCAACACCGGGGGTAAGACGGTAACGCTGAAGACCTGCGGACTGCTGGCCCTGATGGCGCAATCCGGCATTGCAGTGCCTGCACGCGAGGCGGTGTTCCCGATCTTCGATCAAGTGTTGGCCGATTTGGGCGACAACCAGTCCATTGCCGAGAGCCTGAGCAGTTTCTCCTCGCACATCCGGCGTATCAAAGAAATTCTGGAGTTGGTGACTCCGGAGTCGCTGGTGCTGCTGGATGAATTGGGCCGCGCCACGGACCCCGAAGAAGGCGGAGCACTGGGTGTCGCAATCGTCGACTTGCTGCGCTCCTGGAAAGCCTTCACGCTCGCGTCGACGCACCTGCTCGCCCTCAAAGTGTACGGCGGCAGCCATGACGGAGTGCTCAACGGATCGATGGGCTTCGACCACGACACCCTTGAGCCAACCTACCGGCTGCGCGTCGGTTCGCCCGGGGAATCCGCCGGACTTGCCATAGCCAGCCGTCTCGGCATGCCTGCCGATCTCATCGCCAAGGCCCGCGCCGCCATGACGCACCGCGAGCGCGATCTCGCCGACTTCCTGGAGCAACTTCAGCAGAAAGTGAACGCCGCGCAACAGGAGCGGGACCAACTGGAGGCCCAACGGCTTGCTCTCGAAGCACGGGAAAAAGCGCTTGCCGCGGAGTGGTCGCAACGCGAGTCGGCGAAACTTCGGGAACTGGAGCGCAGGTGCGAGGAATTAGCCCATGCCTTCGAGCAGAGTTCCCGTCAGACGATCGAAGGCATTGTGCAAACAGCCCAGCAGCGCAAATCGGCGGAGCAGGCGCAACGCAAAGTGTCGAAAACCGTGCGCGAGTTCCGCGAAGAAGTGCAAAGCACCCTCGCCGCCGCCAAGCCGGGGGCTGTACACGCTCCACTCACGCAACAAATCGAAGAGGGCTGCCGCGTGCGCCTCAAGAACGTGCGGGAACTCGCCGTCGTGAAGCGCAAGCTCGCTGCCGACCGCATTGAAGTGGCGGCCGGTTTCATGAAGCTCCAGGTCTCGGTCGACGATGTCGTGGAAGTATTCCCTGAAGGATCCTCCGCCCCTGCCAAGCTGCCGCAAAACGTTAGCTTCCACAGTGCGGGACCGCGCTGGGATGTTTCCTATCGTGAGCTGAACCTCATTGGAAGGCGTGCCGAAGAAGCGCTGGAGGAAGTGGATAAATTCCTCGATCATGCCGTGATGGCCGGCGTCAATCGCGTGCGCATCGTCCACGGACACGGCATGGGTGTGCTGAAGAAGGCCGTCAGTGAAATGCTATCCAAGCATCCCCATGTGGCCAATCATTATCCCGCTACCCCCGCCGAAGGGGGCACCGGCGCAACCATCGCCGAAATCCGCGAGGAGTAAGACCCGGCTAGTTCCCCGCTCCGCGCACCAGATACAATCCCCGCGCCGCCTTCTCCGCGCTCTCGGCCTCTGCTGCAAATCGCGGCAAGTAGATGCGCACGGCGGTTCCCCCTGCCGGCACACTGTGTATCAGCACGTTGCCGCCGCTCTGCCGCACCACTCCGTACACGGTGGATAAGCCAAGTCCCGCCCCTTTGCTCCTCTTGGTGCTGAAAAACGGCTCGAACAGATGCTCACGGGCGGCGGGCGCGAGTCCCGAACCTGTGTCCGTCACGGCCAACACGACGTATTGTCCTTCCGGCAGGTTCGCTTGCCGCCTTGCATCCGGTCCATCCAGGCTTTCATTCATGGTTTCCAGCGTCAGCTTGCCGCCGTCGTGCATGGCGTCCCGAGCGTTGACAGCCAGATTCAGAATCACCTGCTCCAGCCAGCTCCGATCGGCATTCACCTGCCACAACTCCAGGTCCAGAATCGTGCACACTGCCATTCGCTCGCCCAGCAGAACACTGAGCGTCTCTTTCATTTCATGAATCAAATGGTTCAAGGAAAGCACTGAAGGACGCAGCACCTGCCGCTGACTGAACGCGAGCAACTGCGCGGTCAGCGCCGCGCCACGCTCTCCCGCTTTCTTGATTTCCTCAACGTCCCGCCGCGCCGGGCTCGACTCGTCGACCGTGTGCAGCACCAACTCGCTGTATCCGTTGATCGATGTCAGCAGATCGTTAAACTGCTGCGCGATTCCCCCCGCTAGCCGCTCTACCGCCTCCATCGTTGCCCAGCGGCCTGTTTCCGCCCGCTCGGAAACCGGGAACGCCGCCACCACGGCGTGTTCCGGCGTCGTGTTTCCGGCACGGAGGGGGGTGATAGCCAGAGTCACCTGAACAGGCTCGCCGGATGGGCGCAGCCAGGTGCACTCCATTCTTCGCGTTGCCGCCGTGCTGATGGTCTCCGCGATCGTGTGCCGCGCTTGCGGCCACTCCTCGGGAGCCAGCAGCAGCTCCCAATAGTGCCTCCCAAAGGGATCGCTGTGGCCGGTAATCTGTTCAAACGCCCGGTTGTGACGGGTTACTTTTCCATCCTTATAGAGCACCAGCAGGGGAGCCCCAACCGACTGCAGCATTCCATCGAGAAACTGCAGTTCGCGCCAGTTGCGCTGAATGTCGTGAACGTCGGAAAGATCGCGAGCCACCATCTGGAATCGCTTCGGCCGCATACCCGGCATCTCTGTCAGAAGGACATCGAGCGGAATATAGGTTCCGTTCTTGCGCTGCCCAGTGACCTCAACCCCGATCCCGTTGGGTGTCTTCCGTGCCCCTACCAAAGAAGCCGTCGGAACCAACCCGTCTCCGCCTACCGCGAGGACGGGGATAAGGCTGCCGATGGCCATGCCGGCCAACTCCTGCTCCGTGCACTCGAACAGCTTTCCGGCAAGGGAATTGGCCCTCAGAATCTGTCCTCCCACCTCGAAGGTCAGCATGGCGGTAGCCGATCCCGATTCGATCTCCGCTAACGCACTGCGCTGCTTTTCCCGTTCGGCCCGTATGCGCCGCGAAAGAATCAGGAATAGCCCAGCAGCAGGCAGCAGCGTGGCGAAAGCGATCAGCAGCGAAAGGGGGAAGACGATCTGATCCATATCCCTGTACTTGGAACTTTACCAAGTACTAAGGTGCAGATCTAGCTGTCCTGTAAGATGAAAGTACTATTACCGATTGGTACCTTCCCCACCCTTGCGTCCTCGTTCCAACTCCATCATCACTGTGCTCACCAACTCTTTTGCGTCCACAATGCACTTCTGAACAATTTGTACATCCATGGCGGGCTTGCCCGGTTGACGCGCACTTTGGCAGTAGACGCCATGCTGCCCAACGAGGACCAAGGCATCGGTGAGCAGGTCCATGGTCAAGGCGAGCTTTCCGCGCTCGGTTCCCAACTGGAATTCGTAGCGCTCCAAGTCGGTGGAACGTTCCTCGAAGATTGACATGAAAGTATAGTATGCACGAAATCACCCATTGGGCGCATCACGAAACAAAGGTGCCGGGTTACACATCTATAGAAGGTCGGCAAAGCGGACGATGAGAGGGATGGGGTGGCTAAGGTAGTCCCCCTACGACTCTAAGAAATAGGACTGGAGTTTGAATCCAGCGTACTTTGCTAGGAAAAAATCAGCATGATATGGTAGGAGCAGGCGAGCTTTTCCCGCGTCCGTCGCCCCCTAGAGCATTCCCCATGAGAAAACTAATTATTTGTACGATTGCTTGTATTTTGGCGGCCTCGGAGGAGAGGGCGCATGCTCAATTGAATCCAGTTCCGACGAGAATTGTGGGCCAGACCAGGGTTGACTTGGTTTCCATCAGTCCCAATTTGGTTGAGGCGCAGGATCTTTTTGCTCCCGGCGCGGTTGCCGTTGACACATCCACGAATCCCCCCGCTCTGTACGTGGCCGACACCGGCAACAACCGCGTATTAGGGTGGCGCAACGCTTCCGCTCTGAGCAACGGGCAGGCTGCCGATATCGTCGTCGGTCAACGCGATTTCAACAGCACGCTTTCGCAGGGTCCAAACACGACGCTGACAGTTGGGCTTTCTTCGCCAGTGGCTGTAGCCGTTGACCCGCAAGGCAATCTGTATGTTACAGATGGCGGAAACAACCGCGTACTGCGCTATCCACGTCCGTTCCAACAGACCGACGTTCTGAAGCAGCCGGATATGGTTCTCGGCCAACCCAACTTTACCACTCGCGACGCCAACAACGGCGGACTGAGTGAGCGCAGCATCTCGACGTTGTTCGGGAATGGTGTGCTGCGGTCCGGGTTGCTCTTCGACCCCAACGGCAATCTCTGGTTCTCCGATTCCGGGAACAACCGTGTTCTGCGTTACGCCCGCGAGGTACTGCAAGCGGGCCGCAACCAGCCTGCCGCGAACGCTGTGCTGGGACAGGCTTCCTTCACAACTCGTGCTACCGCGCCATCGGATCCACGGGTGAAGAACCTGCTCAACCAACCTTCCTCGCTGGCGTTCGATACGTCGGGGCGGCTCTATGTTTGTGACGTATTAATGCGCGTGATGGTGTATGCCTCGCCCGCCAATTTGGCGCTTGCTGACCGCGTCATGGGTGTGGTCGTACTCCAACCTGGACAACCAGTCCCCGCGGCGGTGAACGATATCTCCCTGGGCCGCCGTGTGGGCAGTGCGAACCGGCCGCCGGAAGGCGTCTTCTTCACAGGTGGCACTCCCTACGTCGTCGATACCGCTAACAACCGCGTCCTCCGTTTCGATCCGTACGAATCGTGGCCTCCGGAGTCCACACAGTTCTCTCCTACCGCCCGTCAGGTAATCGGCCAAGCCGATTTCACAGCTTTCCGTGCCAACCGCAACCAGCCGGAGCCGAACGCCCTCGGTTTCGACGACCCGTTGAGCGCCGTGGTGGCCGCGGGGAATGTGTTCCTTGTCGATTCGGGAAATCACCGCGTCATGATCTTCCCGGTGCAGAACGGCAGCTTTACCCAGGCCAGCCGCGTCATCGGTCAGAACGAATTTCATCAAGGCGCGCCCAACAACATGGATGGACGCGAACTATTTCTGTTTGCCGGTTTGGTTACCATCGGCAGTTCCAACAGTTCCGACGGCGCCGGCGTTGCCGTGGACACCAGTTCTTCCCCGCCGCGCCTTTACATCTCGGACACGTACAACAACCGGATCCTCTGCTACCGGGATGCCCGTAGCGTGAAACAAGGGGACCGCGCCGATCTGGTTATTGGGCAACGCGATCTGACGCGCTCGTTGATCAACGATCCCTCGAACGATCCCGACCAACTTACGGAAACCGGTTTGCGTGTTCCTGCCAACGTCACTGTCGATGCTGCCGGGAACCTCTACATAGCAGACTCCGGAAACGGTCGTGTCCTGCGGTACCCTCGTCCCTTCGACCAGCAGGGACCGCTGCGCCCGGATCTCGTTCTGGGACAATCGAGCTTCTTCACGAAGCTCACCGACGCCACGGCACGCACCATGGCGCGACCCTACGGGATGGCATTCACCCAGGCCGGCCACCTTATGGTTTCGGATCTGATTCACAATCGGGTACTGTTCTTCCGCAAACCCGAGGGCGGCGACTTCACCTCCGGGATGGCGGCGGACAAAGTGATCGGCCAATCGGATTTCAACAGCATTACCGCCAGCAATCTCCCCAACCGCATGGTTGCGCCGCATGGAATCGCCACCGATACGGATGACCGTCTGTATGTAGCCGACACCGGAAACAACCGCTTGCTGGTATACGACACGATTGTCTTTGCCGATCCCGATCCATTCCCGGCTCTAACGCTGCCGGGCTTCAATAGTCCCCATGGTGTGTTCGTCAGCCCCAGCACCGGACAGATCTGGGTAGCGGATACCGGCAACAATCGGGTGCTCCGCTTCCCGGTCTACATCGAGATGTTCTTCGGGTCGACGATCTCCGATTTCGGATTCACCACTAGACTGCCGCTGGCTTTGACGCTCGACGCCAGCAACAACCTCCTTATAGCAGATGGCAACAACCGCGTGACGATGCATTTCCCCAGTCTGCGCGCGACCAACGGCGGGCATCAGTTGTCGCGCCTGGCGCCTTATACGCATACGACGTTGCGGCCCACCGGTTTCAACCGATTCGCCGAAAGCACCATTAACTTCAAGGATGAGAGCGGCGCTACTTCCATGCCTACCGCGCTAGGGGATCTTGAAGTTCTGGTCGGTAACGTGAACGCACCGGTCCAAATGGTGTCGCCGGAGAAAATAGAGATTGTAATACCGCAATCCGTTGCTCCGTCCAACAGCGTTCCGATCGTCATCCAGAGGCTGTCAACCGGCTCCATTGTCGCAGCCGGAACTCTTGTTCTCGCCCAGGCGGCGCCTTCGCTCTTCACCGTCTCCGGAGACGGTGCCGGCCAAGTGATGGCCAAGAACCCGTCAGGTACCGCGAATTCAGCCTCCGACCGCGTTGGCCGCGGTGAGGTTGTCTCCCTGTTCGGCACCGGTTTCGGTGCGCCTTCAGGCCTCCCGCAGGATGGACAGCCGGCTGCCGATAAGATGGACGCCACCGGCAGTCTGCAGGTGGCAATGGGTACGGCGCTCGTTCCCCGCGACAATATCCAATACTTCGGCCTTGCGCCGGGCCTCATCGCTGTCTGGCAGATCGACGTCAAAGTCCCTGACAACGTACCCCCGGATCCGAACGTGAATGTATCGTGCATTTACAACAGCATCCAATGCAATCAGGACGCCGGTGTCCGCCGTATCACCACGATGGCTGTGAAGCCCTCGGCAGCCCCGGAATCCTCGCAGGAATAACAACCTGCCACGGGTTCCGGCGAACATCTGGTACACTAACTCTTGCTGCCCGTCTTTCTCCCGAGAGGCGGGCGCTGCCTAACGGATGCTCCTAGCGAAAGAATTCATTCAGTATTTGGGCCGTGAGATCGTCAAACGTCTTCACCCCAACATCCTTGAAACCTCCGATTTGAACGCCGGTAGCCTTGTCCTCGCCACTGTCATTGAAGAGGACCTCGCTATCGAAGACCGGCTCAACGACGAGGTGCGTGAGATTCTCAGCGAATACACGGAGTATATGCGCCGGGAAGGCGTCTCTTATCAGGAGATGTTTCGCCGCATCAAGAATCAACTGGTGAGGGAGCGCAAGGTGATCCGGGCTTCCGGACGCGATACCGGAGATCCGATGAAAATCTCGCGCGACAAGATCAACGATCTGTCGCACAAACTGGTCACCGCAGCCCGAAAAGAACGTTTGTTCCGCGTCAAGAAGCAACCCAACGATGTCCGCCTTGAGTTAGTGAAGACACTGACAGAAGTGCTCACCCTCGAGGAGAAAGTCGACCGAGCTGCCCGGCAGAAGATCCGTACGCAGAAGCGCGACATCCCGGAAGGCTCTGAGGAATGGGATCTGCTGCACCGCAAATACTACGCCGAAGAGTTAAAGCGCTTCGGTATTGACCTTTCCCGATGAAACCCATCGTTGCCGTCCTGGGCAGCCTGAACATGGACTTTGTGGTGTCCGTGGACGTATTGCCCGCGCCTGGCCAGACCGTGCTTGGCAGCGGGTTTCAAATGATCCCGGGAGGCAAGGGCGCCAACCAGGCCTGCGCCTGTGGCCGACTGGGCGAAGGCGCTGTCTTCACCCGAATGGCTGGTCGCGTAGGCTACGACCTGTTCGCTGACCACCTCAAAGCCAGCCTTGCCGCTGCAGGCGTCGATGTCAGTGCTGTCCATGCGACGAAAGCGCAGCCAACCGGCGTTGCCCTGATCTGGGTTGACCGCGAGGGGCAAAACTCCATCGTCGTTGCCTCCGGCGCGAATCATGAAATCGCCCCCGCCGATGCCGCCGCTCTACGCCACGTCTTCCGCGACGCGTCTTACGCCCTCTTCCAACTCGAAACTCCGCTTCAGGCCGTCCAAGCAGCGATGTTGGTGGCCCGCGAAGAAGGGGCTCGCACGATTCTCGATCCTGCGCCCGCGCAGCCGCTACCGCCAAACGTTCTCAGCCTCGTCGATATTCTGACCCCTAATGAAACTGAGGCTCTGTTGCTGCTTGGCAAGCCTCCTGGTGCTATCAGCCAGACCGAAGCTCCGCAGGTGGGCCGCGCCCTTCGCTCTCAGTTGGGTGTGGAAACAGTGGTATTGAAACTCGGTGGGGGCGGATGCTTGTGGATGAACGAGAAGGAAACCATCGCCACCCCTGCCTTTCCCGTCACGGCAGTTGATTCCACGGCGGCTGGGGATACATTCAACGGAGCGCTCGCCATCGCGCTGGCCGAAGGAAAGCCTGTCCCCGAGGCGCTCCGCTTTGCCAATGCCGCCGCAGGGCTCTCCGTAACGAAAATCGGCGCGCAGGCGTCCATTCCGCCGCGCGCCGATGTATTCAAGCTCTTGAGCTAGACGCTATTCTTTCCGCTTCGGAAGCGAAATCACTGCCACTTTGTTGGCCTCAATGGTCACATCCTGATTGATATTCCCATACCAGGAGGATTCGCACTTTAGCCGGTAGGTGCCTGGAGGCAGCAGCACGCCGCCGCCGGCGTTGTTGAACTCGTCCATGTAACCGATGAACTTGTCGTTCAAGTACACGGGGCTGACGTCGCCGGAAGCGACGGAAATAAACGATTCAGCGGCGCCTCCACCGAAACGCAGCCTGCCGAAAGGCGGGTTCGGCAACGTGACGGGCTTCATCTTGCCCTTCACAGTCGCGGTCTTTCCGGCCTGTACACTGACCTTCACCGTCATGTCTTCATAACGGGGGTCCCTCAAGGTCACTTCATGGTCGCCAGGTTCGGTGGCGTACTTCTCAGTAACCGTAAACCGGCTGGCCGGACCGACGTATTTCCCATCGATCCAAACGCCAGCCCGTCCGGGCTTCACTTTAGCCTTGATGGCGCCTGGCTTGTCGGCGGCAAAGGCGAGCATCGAACAAGATGCGGCAACAACAAGTACCCAAAATCGCATGTCTCTAGCGTATCACTTTGCGCCTCTATGCGCTGATCCAATCCGCCGGTTTTTTCCCGTCTTCCAGTAGCTCGCCTTTGTCCAAAAACCGCACTTTGGTGGCGAAGCGCGCGGCGTGCGGGTCGTGGGTCACCATAACGATCGTCTTTCCGTACTCCTGGTTCAACCGGTGCAAAAGCGAAAGCACCTCATTAGCCGAGGCCGCATCGAGATTGCCCGTCGGCTCATCCGCCAGGATAATATCCGGGTCCGTGACCAGTGCCCGCGCAATGGCCACCCGCTGTTCCTGTCCGCCGGACAACTGCTTGGGAAAATGGTGCACGCGGTCGCCCAATCCCACCAGCTTCAGCGCTGTTTCGGCATGCTCCAGCCTTTCCTTCTTCTTCAGGCTGGTCAACTTCAACGGCAACTCCACATTTTCCAACGCGGTCAGGACTGGAATCAGGTTGAACGATTGGAATACGAACCCGACATGGGCGTTCCGCCACTCGTCGATCTCACCGCGCGAAAGAGCCCGCAGATCTTGCCCCAGCACCTGTATTTCTCCATCCGTGGGACGATCCATCGCCGCAATCAGATACAGCAGTGTCGATTTGCCCGATCCCGATGGTCCCATCAAAGCCACAAACTCACCCTTGTTCACATCCAGGCTGGCGTTGTGAAGCGCCATTACCTTAAATTGATCGCGCGTGTACTCGCGCGTTAGTCCCTTAGTGCTGATCACGCGGTCGCTCATCTTGCTCACCCCTGTCTGACTTTGATTCTGTCCCCGTCCTTCAACCCGGCTGGAGGCGCTACAATCAAATCTTCCCCGCCGAACAATCCCTCTTCGATTTTTACCTCGCCACCCTGTGCGGGCCCATGTTTCACGGTGCGCTTGACCGCTCTTCCGTTCAGCAGGACGAAAACAACTCCATTGCGCACGGCAGTGGCCGGCACGAAGATCACAGGTCCCACGGGCGCCGCCCCGGCAGCCTTTCCCCCGCCCAGAAACGCCACGCTGGCGTTCATGTCCGGACGCAGGTATTCATCAGGATTCATCACTTTCACCTTCACCTGTACCGTCGCCTTTTGACGGTTGGCTTCGGGCGAAATCTCGTAGATATACCCCTGATACTTGCGGTCGCGAAACGCGTCGGTCGTGATTTCACCTTTCTGCCGCGTCCCCAGTTTGGCGAAATCGTCCTGATTGATATCCAACTCCACCTGCAGATCGTTGAGGTCGGCCAACGAGACGACGTATCCCTTCGCCCCGCGTTCGCCCACAAAACTGGTGGTGACAAACTCGCCCTTCTCCACGGCCCGTTCCAGGATGGTCCCCGTTACCGGGGCCTTGATCACGGTGTTCGAAAGCGTTGTCTCGAAGTAAGCCACCCGGCCCTGGGCCTCGACAATCTGCCCGCGCACGGCGTCCACCTGCTCCCTGCGCGGCCCGATGCGCACCAACTCATAGGTACGTTCGAGGGAGGCCACGCGTGCTGCCTGGGCATCGAACCTGGCCTGCGCGTCGTCCAGATTCTGCTTGGGGAACACACCCTGTTTTACCAGGTTGGCGGTCCGGTCCAGGCTCACCTTGGCGTTCGCCAACTCCGCCTTCGCCGATTCCCAATTGGCCTTCGCCACGGCGATCTCCTCGGGCCGGGAGCCATTTTGGAGCTCTTCCAGACGCGCCTGCAAAGTGGCCAGTTGCCCCTTGGCCTGCTGCAACTGCGCCCGGTATTCATCATCCTCCAGCCTCACGATCACCTGACCTTCCCGCACCTTGTCGCCCTTCTCCACGCCGATCCAGGCGACACGCCCCACCACCTTCGAGGCCACCTGAATCTTGTGCGCGGCAACGATATAGCCCGTCGCATTCAAGATCACGTCGGAAGAGGCTCCGCCGCTATCCCGCGGCTGCACCCGCCGGATGTCCACTTCCGTAGCCGCATTCATGCGTTCGTATACGGTACGCCCCGCACCCAACAGCAGGAACAGGGCGACACCCCCGACAATCCACTTCGACGCCCACCCCGACGTCTTCCTCTTGGCCGAGCGGTCAATGCGCAGCTTGCTTAGTTCATCGCTCATAGTGATACGCGTCACACCTCGCGCAGAGCCGCGAGAATCTCCTTCCGGGCCGCGTTGCCGGCCGGAAACAACCCGCCCAGTGCACCCATCGCCAACGCAAACAGAATCCCCTTGACCATGATCGGAGGTGTCACCCGGAAATGGAACGCAATCTCGCTGAACGTGTTGCCCGTTATTCCGGTAGTCACTCCATTCAGCGGGAGTACTAGCAGGATACCCAGCAGCCCCCCGACCAACGCCAGCGCCAATGACTCCACCAGGAAACTGGTCAAGATTGCTGCCCGAGAAAACCCCAGCACACGCAGCGTCCCGATCTCCTTGGCCCGCCGCGCCACGGCGGCATACATCGTGTTCATCGCCGCGAACGCGCTTCCCACAGCCATGATCGCGGCAACGAACATCCCCAGGTATTCGAACAGCGCCCCGGAGCTCGACTGCGACTCGTAGTAGGCCCGTTCGGTCTGCGCCAGAACATTCAGCTTGCGGTCCGCTTCCAGATTCTCGACCAGGGCTTGCACCGCCACTGGATCCACTGCACGGATGAGGATCGAGCTGAGCGCCTCGGTCCGGTTCGATTCCGCCGCCAATTGGTTCAAATCTCCGAAGATCTCACTGTTGGCAGCCGATGTGCCGGCGTCCATCACTCCGACAATCTCCCAATCGCCGCGAGCCAGCCGTATTTTCCGGCCCAACTGAGCGCCGGGAAAGCGGGACGCCACCGATTTCCCGATAACCAACTCCGATCTCCCGGGTTGAAACCAACGCCCTCCCACAAGACGGATGTGATCGCGCATTTCGAGGCCAGCCGGCAGCAACCCGCGCACGGTAATGTTGCTTCCATCCGGATTGTCCACGCTGGGAAGATTGACCATTTCGATCAATTCCAGTGACGCCAAAGGCTCTCCCGTCTTCGTCTTGGCAATTCCCGCTTTCAGCTTCACATCCTGAAACAACGGGCGCGTGACCGTGCTGGTCAGTTCCGAAGTTGAGCCCTTGCGCATGACCAAAACATGAAGGGGATTTCCTGTTTCGGTGAACACGCTCTGAAGCCCCGCAACCAGTGCCATCGTGGTGAGCATTACAGCCACTGTCAGCCCGATGCCCAGCGCGGTCATCAGCGTGGTCCCTTTGCGCACCGCCAGATTCCGCAAGTTGTATGCCAGTGGGATTGCCATGGTTTCTCTCAGTCGGCCTGCCGCAGCGCTTCGAGAATCGGTATCCTCGATGCATTCCAGGCGGGCAGGAAGGCGCTCACCAGCGCGATCGTCAACGCCGCCAAAGCCATAGCAGCCATCACCGCCGGCTGAATCGCGAGGTTTGCAATCTCGGGACTGAAGGCGGGACCCTGCCGGATCATGCCGCAGAGAAAGCTGGCGAGGGCATATCCCACCACTGCGCCCATCCAGGCGATGAGCACCGATTCGCCCAGAACAATCCCCAGGATCGCGCCGGGCTTAAATCCC
>JAEUQG010000520.1 GCA_016789755.1 Bryobacterales bacterium
GGCGCGGTGGGCCGCGGGGAACCTGGTGGGGGCTTGCGAAGCGTTCCAGCGGGTGCTGGAAACCAATCCGTTTCAGCCCGGCGCGCGGCGCTCGATGGTGGCGCTGTGGGTGGCTCGGGGAGACGCATTCTCCGCCGAGCGGTTCCTGGAAGGCACCTCGGGCGTGGACTGGCAGATTCTCTACAATCTGGCGGCGTTGCACCATGGGGAAGGGAATTTGGAGCGGGCGGCGCAACTCTACCGTCAGGCGCTGCGCCTCAATCCCGACAGCGCCGAAGCGCGCTTCAATCTAGGCAGTGTGCTCTTCGGGTTGGGGCGCATCGACGAGAGCCAATCCTACTGGAAGACGGCGGTGGCGGCGAAGCCCGAATACGCGCTGCATTTCCTCGATTGGATCGGGCGCGACGCGGTGGCCTCGCCGACGCCCACCCTATAAGCTGACCCGGGCAATTTGCTACCATTCGCTTTCCGCATGAGCGAAGCGAAAGACGCCGGCCGGTTTTCCTGTCCGAACTGTTCGGCGGGCATGGAGTTCGATCCCGCGGCCACTTCGCTGAAGTGCGCCTATTGCGGCACTGCCGTGCCCGTGCGCCGCGAGCATGCCTCGCCCGAGGGCGTGCCCGAAATCCCCTACGATGCGCACGCGGCCTTGAGCCGCATCGCCGACGGAGCGTTGGAGGTGACCTGCTCCACCTGCGGCGCGGTAGTGCAATTCTCGCCGCCGGAAGTGGCCGGACACTGTTCGTTTTGCGCGGCGAAGATCGTGATGCAGCCGAAATCGGCCAATCCGCTGATTGCGCCCCAGGGAGTGCTGCCGTTCCGGCTGACCAGGCAGCAGGCATCGGGCACGGTGGGCGATTGGCTGCGCAGCCGCTGGTTTGCCCCCAACGGTCTGAAGCAGGTGGCGAAGCCCGACGGACTGGACGGCGTGTATCTGCCGTTCTGGAGTTTCGATGCCAGGACCGAGACGGCTTACCACGGCGAACGCGGCGAATACTACTACGTCGAACAGACGGTGACCGTGATGGAGAACGGGCGTCCGGTGCAGCGCATCCAGCGCGTGCGGCACACGCGTTGGCATCCGGCGTCCGGATCGGTGGAGACACTGTTCGACGATCTGTTGAGTCCGGCCACGCGCAGCGTCGACGCCAAGCGGTTGAGCAGTCTCGAACCATGGGATCTGCCCGAGTTGCACGCCTATGAGCCGGGCTATCTGGCGGGGTTCAAAGCCCAACGCTATCAGGTGGATTTGCCCGATGCCTTCGAAACGGCCAAGCAGATGATGGCGCCGGCAATCCGGGCCAATATTCACCGCGATATCGGAGGCGACGAACAGCGTATCCATCGCGCGGACACGGAGTATTTCGATGTCACTTTCCGGCATTTGCTGCTGCCGGTGTGGATCGGATCGTATCGTTTTCAGAGCAAGGTGTACCAGATCACGGTGAACGCCCGCACGGGCGAGGTGCAGGGCGACCGGCCGTATAGCGTGGTGAAGATTGTGCTCTTCGTCGCGGCGATTGTGCTGGCGATTCTGATTCTCCGAGCCGCCTCCTGAGGGGCCAACCCGGATAGAATATCCCCATGAACCGCCGCAACTTTCTTGCTTTGGCTGCTGTCCCCCTCCAGGCCCAGCGCGGGCTGGCCTACGACCTGCTGATCCGCAACGGAGAGTTGCGCGATCCCTCCCAATCGCTGCGGCGCCGGGCCGATATCGCCATTACGGGCGGCCGCATCGCCGCCATTGAGGACCGCATCGACCCGGCGCAAGCGGCGGAAACCATCGATGCGAAGGACCTGATGGTGACTCCCGGACTGGTGGATCTGCATACGCACTGTTATCATTCGGCGACCGGGCTGGGCATCGACGCCGACCCCATCGCGGCGCGCAGCGGCGTGACCACCTGGGTGGACGCGGGCAGTTTCGGATGGGATCAGACGGCGGGATTCCGGCGCTTTGTCGTGCAGCCGGCGCTGACCCGGATCTACGGCTTCGTGTACCTCTATGCCAGCAACCGCAATCCCGACGACGATGTGCTCAAGTATGTGCGGCGCGGGCTGGACAGCACGGGAAAAACGATTGAGGCGAACCGCGACATCCTGCTCGGGGTGAAATTGCAGGTCGGGTCGAATATGAATGGGAAATATAGCTACGAGTTCCTGAAAATGGCTCGCGAATTATGCGACCGGCATAAGGTCCCGCTCATGGCGCACATCAGTTTCGCGCCGCCGGAGACCACGCCCGTGATGGAGCTGATGCGCAAGGGCGATATCGTGACGCACGCCTACAACGGGCACACACTGGGGATTGTGGATGCGGCCGGGAAGATCAAGCCGGGCGTGCGCGAGGCCCGCGAGCGCGGGGTGTGGTTCGACATCGGGCATGGTTTGGGAAGCTTCAATTTCGCCGCCGCGCGCAAGGCGCTGGATGCCGGGTTTGTGGCGGACACCATCTCCACGGACATCTACAATCTCAACACCAACGGGCCTGTGTACGATATGCCCACCACGATGAGTAAGATGCTGTATCTCGGCATGAGCGTGGACGACGTCCTGCTGCGGTCGACGTATAACCCGGCGAAGATCGTCAACCGGCTGGAGGGGATGGGGCAGATCACGGTAGGCGGGCCGGCCGATCTGGCGCTGCTCGAAGTCGAGCAAGGCGAGTTCCGTCTGATCGATTCGCAACGCAACGTCGTGATGGCCAAACAGCGGTTCATCGGCCGGGCGACGATTGCCAAGGGGCGGCGCATGCGGGTGGTGTGACGTTCTAGCCGCCGGCCTGCCCGGTGCCCATGCGCACCGCGCGCTGCTGGGTTTCAACGAAGGTTACAGGGCGGGCGCGGTTCCTGCTACCGGTACTTGCGCAGCACCGCGAGCAACTTCCCCTGAATCTGCAATTCCTCCATCGGGACCATGATGGGCTCCATCGATGCATTGGCCGGCTGCAGACGGGCCATTCCGCTCTCGCGGTAAAAGCGCTTGAGAGTGGTTTCGGCGCCGCGCACCAGCGCCACCACGATGTCTCCGTTACGTACTTCGCGCGTCCGTTCGATGAGCACGAAATCGCCGTCGCAGATGTGATCCTCAATCATCGACTCGCCGCGCACCTGTAACGCGTACAGATCCCGGTCGCTGAGCATTTCGGAGAAATTCAGCGTCTCCTGGCCGGCGTATGCTTCCACCGGTGCGCCTGCCGCGATGCGCCCCTGAATGGCGATTTCCAATGGCTGCGGAGCGGTGTGATCCTTTTTCCACTCCCGCAGGTAGTTGGCGGAAAGCTCGAGCGAGCGGCTTTGGTTGAAGCCGCGGCGCAGGTATTGTTTGGTTTCGAGCGTTTGAATGTGCTTGTGCACGGTAGCGAGCGAGGCGAGTTGCATGCCTTCGGCGATTTCCTCGTAGCTGGGGCTGTAGCCGCGTTCTTCCACGAACCCCGCGATGAAGTCGAGGACTTCTTTCTGCCTGCGTGTCAAAGCCATGCCTTCATTATTGGCGAAGAAAAAGAGAACGTCAATAGGCATGTCTCCCAATTCATGGTATGACGGCATGTAGAGAGGGCATGCACTACGTCATCGTCGGCAATGGAGTGGCGGGAATCACCGCCGCCTTCACCCTGCGGCAGCGCGACCGCCACGCGCGCATCACCGTCATCGGCGGCGAGAGCGATTACTTCTTTTCGCGCACCGCGCTGATGTACGCCTACATGGACCGCTTGACCCTGCGGGATATGGAGCCCTTCGAGCGCAAGACATATGCTCAGCGAAGCATCGCGCTGGTGCGGGGCTGGGCGGTCGATCTCGACGCCGCACGCCGTCTGCTGCGCCTCGCCACCGGCCAGGAACTGCTCTACGACAAACTGCTGCTCGCCACCGGCTCAGTGCCGCATCGCGCCCCCTGGCCGGGACTCGATGCGGTGCGCGAGGGCCTGGTGCATTTCGTCTCGCTCGAACACCTGGCCGAATGCGAGCGGCTGACGCCATCCACCCGCCAGGCCGTTGTCGCCGGCGGCGGATTGATCGGCCTGGAACTGGTGGAGTGCTTGCGGCATCACGGCGTGGAGGTGGATTTTCTCGTGCGCGAATCGTGGTATTGGCCGGTGGCGCTCGCCGCCGAGGAAGGCGCGATGATCGCCGAACACGTGCGCGCACACGGGGTACGGATTCATTGCGGCCATCAAGTGAGCGCGGCCACTGCGGACCAGGCGGGGAGGATCTCGGCGGTCACCACTGCCGCGGGCCTTCGGCTGCCTTGTCAAATGCTGGGAGTTTGCATCGGCGTCCGCCCGGCGGTCGACTGGCTGCGCAAGGTCACGACGCCGCCCGCCATCGGCCGCGGAGTGGAAACCGGCGATTCGTTTCAAACCTCTCTCCCCGGTGTGTATGCGGCCGGGGATTGCGCGGAATTCGTGCGCCCCGATGGGTCCCGGCTGCTGGAGCAGATCTGGTATTCCGCCAAGCGCCAAGGTGAACAGGCGGCCGCGGCGATGCTCGGCGATGCGGTCGCCTATCGTCCGCCGCTGTTCTTCAACAGCGCGAAATTTTTCGATATCGAATACACGACAGTGGGGGATGCCGCCATGTTGTCGCGGGACGGCGTGCGCACGTTCTATCACCGCCTGCCTGGGCGCAACGCAAGCATCCGCATGGTGGAGCGGCATGGGGCGGTGACCGGATTCAACATGCTGGGCAGCCGCTGGGATCACACTTTGCTGGAACGCTGGATCGATGAGCGCAAGCCCATGGACGAAGCGATGCGGCACTTGCATCTGGCGCAATTCGACGGGGAATTCGGCCGCGCCCGGCTCGACGGCGCGCGAGCCGCCTATTTTCAAAATCCGCCGGAGTGCAGGCGATGACGAAACGGGGAACGGCGCAGCGCATCCTTCACGATGTGAAAAACCGCGGCCTCACCGCGTGGCTGTTGAGCGCGATCCTGACCGCTTTCTACCTCGTGCTGTACTTCACCGGCCTGCTGGATGCTCCGGCGCGGGCCATCGGCCTGGACGGCAAGTGGACTCTGTACGGGTTGCTATACACCCTGGCCGTCGCTTGCGGAGGCGTCTGGGTCAGTTTCAAGTACCGCCACAACCGCTACCAGATCCTGCGCACCGCCGTTGTCGTCTTCATTCAGTCCACGTTCGCCTTTTCCATTCCGCAATTGCTGAAATTCTTCCAGCAGCCCGAGTATTACTTTAGTTATTTCTGGCCGTTGAAGCTGGAATATCTCACTCCGTCCTACATCTTCGCGCTGCCCTTGCCTTACGTCCTGTACAGCTTCGTGGGGTCTTTGCTGCTGGCCCCTTTGCTGGCGCTCGTGTTCGGCAAGCGCTGGTATTGTTCCTGGGTTTGCGGATGCGGAGGGCTGGCCAACACCTTCGGCGAGCCGTGGCGGCATCTCTCGAACAAATCCGGCGCGGCCTGGAAGTTCGAGCAACTGGCGATTCATACGGTGCTCGGCGTTGCGCTGGCGCTGACAGCGCTGCTGTTTGTTTCCTGGGGATTCGGAAACGGCAACCCGCAATTGGCCCGCGCGGCTGCGCAATTCCAGTTCTTTTACGGGCTCGTTGTGGCCTCGCTGTTGTCGGGAGTGGTGGGCGTGGGCCTCTATCCCCTCGGCGGAACCCGTCTCTGGTGCCGCTTCTTCTGCCCGATGGCCGCGATGCTGGGGCTGGTGCAGAAACTCGGGCGCTTTCGCATCGCGGTGAAGAAGAACATGTGCATCTCCTGCGGTCTGTGCTCGAAGTACTGCGAGATGGGGATCGATGTCCGCGCCTACGCGCAAGCCGGCACGAGTTTTACTCGCGCCTCCTGCGTGGGCTGCGGCCTTTGCGCCGAAGTCTGCCCGCGCGGCGTGCTGCGCCTGGAGAACCGCGGCGCACTGGTGCGGATTCAAGGGCACTGACCCTCGTATGGATCCGCGCCGCCAGCGGGTACAATAGGACCGAGTGCCCGAACTACTAGAAACAGCACGGCAAGCCATCGCGCTTGCCCTCGGCAAAGGTGCGCACGAAGCCGAATGCACCATTCAGGAAGGCTCCGAGTTCTCTGTCTCGGTGCGGATGCGGGAGATCGAAACGCTGAAGGAGGCCGCCTCGAAGGCAGCCGGCATCCGAGTGTTGATCGGCAGCCGCGTCGGTTCCTCGCATACTTCCGATCTTTCGCGCGAAGGCATTGAGCGCATGGTTGCCGGGGCCATCGAACTGGCCGCGATCACCTCGGAAGATCCATTCGCCGGATTGCCGGACGAGGGCGATCTGGGGGCTATCGGCGCCGATCTCGAACTCTACTCGGGCGACGTCGCCCAACTCGATACGCCGGAGCGCATCCGCCTGGCGAAGGAGACCGAAGAAGCGGCCTTCGCCGTCGATGCACGCATCGCCAACTCCGAAGGCGCTTCGTTCGGAGCAAGCGATGGCGCGCGGTACTTCGCCAATTCGCGCGGCTTTGCCGGCAGCTACCGTGCCAGCATGTGCTCGTTGAGCACCGTCGCCGTGGCCAAAGACGGCGACTCGATGGAGCGCGACTACTGGTATTCGGCCAAGCGCAGCTACAAGCAACTGGAGTCCCCGCAGGTCATCGGACGCATCGCCGCCGAACGCGCCTTGCGGCGGCTCAATGCCCGAAAGGCGCCGACGCAGAAAGCGCCAGTGGTCTTCGATCCGCGCACGGCGCGTTCCCTGGTCGGCGATATCTTCGACGCCGTCGCCGGCGATTCCATTTACCGCAAGAGTTCGTTCCTGCTGGACAAACTGGGGGAAAAGGTCGCCTCCGATCTGTTCACCGTGGTCGATGACGCGACGCTGCCGGGGCTCTTCGGCTCGCAGCCGTTCGACGACGAAGGCGTGCCTTCGCGCCGCACGCTGGTCATTGAAAACGGCGTGCTGAAGAACTATCTGCTCAACACCTACACCGCCCGAAAGCTCGGCATGAAGACCACCGGCAACGCCTCGCGCGGCATTACCGGCAATGCCGGCGTCGGTCACGGGAACCTGTTTCTGTTGCCCGGTGTCCAATCACCGGAGTCGATCATCGCCTCAGTGAAGAACGGTCTCTACGTCACGGAATTGATCGGCAGCGGGGTGAACACCGTTACCGGCGACTACTCGCTGGGCGCGGTCGGGCTCTGGATTGAGAATGGAGAATTGGCGTACCCCGTCTCTGAGGTGACCATCGCCGGCAACTTGAAAGAGATGCTGCAGGCGGTGACCGCGGTGGGGTCCGACCTCGAGTTTCGTTCGTCGGTCGCCGCGCCCACGCTGCTCATCGCGGAGATGACCATCAGTGGCCAATAAGCAATCGAAATCGCTGCTCAGCCTGCCCGTCGTTCTGGCGGCGGCTCTTGCCATCGCCATCGGCGCGGGCGTCTGGTATCTGGAACGCGGACCCGCGCCCGAAGCCAAGGGGCCGGTGCTCACCGCCGACGCCAAGGGCTATGTGAAGAATCTCAAGCTCTCCGATGTGGAGATGAAGAAGACCGACGCGGCGATGAACATCAGCGTCGTGGAGATTGTCGGCGCCATCAAGAACGACGGCGACCGCGCGCTGAAGTCGGTGCTGCTCACCTGCATCTTCTACGATCCCTATGGCCAGGTCGTGCTCAAGGACCGCGTCGAAATCGTACGCGCCAAGACCGGAGGCATCCAGCCCGGTGAAACCAAGCCGTTCCGCCTCGCTTTCGACACGCTGCCGGCCAGTTGGAACCAGAGCATGCCGCAACTGGTGATTGCGGAAATCGTTTTCGGCTAGCGCATGGCGGGCGTGCTGGTGGTGGATGACGATCCCGTGCAACTGGAGATTCGCCGGCTGGTGCTGGAGCGAAAAGGCCACACCGTGTATACCGCCGGCAACACCGTTGAAGCGTGGGACAATTATTGCTGGCATCAGCCGAAACTGGTCATCCTCGACCTGCGTCTACCGCGTACGGAGGATGGACTTGGCCTGATCCGGCGGCTTCACCAGGCCGGCGGGACGCGGCTTCTGGTCCTCTCCGGATGGGCGCATGACCTCGACGGCACGCCGGAATCGGCCATGGTGGATCACGTGCTCATGAAACCAGTGCAATCGGGAAAACTGCTCGATATGGTCGCCAAACTCACTCTCTGTCTTCTTGCCTTGATGAACACTGCGCCGGCGCAAAGCACGGCGAGCTTTCCCTTTCAGGTCGATGCCGCGGCCGAAGTCGTGGCCGAAATGGATCTGTCCGCTCCCGGCGCCGATTGGGGCCGGGCCGGGCGCGAAGGCGTCCTGGTCAATCTCTCCATCGACGATGGCCCCAAGCAGCAGGTGATGATTTTTTCCGGCGACCTGCGGCATCGTTATCGGGCTTTCCTCGGCGAGATCGCACCTGGCGCGCACGTGCTGAAACTGGAACGCCATCCCGATTCCTCGGCCCGTGGCGTGCCGATGCAGCCGCACGGCGTCACCTTCCGCCAATACAAACCCTCCGACCCCGAGTACGCGATGATCGCCAACGCTCCGGTGCTCTTCGCCCGTCCGAATACCATCGGCAAGTTCACCGACATCCCGCTGCTCGCCTATTGCGAAAAACTGCCCGACGGCTCACTGCGCTACAGCGTCATCTTCAGTAACGAAGACGGCGGCACATCCACCCGCGCGTTGATGGCCCGCTGGGGACGCGTCACCGACATCGAACATGTCTATCAGGTATGGCCCGCCACCAAGCGCACGCTGATCCAGACGAAAGGCCACAACGACGTGGAATTCCACGGCAGGTACGAAGGCTTGCATCCGCTGCTGGCGGTCTCCACCAACAACAACATGGTCAGCGATCAAGGCTCGTCCGCGGTGCGCTACCAGCTTGCGCCCATCGCCGTGGAACTCGGCGCCGCCTCGCGCGAACGCGTGATGGATGAGAACCCCATCGCCTACCTTGTGGCCGGGCGCGAGTTGGAACGGGAAGGGAAACTGCGCGACTTCGGCAAACAGGAAGGGACGAAGATCAGCAACCCGGAAAACTATCTCATCGTGGAGATGCGCCTGCTGAACAAAGACGCGCGTGTCGCTCTGCTGGTGCGCCTCAATGAAGACAAGTTCTTCCGCCTGTCGAGCCTCGGCGTGCATGATATGGGTATCGAGCGTAGCGGCTGGGTGCGCACGGCCATCGAGCTTCCGCCCGCCACACAGCCTGCGCAGGTAGTGGAGATCGGCTTTCAGTGCATGCCGGAAGTGAAGGCCGAAAACGGCGGCCAGTGCCGCGTCGAAGCGATCTCGAAGATGTTTTTCCTCAACGCGAAGTCCACGCCCGACGCCAGTTTCTGGCGCCCCGCCATGGACCGCGGCCCGTGGATCATTCCCTCCGGCCAGATCCGCACGGTGCCCATGCGATGAGCGACCTCGTCCTCCGCATCAAAGTGATTCCCAAAAGCGCGAAAAGCGAAATTGCCGGGACCATGGACGACGGCACGCTGAAGATCCGCATCGCGGCCGTGGCCGAGAAAGGCAAGGCCAACGCCGAACTGATTGCCTTTCTGGCGAAACTCTACAAGGTGACGCGCAGCGATGTGGAGATCGTCACCGGCGAAACGTCGCCGCTCAAGCAGGTGCGCATCCGCCGAGCACTTCAATAACGTAATACGGCCCCGGTTCCGGTTCCTCGCGCGCGAAGCGTTCGGCCAGCCGCACGGCGTCGTGCAGCGGTTCCACCAGGCACCACTGGTTGACCGCAATCTCCTTCGCCATGCCGTTGCACGACAGCGGAGAACATTCGAAAAACGCACTGAACGACCGGCTGACGATATCGAAGCCCAGCGGCCGGCAGCCGGCCGGTAAGGGAGCGGTGAATGGCGCGCCAACCTCCAGATGCTCCACTCCGTTCTTGGTGAAGCGACGCGGCAACAGACGGTAAGCGAACACCGTATACCCATCGCCATCGACGCTGCTTCGCGCCTCCTCTTCCGATGCAAAAAAGCCCCAGTCGTTGTGCAGCCAGCGCTCCATCCATCCTTCCGGAGCGCTGCCGATACAGCGGCTGACGCTGCCTATCGCCACGACGCCGGCGGGGCCGTCCCAGCCCTTGGGCACCGCCGTGCGCTTTGCGAAGTAACCTACGCTTACCAACTCATTCGTCATCGGCTGCCTTCCATTGATATTGATATCATGGCTCGCATGTTGCTACCGCTGGCCGCTCTGCTTGCTTCCTCATGCCCGGCGCAGATGTTCCATTTGCCCCGTGCTGAGATGCTGGAGTACACCGCCCGCAACCCCGATGACCGTTTCGAAGACGGCCGGCCCCGGATTCCCGAAGCCGTGCTCGAACGCCTGCGGTCAATCGGCGTCGATCATGCCGCCGATGTTCTGCGCGCCAAGGGATACACCAATCAGTTCGCCGGCGGATTTCTCACCACGCAGGAAGGCAAGAAGCTTGTCGGCCGCGCCCTGACGGCACAGTATCTTCCTCTGCGGCCCGACCTCGAAGAGGTGCTGGTGCGCAAGGCCCAGGCCGCAGGCCTCACCACGCGCGCCACGCAGAAAGTCACCGACGTGCTGCAGCGCTGGGATGTGCCGGTGGTCGATCTGATGAATGCGCGTCCGGGCCACAATTTCGGCGGCGACAATCTGCACGCCGCTATCTGGGGGCACACGCGAACCGGCGCCGTGGTGGAAGGCGCCATTCGCGATCTGGAGGGCATTGTCGAACTGCCCTCGCAGGTCTACTACCGCAAAGCGCATCCGGCCGCGGTGGGCAACGTGTCCGTCATCGGACTGAACATTCCCGTGCGCATCGGACCGGCAGTGGTGATGCCGGGCGATGCCGTGCTCGGCGACCGCACGGGTGTCATCTTCATTCCGCCGCATCTGATCGATGAGGTGTTGAAGGGCCGCTAAGCGCGCTACAATCCGAGGCATGCTGACACGCAGGCAGTTGATGGCGGCCCCGGCCTCGGCGGCGCTCGCCGCTCCTCTTCCCTCGCAGGAATCGGCGAAGCCGAAGATCCGGCTGGCGGTTTCCACCTACTCCTACTGGCACCTCCGCGGCGAGAAGTTCCCCATCGAATCCGTCATCGCGGAAGCGGCGAAACTCGGCTTCGACGGCGTCGAGGTGCTGCATCGCCAGATGCAGAGTGAGGACAACGCGTACCTGGTGAAACTGAAGCAACTCGCTTTCCGCCACGGCCTCGCTTTGCCGATGCTCTCCATCCATCAGGATTTCGTCTTCCCCGAAGCCGCAGACCGCAAGAAGAACATCGACCACACCGTTCACTGCATTGAACTGGCCGCCCGCATGGGCATTCCCGCCATCCGCCTCAACAGCGGGCGTTGGAAGACCATCCGCTCCTTCGACGATCTGATGAAGGTGAAGGGCAATGAGCCTCCGCTGGCCAACTACAAGAACGAAGACGCCATTCAATGGTGCGTCGATTCCATTCAGCAGTGCCTTGGCGCCGCGGCCAGGGAAGGCGTGATGCTTTGCCTCGAGAATCACTGGGGACTCACCACCAGCGTCGATACCCTGCTTGCCATTCACAAGCAGGTGAACTCGCCCTGGCTCGGCATCAACATGGACACCGGCAACTTCCCCGGCGACCCCTACGAAGGCATCGCCAAACTTGCCCCGGTAGCCAACATCGTGCAGGCGAAGACCTACTACGGCGGCGGTGTTTGGTATTCGCTCGACCTCGATTACAACCGCATTGCCGGGCAGTTGCGCAAGGCCGGCTTCCGCGGCTGGGTATCGCTTGAGATGGAAGGCAACGAAGCGCCGTCCACCGCGGTCCCGAAAAGCTACGATCTGTTGCGCAAAGCGCTGGGGTGACTTGAGTCACAGCTTTCCGGCGGCTTTCCACGCCACAATCGCCATGGAGGCAACCTAACCCCATGGATCATCCCGTAGAAGTTCTTCTCGAGGAACACCGTCTGATTGAGCGCATGCTCGCTGAAGTCGAGACGCGTATTCTCGCCGCGCCGCAGATCCCCATCGAGTTCGCCGAGATTGCGCTCGATTTCTTCGCCGCCTTTGCCGACGGCAGCCATCACCACAAAGAAGAGCGGGTGCTGTTTCCCATGCTCGAAGCCGCCGGCGTCCCGGCCCACGGCGGACCCATTGCCGTGATGCTCCACGAACACGACCTCGGCCGCCGCTGTCTGAGCGACGTGCGGAACAACATCGAGGCGGCGAAATCCGGCTCTCCGGCGGCAGCCGCGGCCATCCGCAGCGCCTTCGCCGGATACGCCGAACTGCTGCGGCGGCACATTTGGAAAGAGGACAACATCCTGTTCGAGATGGCCAAAGTGCACATCTCCGGGGAAGCGCAAATGGCTGAGATGCAGCGCCTGTTCGAGGCCGAGGCGAAAGCCACCGGCTTGCGCCAGCGCTACGAAGCCATTCTCAATGAGGTGTGCGGCACAGCGGTATACTGAACCGCATGGTCACTCGCCGCACTCTGCTCGCCTCAGGCCTGTCCGCCGCTGCGCTATACGCTGCCAAGCCCGATTACACCTTCGCCGAAATCGATCGCCTGATCGCCCGGGGCGACGTGAAGGGCAAGTTGAGCAAAGAGGATTTGCCGACGCCCGCCCTGATCGTGGATCTGGATGCCTTCGAGAGCAACGTCAAGCGCATGGTGGCCTACGTCAAGGGCAAGGGCCGCGCCATCCGCCCGCACGGCAAGACGCACAAGTGCCCTGAGATCGCCCGCTATCTGATCAGCCAGGGCGCCGTCGGGGCCTGCGCGGCGAAGCTGAGCGAAGCCGAGGCCTTCGCCGCGAACGGCGTCAAAGGGCTGCTGGTCACCACCGCCGTCATCGGCCGGCATAAGATCGCCCGCGCCGTGGCCATCGCCAAACGGCACTCCGGCATCATCTATTGCGTCGACAACACGCAGAACGCCCAGGACCTCAACGATGCCGCCGGCGCCGCCAAACTCAGCCTTAACGTGGCCATCGACCTGTGGGTGGGACGGCG
Source organism: Bryobacterales bacterium (assembly GCA_016789755.1). Classification (GTDB taxonomy): domain Bacteria; phylum Acidobacteriota; class Terriglobia; order Bryobacterales; family Bryobacteraceae; genus CADEFT01. The sequence goes on from JAEUQG010000520.1 coordinate 12,922, forward strand.
CACGGGCATCCTGCCCGGCGACCCCGCCGTCGCGCTGGGGGAAGCCATCGCCAAGCTTCCCAACCTCAAGCTGCACGGCATCCAGGCTTACGCCGGCCATGCCGCCCATGTCAACGGCTTCGCCAACCGCAAGAAAGTCTCCATCGAAGCCATGAGTCCCGCCGTCGAAACGCGGCGCGCCCTGGAGAAGAAAGGCATCGCCTGCCCGTGGCTCTCCGGCGGATCCACCGGCACCTACAACATCGATACCGGCATCGACGGAGTAACGGAACTCCAGCCCGGCAGCTTCGTGTTCATGGACATCGACTACAACCGCATCGGCGGCGCATCGGGCAGCGAAGTCTACAACGATTTTCAGAACTCCCTCTTCGTCCTCACCACCGTGGTGAGCAAGCCGAAAGACGACACGGCCATCGTCGATGGCGGCTTGAAAGCCTTCTCCACCGACAAGCCGTTCCCGCCGCAGTGGCGCGGCGGCAGCGAACTCCCTTACGCCTTTGCCGGCGACGAGCACGGGCGGCTGACCATGACAGCGGGCAAGCAGGTGAACGTCGGCGACCGGCTGGAGTTCATCGTTCCGCACTGCGACCCGTCGGTGAACCTGCACGACCGCATCTTCGCCGTGCGCGGCGAGCAGGTGGAAGCCGTGTGGCCGATCGCCGCCCGCGGCCTCGGGCAATAGCCGGCGCCCGGCGTTCAGAAAACGCTTGACTGTTCTAGTTAACTAGTACACTATGGAAGCATGCCAGGCGGCGCTTCCTCCATTCCACGCGCCTTCCGCTTTACGCTCGACGCCGACAGCGGAGTGCCCGTCTACCGCCAAATCATCGACCTGGTGCTGGGCGGCATCGCCTCCGGGGCGCTTGCGGCGGGACACCAACTTCCCACCGTGCGGCAACTGGCCGTCGATCTGGCCATCAATCCGAACACGGTGATCCGGGCCTACCGGGAATTGGAGCTGCGCGGCGTCCTCGATACGCAGCAGGGGACCGGCACGTTCGTGGCGCGGCAGAAAGTGCCTCCGGCCACGGCCGGCCGCGCCCGCCGTCTGAATCAGTTGACCCAGGATTTCGCCGCCCGCTGCGGCGCCGAAGGATTTACGGTGGACGAAATGATCGAAGCGCTCGAGGACTTGCGCCCGGCGCAGAAAAGGAGACCGTGAAACATGTGGCAGGATCGTAGCCCAATTCAATTTTCCGGAGTTGCCGTGGCGGCCGGAGTGATTCTCGCCGGCTTTGGAATGCTGCTTTCCGCCGCCCTCGAGCAACGCCTGCCGGCCCTGCTCGGAATTCTGGCGGGCGTTTACATGGTGTTTTCCATCAAAGTGGCCGATCAGTGGGAGAAAGTCGCCTTGCTCCGCCTCGGCCGGTATCAAGGCCTGCGGGGGCCGGGGCTGTTCTTCGTCATTCCCCTCGTGGACACCCTCAGCCGCTACGTCGATCAACGCGTGCGCGTCTCCAGCGTCTCCGCCGAATCGACCCTCACCCGCGACACCGTGCCCGTCAATGTCGATGCCATCGTCTTCTGGATCGTCTGGAACGCCGAAAAATCCATCCTCGAAGTGGAGGATTTTGTGCAGGCGGTCATGCTCGGAGCCCAGACCGGATTGCGCGAATCCATCGGCAGGCACGAACTGGCCCAGATGATTACCGAGCGCGAATCGCTGGGGCGCGAACTGCAGCGGATTCTCGACGAGAAAACCAACCCTTGGGGCATCACGGTGCAGTCGGTGGAGATCCGCGACGTGCGCATTCCGCAGGGGCTCGAAGACGCCATGTCGCGCCAGGCACAGGCCGAACGCGAGCGCCAGGCGCGCAACATCCTCGGGCAGGCCGAAACCGAGATCAGCGCCAAATTCTCAGAGGCCGCCCGCACTTACGAAAACAACCCCGTCGCGCTCCACTTGCGCGCCATGAACATGCTCTATGAGGCGATCAAAGAACGCGGCTCGATGGTCATCGTCCCTTCCTCGGTAGTGGAAACCATGGGATTAGGCGGCATGCTGGGCACGGCCGCTTTGCACGGGCGCAAGGGCGAGTAGGGGCGTTTACAGCCGCAGCGAGGCGAGCAGTAACAGCAGCGTGCCCATGGCCATCGGGATGGCGTAGGGCAGCTTGATGCCACCCGCTTGTTCGACGTCGAGTTCGGGCCGCTCCTGGTGCGGCGCTGTGCCGCGCGCCAGCCGCTGCCCGATGAAGCCTATGTTGCGCAGCGTCCTCCCCAGCGCCCCTTTCCACAACACCAGGCCCAGTGCCAGAATCCCTCCCAGCACTGCCGTAAAGAGGAAGATCACGAAAGTGTTGCCCGCCCCCGCCATCGCTCCGATCGCCGCCATCAGTTTCACGTCCCCGCCGCCCATGCCGCGCAACGCAAACAGCGGCAGAAAGATCGCAAAGCCCAGCCCCAGCCCCAGCAGGGAAAACTTCGCGCCAGCCCACCCCGCGGCCGAAACGTGCAGCGCGATCCCCAGCACGGCGCCCGATACCGTGAGCCAGTTCGGCACCGTGCGCGAACGTGCATCCAGCACGGCGGCGATTGCCACCAGCAGCGCCAGGGCAGCGGGTACCGGGAAGGGAAGCGGGGCCAATTCGCGATGCTCCTCGCGCGCCTAGGCAGGCGGACGTTTCCTGTGCCAGTCGGTGAGCTTCTGGAAAGCGTTGCCGAACGCCAGCAGCTTGTTTTCGCTGTAGGCCGGGCCTACCAGCGCGATCCCCACCGGCATCCCGTTGGCGAACCCGCAAGGCAGCGACAGCGCCGGCAGTCCGGCCAGATTCCCCGCCGGAATCATCGGCGTGCCGGAGGGCAGCGGCCGGTCCAGCGGCTCGGAAATCTTGTTGGCAATCGTGGTGCGCGACGGTGAAAGCAGCAGATCCGCCTGTTCGTAAAACAGCTTCGCGAAATCCTGCTGCACCAGCCGGCGCAGGCGCATGGCGCGCAAATAATCCTTCGCCGTCACCTCCTGGCTTGCCTTGATGCCCGCGATCTGGCGGCGGTCGGCCAGTTCGTCCACCTTGCCCGATTCCACGAGTTCCTCGAAAATCGACCCCATTTCCGCGCTAATAATCGTCGATACCATGGCCCCATAGGGATAGTCGGGGATTTTCACCTCCACCAGCCTCACCCCAAGTTTGGCCACCGCATCCAGAGCCTGGCCGAACGCCGCGCGAGTCTCCTCCGCCACTCCGCCGGTGAAATCGCCGGGATGGTAGCCAACGCGCACTTCGCTCAACGGCGTGGCGAATTGCGGCGCGTAATAGAAGCGTTTCCCCGCCGATCCAGGGTCGTCCGCATCGCCTCCGGCGATGGCTTGCAGCACCAGGGCGCAATCTTCAGCCGAGCGCGCCAGCGGACCGATCTTGTCCAGCGTCCAGGACAGCGCCATACAGCCCGTGCGTGGCGCCAGCCCGTAGGTGGGGCGCAGTCCCGTCACGCCGCAAAACGCCGCCGGCGTGAGAATGGAACCCGATGTCTCCGATCCCAAGGCGTAGGGCACCAGGCCCGCAGCCACCGCCGCCCCCGATCCGCTCGACGAGCCCCCCGACCACCGCGTCCGGTCCCAGGGATTCAGGCCTGGGCCCTGCAGCGACGCCGCGGCAAACCGGTAGCCGCCGCCTCCGGCCAGTTCCACCATCGAGAGCTTGGCGATATTCACCCCGCCCACTTTGAGCAGCCGCTTCAGAACCGTGGCGTCTTCCTCGAACATCTGCCCGGCATAGGGCTTGGCGCCCCACGTGGTCGGCCCGCCGGCCGCGGCCACCAGATCCTTCACCCCGAACGGGATGCCTTGCAGCGGCGAACGGACGCGGTCCCGCAAAAAATAGCCGTCGGCGTCATGCGCCTGCCGCATCGCGGTCTCCCGCATGGAAAGCGCCATTGCTCCGAAGCGCGGCCCCAGCCGTTCCATGCGGTCGCAGAACGCCCGCGTCAATTCCACCGAGGTGTAGCGCTTGTCCCGGATCCCGCGCTGCAACTCGGCCGTCGAAGCGAAGAAGATATCGTCGGTGAACTGTGCCATGCGCTAGGCCTTGAACTGGAACGCGGGCTCAATCGCCATCGGCAGCTTCGCCTGCTTCAATTGCTGCCGCCAGCGAGCCAGGTTCTCCCTTTGGATGTTCAGGTCTTCGGTTGAGGGCGGCGCCTGCGAAGGGGCCTGCGATTGCGCAAGCAAAGGCGCCACACCGAGACTCGCCCAGCGGCGCCGGCTCATCTTGTCGGCCATGTGTCCATGTTATGCCAGTTCCGGCAAAGAGGGCAAAGTTGGCATCCACAACAAGATTCTCTGAGAATAATCCGCCGCCGCCCGCACTACCTTCATATTCGTTCAACCCTGTTATGGGAGTGGCATGCCAATGTGGCCGTACTTGGTGGGCGTAGAAATCTACAGCCGGATCCATCTTGATGAAGTGGAGGCGCGATTGGCGCTGTTGGGGGCTAATCGTGTGATTTCCGGTGTCTGGCTGCTGCGAAGCGACCATACCCCGGACGCTCTGCGCATGGCGCTGCGGACCGTGCTCGACGAATGGGAATCGTTCTTCGTGGTTCCCGTCGAAGAGGAGTTCTACGGCGAGAACATCGGGGTTCGGCCTTACTGATTCCCCCGGCCCCTCTCGTCTATTTCTTTGCCGGAATCGCGTCCCCCAGGATGGAGCCGCCGCCTTCGCTCACGTAGTTCCGGTTCCAGGCCGGGACCTCCACCACCACGTCCCCCTTCACTACCGCCTGGCACCCCAGCCGGCTGTGCAGGTTTACGTCGGCCGCCGTGTCCAGCCGGTCCTGCTCCTCCTCCGACATCTCCGAAAGATTACGTTCCCCTTGCTTCACCCACACATGGCAGGTCGTGCAAGCGCAACTTCCACCGCAGGCGTGCTCCAGGTGAAAACCGTAATGCATGGCCACATCCAGCAGGCTCTCGGGCTGTCCGTGATCGCTGTAGGGCAGCTTGCCGCTCTCGAATTCGAAGGTCTCGTTGGCAGGGAGAAATGTTACTTTCGGCATTGTACGAAATTAAAGTGTACCAATTTATACGATTTCCTGCTCGCCCGCATCCCCTGTACTGGGGGCTGCCTCCTGCTGGGCGGCTGCAGGGGGCGACGCAGCTATCGTTTTGCGTAACAGCACCGATGACTTCAGCGCCATCCGCTTGGCCGCGCCCACGTCGCTGCGAACCATTTTTTGCAGTACTTCCAGGTAGAGAGAGTCGCCGCTCATGCCCATCGCCCAGGCGGCTGCGGCACGGGTCAGTTCGCTCGCACTGCCAGCCATGAGCGATAATTGCTCGCTCGCCTTCCGATGTCCCATCTTAGCCAGTACCAGCAGCGCCGTCGAGGCCACCCGGTGATGCTGATCCTGCGCTGCCTCCCAAAGCAAATTCACTTCCTTTTCTCCGGGCGTGGCGTAGAGCAGTCCTTCAATCGCGTTGGCGCGAATGCGCGCATCGTCGCTCGCCAGTTGCTGCGCCAGCCAGTCGGCATTGCGGTGCGCACGCACCAGCAACAACGCCACCTTTGACCGGATCCGGTTGTCGGGGTGCTTCTGCAGCTTCATCAGAATCGGCACCAGACGCCTGCCGTCGGAAACCTCATCCACGATCTCCAATACCCGCTCCAGCGCCAAAGGATCGTATTTGTCACGGTCACTGGCGTCGTCCTTGAGCACCTGCTTGAGCAGCCGCGCGTCCAGTTGCGGGTCCATGCGGTACAGATTCTTGGCCAGGGCCACGGCCGAGGAAAGCTGGAATGCATGCGGATCGGCGAGCGCCGCCAGCAGCAGGTCGTTTTCGAGCAGCAGGCTGTTCAGGTAGTCGGCGCCCGGACCAGCCTGTCCGGACTTGAGAATGTTGAGCGCTGAACCGTAGAACTTCGCCGGAGCCCTCGACAGCAGTTCGCGCATGGCCCGCCGCGCCAGCACGGGGTTGGTGCCGAAGGCCCGTACCAAATCGTTGAGAAGACTGAACTCGATGTCGCCCGTCGCATCCACTTGGTTGCTCTTGGCAAACTCCTCGACAATCGAAGTGCCGGCCGGCTTTGCTGCTGTGGGGGGCAGAAGACTCATTCTGTTCATCTCATCGGCTTATTATCGTTAACCTAGAGTAAATCCATCGCCTGCCCCGCCCGGCGCGGCTTCTTCCCGGCCCGGATCCGCTCGTTCAAATGCGGGATCGATGCGTAAAACCCCAGAAACGCCGACCGGTCCCGCGACGGCGCCTCGCCCCCTGGCCGGAAATCCCGCGCCCGAAAGTAATCCGTCGCACTGATCACCGCCACCCCCATCGGCCGGTACTCATGCGTCCCCATCGCCCAGCACAGCCCATCCTTCTTCCACAGTGCGAATCCCAAGCGCCGGCTCCTCACTGTTACTATACCCCCCTGGCCGCCCTACTGCGCTAAGATCAAACCCATGCAACGCCGCCATCTGCTGACCGCTCCGCTCCTGCTGGGCCTCTCCTCGGCCGCCCCCGCCGCTCCCCGCAAAGGACGCCTCAAGCAAGCCGTCACACGCGGCGTCTTCGGCCGCGGCAACATGCTCACCATGGAGGAAATGGCCCGCAAAGCCGCCGGCATGGGCGTCACCGGCTTCGACTTGGTGGGACCGGCCGACTTCCCCATCCTCAAGAAATATGGCCTCACCCCTTCCATGGTCCGTGGCGGCGGCGCCCTCACCGACAACATCAACCACAAGGAAAACCACGCCCGCATCGAGCCCGGCCTGCGCGCCAACATCGAGGCCGCCTCCAAAGCCGGCGCCCCCAACGTCATCATCCTCTCCGGAAACCGCCGCAAGCTCACCGCCGAGGAAGGCATGGACAATTGCGTCGCTTTCCTGCGCAAAGTGATCAAACAGGCCGAAGATCAGAATGTCACCCTTTGCATGGAACTGCTCAACAGCAAGGTGAACCATCCCGATTACCAGTGCGACCGCACGGCTTGGGGCGTGGAACTCTGCAAGCGCGTCGAATCCCCGCGCATGAAACTGCTCTACGACATCTATCACATGCAAATCATGGAAGGCGACGTCATCCGCACCATCCGCGATCAGTATCCCTACCTCGCTCATTTCCACACCGCCGGCAATCCCGGCCGTCACGAAATGGACGACACCCAGGAGATGAATTACAAAGGGATTGCCAAAGCCATCGCCGACCTCGGCTTCCAGGGCTTTGTCGCCCATGAATACACTCCGCTCGGCGACCCGATGGCCTCGCTCGAAAAAACACTCGCCATGTTCGAAGTCTGACAGCTATCCTCAATAAATATCTATGAAAATCGTGCAAGGCGTGGGCGGCCGTATCGAAACGCGCGAGTCGGCCCGGCCCGCCACTCATGGCTGGAGCGGTTGGCTGCACAGCGGCGGCCGTCTCGATCAGGAGGCTTCTCACGCCCATCACACCGAGCCCTGGTACAAGGTGCTGTGGCTCACCGGCGTCGATTATTTCTCCACGCTCGGTTATCAGCCCGGCATCGCGTTGCTCGCCGCCGGGGCCATCGCTCCGCTTGCCACCACCATCCTCATTGCCGTAACGCTGGCCTGCGCTCTGCCCATCTACGCGCAGGTGGCCAAACGCTCCTATGCCGGGCAGGGGTCCATCGCGCTGCTCGAAAACCTGCTCGACGGCTGGTGGGGCAAAATTCTCGTTCTGGCGCTGCTCGGCTTTGCCGCCACCGACTTCGTCATCACCATGACCCTCTCGGCCGCCGACGCCGCCCAGCATGCGGTGGAGAATCCGTTTCTCGAACCGCTGGTGGGCCATGCCCGCCTGGAGTTGACGCTGGGAATGCTGGCCCTGCTGGCGGTTGTCTTCCTGATGGGATTTCAGGAAGCCATCGGCCTTGCCACCTTCGTCGCCATTCCCTACCTGCTGCTCAACGCCGTGGTTCTGGTGCGCGGCTTCGTCGAGATCGCCCACCACCCGGAATACTTTCCGAACTGGAAGGCGGCGCTTTCCACCCAAGGCGATCTCTCCCAACTGATGATTGCCGCGCTGCTCATTTTTCCCCGGCTCGCTCTCGGGCTGAGCGGCTTTGAGACCGGCGTTTCGGTGATGCCGCTGATCCAGGGCGATGTGCCTCAGGGGCGCGTCTCGAGCACCCGTAAATTGCTCGCCGCGGCGGCCATTATCATGAGCGTGCTGCTGCTGTCGTCGAGCTTCGTGACCACCCTTCTGGTGCCGCCCGAGGCTTACAAATCAGGCGGCCCAGCCAGCGGACGCGCCATCGCCTGGCTCGCGCACAAGTATCTGGGCAGCGGATTCGGCACGGTGTACGACATCTCCACCATCCTCATTCTGTGGTTTGCCGGCGCTTCCGCCATGGCCGGATTATTGCACCTTATCCCGCGCTATCTGCCGCGCTTCGGGATGGCCCCGCGCTGGGTCGCCTATGCCCGTCCCCTGGTGCTGCTGCTGTTCGGCATCGACGTCATCGTCACCATCGTGTTTAAAGCCGACGTCGAGGCGCAGGCCGGCGCCTACGCCACCGGAGTGCTGGTACTCATGCTCTCCGCCGCCTTCGCCGCCGCCCTCGCGCTGTGGAAAGAAAACCGCCTGTTGAGCGTCTACTGCTCCTTCGTCGCCCTGGTTTTCCTTTACACCCTCTTTGAGAACGTGAAGGAGCGGCCCGACGGCTTGATCATTTCGAGCATCTTCATCTTCCTCGTGCTGACCTTCAGCTCCATCAGCCGGCTGATGCGATCCACCGAACTGCGCGTGACGGAACTGGTCTTTGCCGACGACGAATCGGCCGGGCTGTGGCAATCGGTGGTCAACAAGAAGGTGCACCTTGTCCCTGTGCGCAGCCCCGGCATGCGCGGCAAGAAAGCCGCTGAAATCCGCAAGTATTATTCTGCCAACGGCCCCCTCGCTTTTGTCCACGTCAACCTGGTGGATAACCGCAGCGAATTCGTCAGCCGCCCCGTGCTGGGCATCAAGCGCGAGCAGGATAACTACGTCATCGAGATCAACCAGGCCATCGCCGTTGCCAACACCATTGCCTATCTCAGCGAACTGATCGATCCGCGCAGCATCTTCCTCGGCTTGTCGCGCAAGAATCTGATGAACCAGGCGCTGAACTTCCTCCTCTTCGGAGAAGGCGAGACCGGGCTGATGGTGTATACCATCCTGCTCCGCTACTGGGATTGGACGCCCTATGACGACGTGCGCCCGCTGATCTTCCTGATGAGCGATTAGCTCGCCGCCGCGGTCCGCAATTGCGTCAGGCCTTTCTCGAAGTCCGGGCCGATCATTTTGTCCATCCCGCCCAGGAACAGGCAGAATGCCTTGGAGATGAAGTTATTCTCCCCGGTCATGGTCCACGAAACCTCCACTTCATTCGCCGCCGGCGTGAAGCGGAACTCCGTCTGGTTGGTCGCCGCAAACGGTTTGAGAAACTCCAGCCGGATGCGGATGTGCTGCTGCGGATGGCTTTCGGTGATGGTCATACGGCCTTCGCCGACGTCGCTATTGCCCACCCAGGCGTAGGATGCGCCCGCGCCGGCCTCCGGGCCGGAAAACGTCTTCTTCATCGCCGGATCCAGCTTCTCCCAAGGCGACCACGCCTCCCAGCGATGGAAATCGTTGACCATCGCAAACACCTTCTCCGGCGGCGCCGCAATACGAGCCTTGCGCGTCACCTCGAATTGCGCCGGCTGCATGGCAACCACCGCCGCCAACGCTCCGGCGGCGCACAGCACTCCGATCAGAATCTTTGTCAGCATGTGAGGAACCCTCTTTCTGGGAGCCGATGATACCGCATTCCGCGCGCCGGATTTGTTAACGGTTGCGTAACGCGTCCCAGTAGAATGCCGTCCCGCCGTAGCTCTCGCCTAAAGAGGATGAATCGTTCAGTCCCCAGCGGTATTCCTTATGCTCAATGCGAATGCCTGGCGCGATCCAGCCATGCTCGCGCGCGTGCCCGGCCAGGAATTTCTCCAGGGCGGGGAAGTCGTCTTTGTACCACTTGAAGATCATGCTGATGCGGGCCGTCCGCTTCGCCGCGTCGAAGCTGTTCAGCTCCGGATCGGCCAGCCATCGCCGCGTATTCTCCGCAAGCTGCTGTTCCACCTTGTCCGCGCTGTACGCCTCCCGCCGCAATGGCGGGCAACTGCGCGCCGCGCACACCAGCGCGGCATGAATGCGCGGGTCGCCCATCTTTCGCAATCGCGTCTCGATCGCGTCGAGCGAGATCTTCTCCCCATTCACCGTGTGCCGCGCTTCGCGAAACGGCTTCTTCGTTTTCCAGATGCTCTCGATGGGGTAATGGGCCAGCACCCAGCGGATGGTCAGAGCGTTGTAGGCGTTGAGGAGCGACGCCTTGTCCTGCGGCGTGGTCCAGGACGCGGCCAGCGTTGCCAGGTAGCCGTCGAGCGCCGCCACGCCGTCCTGCTTCCACCGCCCGTAATCGACGCGATGCTGTTCGTTCACATAACGCTTCAGCAGCGCATCCCACAGGCCGTGATCGACGGCGAACGCCGGCAGCGCCGCAACCATCGGCAGAAGCAGAAAGGCTCGCATCGCCCGCCGTTACTTCGTGAACACCAGAAAATACTGGTAGGGAAGGAAGGTGTGCGTTTCGGTGGCCTGGAAGCCCGCCGCTTTCAGTTCGGCAGTCACTTCCTCTTCGCTCAACTTCATCGCCGGCGGCGGACCCACCGGCAACGGCTTCTTGAAGAAATCGACGATCACGATGCGGCCGCCCGGCTTCAGCGCCTTGCTCAGCTTGGCGTAGTAGGCCGGACGCTGTTCGATATGATGCAGTACGTCGCAGAGAAACACCGTATCGACGCTCGCATCGGCCAGCCGCGGATTGTCGGGCGCGGCCAGCACGTTCCTGATATTCGCTGCCCCGTGCTTGGCCACGATCGCCAGCAGCTTGGCGTCGATATCCACCGCCAGCACCTGCTTCACGTG
>JAEUQG010000523.1 GCA_016789755.1 Bryobacterales bacterium
GCGGTCGAGGCTGGAGGCCCAGGCGCCGGCGGCGGAGTTGTTGCCGAGTTGCGGCGCCCATTGGGCGTATTCCTTGTTGAGGAATTCCGCATAGGCGGGGGCGAGCGGCGAGTAGGGGCCGCGGTAGTGGTCCACGAGATAGGGGAGTGAATGCTCGGCCCAACCCGTGCCGAGGAGTTCGATGACTTTCTTGTTGGAGATTGGGAAGGGCGGCGATTCTGGCGAGGCACTTTGCGCGAATGTCTTGGTTCATGGAATAGGTGACTTGGATGAGCTGCCAGAGGGGGGGGGTTTCGGGGAGTTTGGACCACTCTTCGGCCTGGAACCGGATTTCGTTGTTGTCGAAGCCGGACAACTGGCCGCCGCGAGCAAGAAGGTTGCCCGCGCCGCGGAAGTAGGGGAGGAGTTCGCCGGCGATGAGGAGCAGGCCGGCGAGGCAGGCGATGGAGAGGAGCGCGGCGCTGAGGGTGCGGTAAGGGAGCCGATTGACGGCGGCGAAGGAGGCGGCCACGAGCAGGACCACAGCGGCTTTGGCCAGCAGTGCGGTGAAGCCGCGCTCGAGCGAGGCGACGGGCAGCATGTTCATGCCGAGGAAGTAGGGGAGGAGCGTGCCATAGAGAAGCGGGCGGGCGGCGGAGAGGAAATCGGAGGCGCCGCCGCGGATGGCCAAGGCGAGCGCGGCGACCTGGAGGAGGGCGATGGGGATGGTGATGAGATGAAAGCCGACCGCGCCTTCGGGGTTGCGGCGGGTGGGCTCGAAGACGAGCAGCAGGGTGGGCAGGGCGCTGAGCAGCAGCAGGACGTTGGCGAGAACGATGAGGGCGCCGGCTTTCGGATTTGCTTCCACATCGGTACAGGGCGCGCACGGATGGGGAATTCTGTCGCTTGCGGGCGGTTACAACATTGCTTTGACGCGATGTTTTAGCATGCCGAGGCCTTTGGCTTCCTCGAAGAGGCGGAGCCAGCCTTGGAGGGGGGCACGGAGATCGCCGCCGTCTTTGATGATTTTTTCGGCAACGGAGAAATGGCGGTAGAGGTTGACGGCCCAGTTGCCGGCATGGGGATTGTGGCGCAGTTGCGGGGCCCATTCCTGGAGTTCTTTGTCGAGGAAGCGGGCGTAGGCAGGGGTGAGGGGGGCGTAACGGAGCGGGTAGTGATCGTCGAGGTAGGCAAGGGAATGCTCGGCCCAGCCGGTGTCGAGGAGGGCGATCATCTTCTGTTCGAGTTCGGGGAGGGCGGCGATTTTTTCCAGGCACTGGCGCTTCAATTCCTTGTCGAAGGGGTGGGTGAACTGGATCAATTGCCAGAGTTCGGGGTTCTCAGGGAGCTTGGCCCATTCGGCGGCCTGGAACTTGGATTGCGATTCCTCGAAGGCGGTCATGCGCTCGCTGTCGGCGGCGGCGGAACGGATGGAGTTTTGAATGCTGTTCTTGAGGAGCGAGGCGACGGTGGCGACGCCGCCGAGCGAGGCAAGCGAGAGGATGGCGGTGGCGAGGAGGACTCCAGGGAGACGGTTGACGGTGGCGAAGCAGGCGAGGACGACGGCGACCATGGCGGCTTTGGAGAGGGGCCCGACGAAGTTTCGTTCGAGGCCGAATACGGGCAGGAGGGTCATGGCGATGAGGTAGGGGACGAGGAGGAAATAGAGGACGGGGCGGCCGAGGTGGGTGAAGTCGAGGATGCCGCGGTGGATGGCGATGGCGATGGCGATGACTTGGAGCAGGGCGAGGGGGGCGGTGAGGAGGTGGAATCCGACGGGGCCTTCGGGGCCTGAGCGGCGGGTTTCGAGGGCGAGCAGGAGGGTGGGCAGAGCGCTGAGGACCAACAGGACGTTGGCGATGAGGATGAGGACGTCGGTTTTCTGATTGGCTTCCACAAACGATCAGGCGCGAATCGTCGAGCAAACGAGTCGCGCCTGAAAGAAAAATGGAATGTTCCGGAAGCTTAGTGGGCCATCTTGACGCTGTCGACGGTCACGGTGTCGCCGGCGAGCTTGCCGTCGATGGTGACCTTGTGGCCGAGATGTTCCATGACTTTGGCCTTGGTGGCTTCGTCGATCTTGTAGACGTTTTCGCCGACGACGAAGACAGGGGCCGCGCCCTTCTTGTTGACGCAGGCATTGACGCATTTCATGGATTTCTCGGAGCCGTCGGCGTGGTTCTTGCCGCAGCCGGAGTCGGAAATGTAGCCCGTCCACGAAGCCGCGAAGGCGGACATGGCGAAGAGGGCGAAGATAGCAATTTTCTTCATTTGAGCATCCTCCCAACAGAACTATGGCTGCGAAGAGCCAATCTTGAGCAGACAGTACTGAATATAGGACAACTTTGGGTTGGCCTGCAAGTAGTACTACGTTAAGGATGCTTCACTCGGATGCAGGGATGGGAGGATTTTCTGCCGCGGGGGGATGGCTGATAAGATCAGTGGATATGGACCAGGATGTGACGGTCTTGCTGGAGAAGTGGCGGGGCGGCGACGGGGAAGCGCTGAACGCGCTGATGCCGCTGGTGTACGACCAGTTGCGGTCGATGGCGCAACGCTACATGGCATCGGAGAATTCAGGGCATACGCTGCGGACGACGGCTTTGGTGCATGAGGCGTATTTGAAGCTGGTGGGCGGGGAGGGCAATTTTCAGAACCGGGCGCATTTTTTTGCGGTGGCGGCGCGGGCGATGCGGTCGATTCTGATTGACCATGCGCGGGGAGGGGGAAGGCAGAAGCGGGGAGGGGAGTATCAGCGGGTGGACTTCGAGCATGCGCTGCTGGTGACTCCGGACACAGGGTCGCGGATTCTGGAGATTGACGATTCGCTGAAGCGGCTGGAGGCGATGGACGAGCGGAAGGCGAAGTTGATCGAGCTGATCTATTTCGGGGGGCTGACGTATGTGGAGACGGCGCATGTTCTGGGGGTGAGCGAGGCGACGGTGCATCGGGATTTGAAGATGGCGCGGGCGTGGTTGTACCGGGACTTGGGGGCCGCGTAGTTTTAGAGCTTGGCAATCGCTCGATCTGCGATATATGCTAACGGAGATCCGATTTTCAGGAGGAAACAACAAATGCGACTTTCGGCTCTCATTCTCTCTTTGCTGGCTTTTGTTCCGGCGAGTGCCTGGTGTGGCACTGTAGATTTCACGACCCTGCCGGTGCAGACCACATCCCAATTGATTCTCCCCGGCCTCACCATCACGGGTTCGGGAACCATCTGGGTGGGCAGTGGTTTGGGCGTGGTGGGAGGAGATGAGGACTATCTGGTAGATGGTGCGGAATGGATTGAGTTCACCTTCACCGGCGCGCCGGCAACAGGGGTGAGCTACTGGGTGGGCCAGGCAAGAAATCTGGACGGAGACATTCAGGTGGGGGAGCGGTTCATCGAGGCCTTCGATGCCGTCGCGAATAGCTTAGGGACGGCAGTACAGTTCGGGGCCGGATCGTACCCGGTGTCTTCGTTGTTCAACAATGTACCGCTGAGCCGGTTCCGGCTGACGGCCGACGTTGACGGCGCTCTGATCAGCAGCCTGACCTACGACATGAGCACGGTTCCGGAACCTTCCTCGCTCGGATTTGCCGCTCTGGGGGGGCTGGGGTTGGCCCTGTTCCGCCGCCGGCGTCCCGCGGGTTTGCGGCGATAAAAAAGGGACAGGCTGTTGAGGCCTGTCCCAGCCGACATTTGTTTTGGAGTTTCAGAAGATGAACTTCAAATTAAGCTGCGTGCGGCGCGGATAGTTGGCCTGGTTGGAGGCGCTGATCTGGCCGAAGGCGGACACGGTGGGAGTGGTGTTCGGGGCCGGGAACAACGGGTGGTTCAGGGCGTTGAGGAACTCGGCCTTGAACTGGATGTTGAGGCCTTCGAAGACCTGGGTGTTTTTAATCACCGAGAGATCGAAGTTGTTGATGTTGTCGGCGCGGATGAAGCCGAAGCGGAAGGGGAACGTGCGGACGTTGCGATCCAACTGCTGGGCGGCGTTGCGCTCGAAGCCGGCATTGACGTTGAACCACTGCTCGACGGTTTGCTGGCCGGAGGACTTCTTGATGCTGTTGATATCGCCGCCGAAGATGATGTTGCCCCAGTTGATGGGTGCTCCGCTTTGATAGGTGTAGACGCCGTTGAGCTGCCAGCCTCCGACGATGCGGGAAGCAACGCCGTTGGCGTTGTTGACGTACTTCTTGCCGCGGCCGAAGGGGAGTTCCCAGATGCCGCTCATGGCGACGCGGTGCGGGCGATCGACGTCGGAGATGACTTCGGTGGGACGTGGATCGTCGGCCTGGTAGGTTTCGGTGGCCTGCATGAATTTCGAGTAGGTATAGTTCAGGGCGATGGTGTAGCCCTTGGAGAAGCGCTTTTCGATGCCGGCCTGGAGAGAGTGATACCAGGAGTAGCCATCGAAGCGGGACTGGTTGATGGCGTCGAAGTGCGGATAGGGGCGGAGGAGGCGCTCGCGGCCGAGGTTGGCGCCGGTGAAGGTGCCGGTGGCCCCGGCGGGGAGGATGCCGCCGCGGAAGGGATTGGGCAAGTTGGCGCTGAGGTAGTTGATGGTGGCCTGGTCGCGGGTGAGGCTCTTGCTGAGGTACTGCTGCGGGGTGACGTTGAGATTCTGGCCGATTTCAATGGCCGTGCCGCGGTTGCCGACGTAGCCGGCGTCGAGGACGTAGCCCTGGCCGAGTTCGCGCTGGAAGCCCATTTGCCAGCGCTGCATGTAGGGGGCGCGGGGATTGGGATTGAAGAACGAGATGCTCTGGCCGACGAAGGTCTGGGCGCCCTGTGCCGCTCCCAGGGGGGCGAGGAAGCCGGTGGGGAACGGATTGGACAGGGTATTAATGAAGGTTACGTTGTCGAGGGTGGGGACGAACGGAGTGTTGCGGCTGAATCCGCTTTGGATGACGTCGCCGCGGCGCTGGCCGAGGAAGCCGAAGAAGACGCCGTAGCCGCCGCGAAAGATGGTCTTATCGGTGACTTTGTAGGCGAATCCGAAGCGGGGCATCAAATTGCGCTTGGGAGTGTTGTAGAGGTTGCGGGGCTGGCCGTTAACGCCGGCAAACAGCAGGCCGCCGCGGGTATTGAAGGCGGAGGCGGGGACTTCGGGAG
Source organism: Bryobacterales bacterium (assembly GCA_016789755.1). Taxonomy (GTDB): domain Bacteria; phylum Acidobacteriota; class Terriglobia; order Bryobacterales; family Bryobacteraceae; genus CADEFT01. The sequence goes on from JAEUQG010000523.1 coordinate 5,081, forward strand.
TAGGGCTGGCGGCGTAGTTGGCGCGGGCAGCGGCTTCAAAGGGCTGAGCGGCAGAGAAATCGAAGCCGCTGACGCTGCGATTGAAGCGTTCGGTGAGGGCGTTTTCGAACTCCCAGCGGAGTCCGATGTTGAGGGTGAGCTTGTTGCTGACCTTCCAGTCGTCGTGGAGGTAAAGGCCCCAGGAGAGGGATTGCTCGGCGTAGGAAGCGGGCACGGCGGCGAAGCTGGAAGCGGACGGCAAACCGAGGAGCATAGCGGCAACGGACTGGCCAAGCTGGCCGGGAGCGTTGGCGGCGTTGTCGAGGGGGCCGCGGGTCCAGGTGGAATCGAAGTTGAACTGGCCGGTCTGATTGTTGCCGAAGAAGACGTCGGTTTCGCGGTAGGCGCGGAATTCGAGGCCGCCCTTGATGGCGTGGGTGCCGACGGTTTTCTGGATGGAGGCGTTGAGGTTGTGGGTATCGTTGGGGCGATACTCACCGCCGATGCCGGTGCCCTGATAGCCGGCGATGTCAAAGCGCGGGAAGCGCCGGGTGCCTTCGTCGATCAGATTGTTGTAGGAGGCTGGGAAGCCGAGCGAGGTGAGGTCGAAGCCGCGCGAGCCGGGATTGGCGTTGGTGCCGCGGATGAAGCGGTTGTAGCCGTAGCGGAAGTTGAGGACGGTGGTGGGGTTGAGGGTAATGACGTCGTCGATGACCGCGGCGCGTGAGCTGAAGAGGAACCATTCGCCGGTGACGATGTTGTCGAAGTAGTTGTTGTAGTTGCTGTTGCGGTCATACCAACTGGTGCGGACAAAGAGCCGCTGCATCTGGCTGAGGTTGTGATCGACGCGGATGGAGTTGGTGTAGTAATCGGCCACTTCCTGCAGTTCGGGGCGGAGGTAGTTTTGAGTGCCGTCGGGGTTGCCGGCGCTGCGGGGGGCTGGGAAGTAGGTATCGAGAGCCTTTTTGGCGATGGGGTTGAAGAGCGAGGCTGGGATGATATTGCCGGGGAAGGGATCGGCTTGGAAGCGTCCGCCGGCGACGGCGCGGCGGGTGAACGGGTTGTAGACCTGGTAGTTGGAATTGAGGGCCAGCAGGCGGGAGAAGTCGCCGTTCTTCATCTCCTGGGTGGGCACGGTGGGAGTGCCGTTGTTGCGGGGGCGAGCCTCTTTGATGCCTTCATAGCCCCACATAAAGAAGGTACGGTTGCGGCCGTCGTAGAGTTTGGGGATGTAGAGGGGGCCGCCGGCGGATGCGCCCCAGCGGTGGTAGTAAAAATCGGGACGGGCGGTGCGGGTGGCATTGGCGAAGAAATCGTTGGCGAACAGGCCGGGGGTCATGTTCGTGTAATAAGCGGTGCCGTGAAGCGCGTTGGTGCCGGACTTCAGAGAGATGTTGGTCACGCCGCCTTCGGTCTGGCCGAAGCTGGCATCGAAGGTGGCGGTTTGGACTTTGAATTCGGCGACGATGTCGGTGGGAGGAACGTAAGAGGAGATGACTTCGCCGGCGTTGGCTGTGGCCGTGCTGACGGCGCCGTCGATGGTGAGGTCGCTGCGGTTGGCACGGGTACCATCCATGGTGTAGCCGACGATGTGGGTAGGCTCGAAGGGACGGTCGAGGCGCGGGTCGCGGGTGAAGGAGACGCCGGCGGCGAGTCCGATGAGGAAGTAGGGGTTGCCGTGTGGAACGGGGAGTTCGGCGACGCGGCGGCCGTCGACGACGGTGCCGAGGGATGCGGTTTCGGTGTTGAGGAGGGGTGTTTCGGCGCTGACGGTGACGCTTTGTTCGGCGGAACCGACTTCGAGGCGGACTTCGACTTCTACGCGGTCGTTGACGCGGACTTCAATATTGTCGCGGAGGAATTTCTTAAAGCCGGGATGTTCGGCACTGACCTGATAGGCGCCGGGGATGAGGAAGTTGGCGATATAGAAGCCGGCTTCGTTGGTGCGAAGGGAGAGTTTGGTGCCCATCGCTTTATTGGTGACGTCGACTTGAACGCCGCCGACGACAGCACCGGTGGCATCGATGACGGTGCCGACCAAGGCGCCGCGGGCGTCCTGGGAGAAGAGGGAAAGGCTGCTCGAAAGGAGAAGAACCGAGCAGGTCAACAACAAACGAGGTCTCAACATGGCATGCCCCCAAAGGCAGAAATTTAGTTGCTGCTAAACTGTAGTCATCGGTATTACCATGGGTCAAGGAGCGGCCGCTAAAAAAGGCCTAAAAGGTTTCTAAAAAAGGCGTCCAACTTGCTAAAAGAACGGGATTTATACCAGTTCGGCGAATTCACTCTGGATGCCACGGCTAAGGTTGTTTTCCGCGGTGGCCACCCCGTTCGCCTGACCCGAAAAGTAGTGGAAACACTGCAGGTGCTGGTGGAGAACGGCGGGCAGGTGGTGCCGAAGGAAGAGATGTTGAAGGCGGTGTGGCCGGATCGCGAGGTGGACGAGGCGAACCTGACGCAGAACATCGCGGTGATCCGGCGGACGTTGGGAGTGGGGCAAGGGGATCCGGCACATATTGAGACGTTCCCGGGGAGGGGGTACCGGTTGGAAGGGCCGGTGCGCACGGTGCAGTCAACGAGCACTCCGGGGGTGGGGGCGCCGGTGGCGCTGGCGCCGGCCGATGAGATCAGCGCGAGCACGGTGGAGACAGCGAAGGGGAGCACGGTTTCGTGGTTGACGGCGGGGGTGGTGGTGATGCTGATGGCCGCGCTGGCTGGCTGGGCCTATTGGAGCCGGGGGAGTGCGACGGGCGCCGAACCGATGCGGGTGAATCCGATCACTCGATTGCCGGGGAAGGAGTATCAACCGGCGTTGTCGGCGGACGGAAAGCGGCTGGCGTTTCTGTGGGTGCGGGAAGGCAAGGGTGCTCCGAGCATATGGATTCAGGAGATGGGGGATTCGACGCCGCGGCAGGTGACACGGGAGGCGGGTCATTATTCGAGCCCGTCGTGGTCGCCGGATGGGCGGCAGTTGGCGGCGGTACGAATCGGGCGTGAGGCGTCGGAGGTGATGATTTTCGATCCGGCGACGGGAGCGGGACGGACGGTGGCGCGGCTGACGCCGCCGGACTACGGCTTCGACCACCGGTTGCTCGAGTGGGCGCCGGACGGGCAATCGCTGGTGGTGAGCCATTCCGACGGTCCGGAGAATCCGATGCGGTTGCGGCGGCTGCGGCTGGCGGACGGGGTGGTGGAACCGCCGCTGACGGCGCCGGAGGCGATGATTCCGGGGGACGTGGATCCGCGATTTGCGCCGGATGGGAAGACGATCACGTTTCTGCGGTTGTTTCACCGGACCAGCAGCGAGTTGTTCGCGGTGACTCCGGGGAGGCAGGAAAAGCGGCTGACGACGGAGGAGCGGCACATAAGCGGGCATGCCTGGGAGAGCGCGCAGACGATTGTGGCGGGCAGCAACCGGTCGGGCGAATTTCTATTGTGGCGGATGCAGGTGGGGCCGTCGCTGGCGATCCGGGACACGAAGGCGCTGGGGGTGTATGGGGAGTTTCCGATACAGGTATCGGCGACGGCGGGAGCGCGCGGGCAACTGGTGTATTCGATGCTGCATCAGGATCGCAATATCTGGCGGCTCGATTTGGGATCGAAGCAATGGACGAGGGTGATTGCCTCGACGGGGCAGGATGCCTCGCCGCAGTATTCGCCGGATGGGGAGTGGGTGTGTTTCCGGTCGGACCGGTCGGGAGAGGAACAACTGTGGCTGAGCCGGAAGGACGGATCGGACGCCGTGCAGTTGACGCCGCGAGGGAGCAGGCCTTCGGTGGGGCGGTGGTCGCCGGACGGGCAACGAGTGGTGTTCAACAATCCGCATGGCGGAGAGATGCATCTGGCGGAGCGTGTAGAGGGGACATGGAAGGTGAAAGGCCTGGGAGTGGTGGGGATTCATCCGGTATTCGCGGTGGATGGGAAGAGCATTTTTGCCGGACAGGGGAATGAGATTTTGCGCTATCCGGTGGACGGCGGGGCCGGCGTGGCGGCGGTGAAATCGAAGGGGCTGTCGATGGGGGTGTCGCCGGACGGGAAGTTTCT
>JAEUQG010000532.1 GCA_016789755.1 Bryobacterales bacterium
CATCAGCGGGCGCGAAGGCCGGGACGTGCGCTGGGCGGTTCTGACCTGGGAATTTCCGGTGCTGCTCAAATACAAGTTGGTTCCACAACGCCGTCTGCGCCCGTTCGCCGCGCTCGGTCCCTCGTTCCGGCTCGATGGCAATTTCAACGGCCCGCGCCCTTCGCATTACGGGATCACCGCCGCGGTTGGAGCGGAGTACAAGGCAGGCCCTGTGCGGCTTGCTCCGGCCGTACGCTACACACGATGGGCGCAGGAGCGTGGTAACCGCTCGCCGTTCACGCCCAGCACCTTCCTCAATCAGGCACAGATCCTTGTCTCATTCACTTTCTGACGGGCCTCGCCCCTCAGCGCCTTGCTACACTCGCCGATGTAGATGTCGTCATTCCGCACCGATCTCCTCGCCCTGCTGCGCCGCGAGCGCTATGCCGTGGCCTCCACCGTTAACGCCGAAGGCAAACCGCAATCGGCATTAGTGGGCATTGCCGTCACCGATGGCTTCGATCTGATATTCGACACGCTGGCCGGCACGCGAAAAGCAGCCAATCTGCGACGCGATCCGCGCATCGCCTTTGTGATCGGACCCACCGCCAACAATGCATCATGCACGGTTCAGTATGAAGGCGTAGCCGAGGAGTTGACCGGGGAGGATCGGGACGCCATGCTGCCGCTCTACTACGAGGTCTTTCCCGACGGCCGTCCGCGGCGCAACTGGCCGGGGTTGATTTATTTTCGCGTGAAGCCGACTTGGATCCGGTACAGTAACTATGCCTTCGATCCGCCGGAGATCGTCGAACTGGGTCCGGAAGATCTCGGATAATTACACCGTGACCGGCACGTTGCCCGAATAGACCTCGACGGCCCGGCGGCCCATGGCTTGGACGGTATAGTGTTCCCGCACGCCCTGGTGGCCTCGCCGGCCTAACTCCGTACGCAAGCCGGCATCGCGGTAAAGACGAAGGATCTCGCGCCCGAAGCTTTCCGGATGATCCGGCTCGGCGAGCAAACCGCCGCCGGTGCGCTCAATCATCTCCGGAAACGAGCCGTGCCGGGGCGACACCATGGGCAGGCCGCAAGCCATCGCCTCCAACGCGTACAGGCCTTTCACTTCGGCATACAGGCTGGGCACGGAAATCACATCCATGCGATGGAGGAAGCGGATCTTTTCGGCACGGTCCGGTGAGCCGTGATAATGAAACTCATTCCCCAGCCCCCACTCGTTCATCTGCCGCTCGATGATATGCAAGTACTCTTTGTATTCCGCCGCCAGATATCCAGCCGCCTCCAATCGGCTTTCCGGCAGCCCGCCCTCATGGCGCATCCAACGATAGGCCTCGCACAATTGGTGCAGGCTCTTTTCCGGGGCAATGCGCGCGAAATAGCCGATGCGAAGGGGTCCGGGCTCGCGTTCGGCGGGCTTCATCGTCAGATCCCGCGGATTGACACCCAGCGGAATGACATGCATCTTCTCCTTTGGGATCCCCAGGTAGGAAGACATCAGGCGCGCGCCGAACTCGCTGACTGCGATGAAGCCATCGGCATCGGCGACCATGGCGCGGATGCGCTGTAGGGCATCGCTGCGGTAGGGATCCTGCAAGTTCTCCAAGAACAGATCTTCGCCCTGCAGGGTCACATACACGGGACACCCCAGTGCGCGCTTGAGCGGGGCCACCATCGATATCACCAGAGAATTGGGAATGGTCACCACATCGGGCTTTCCCAGCGGCTTTAGATGGTGCACCATCTTCTCGAATTCCTTCTGCTGCGGACCGTGTTCGCCCTGAAGCATGGCTACGGTCATTTCGCCGAGGAACTTCGGATTTACGGGAATGGAACGCTTCGCCGCCGCCTTCAAGGCGAGCTTGGAATCCCACAGCTTGTCCACCAGCCACGGAGTCTTCCGGAACAGGCGCGACTGCTGCTGCAGGTAGACGCTGATACCTCCGAAGAACACGTGCTCTTCGCTCACGTTCGGCTCATCGACGAGCGTTGGGGTGTAGACGGGCAACAGCAGGACATCGTGCCCGCACGCTTTCAACTCCGCCGCAAGCGCGTTGTCGCGCAGACAGGAGCCGCAATACATGCTTGCGGCTCCGGCGGTGAAGGCGAAGATGCGCATAAGGCTAGTGATGCACCAGTTCGGCGCTTTGTTGCTGGAAAGCGCGGCGCGCGTAGAGATGTTCGAACAGGTTGCCTTCGTGCGGCTGATCCCAGCCGATCTTCATGGTTGGAATCGGCCCGAGATTCAAACGGCCCACATGGGGCGATGCGAGCAGTTGCTGCTTGAGGTGCTCATTGCTGGTGATCGCAGTAACCACGAGGGTCGGCCCGATGGCATCGACCATCGAAGCCTGCGGGTGCTCGACGACGCTGGCGAAGGGGAACAGGAACTCCTTGTTCGCGAGCCCGTGTTCGACGGAATCGCAGTGCAGGATGGTCGGCAGCAGGTAGGTGCAACCCTCAAACTGCGCCACGCGCCCGCCGGGCCGGTACTGCGCGGTGACGTCGACAGCGCCGGGTTCGTTCAAACCGCCGTCGATCATTCTCGAAATACGCTCGGCAACGCGCGGATCCGCAAATGGGGCGATTTTCGCCTCCGGATCGTCGGCGGGCTTGGGCTGAATCTGGGCCAGGCGCGCAGCCAAGGCCTCAGCGATCTCGCGCCCGCGCCGCGGCGCCCAAACGCCCGATGCATTGATGCAGGAACGGCCCGAATTCTCGGCGATGGAATGGATGATCACGTCGAGGTATCTCTCGTAGTCGTCGACGCAATCTTCGCCAAGGATCACCTTGCTGTACCCGGGCCCGTGCAACTCGATGCGCGGATCGTTCTTCCACGATTTCACCGCGCCGACATCGCCGAAGAGCATGGAGCGGCCGCAGCTTTGGAGGATAGTGCCCGCCCCGCCGTGATCGGTGGGGTAGTAGCCGAACACCTCCGGCGGGCAGCCGGCCTTGATGAAGGCTTGAATGACGCGATAGGGCGACCAGGGTTCGGCGGAGCCGGGCTTTAGCACCAGCGGCGACTTCATCACGATTGCCGGAATCCACAGCGAGTGGACGCCGGGTGAGTTGTTCGGCAGAACGGCGCCGAGGTTGTAGCCGCGCGGGAAGAAGCTGACATTGTGCCCGCCGGCCACACCGTATCCTTCGTCGAGGACGCTGAGATCCATGCCGCGAGTGAGGCCGCTCAGCACGCTTTCGATCTCGGCCATCACGCCGTAGATCTTCATCATGTTCTTGCGGACCATAACGTGAGGCAGGCCAGTCGTCGCGGAAATGGATTTCACGTAATCCTCGGGCGATTGCGTGGCGTCGCCGAGCGGCAGGTCGTCGTCCTTGAAATACTCCGCGGCTCGCTGCGACATCTTCACCAATTCCTCGCAGCGAAAGCCCTGCAGGATGCGCCACGTCGCTTCGGCGTCGAGCAGATCGCGGCGAACGAGCCCGGAATTAGCCTGGCTGATTTCGACGAACGGCTCACGGGTGCGATGATGCGGCGTGCGGTTCACCGTCAGGCTGACATAGGGCCGCCCTTTTCGAAGGATGGGAATATGCAGCATCAGTACACCCCTTCCACCACCGTGGAGCCGAACTTCGAGAACGGACGGACGTTGCGCACGCCATCCCAGGGATACATAGGATGCGGACGTTCGCGCTCGCATTCATCGCGTTCGAGGAAGCGAGGAATGAAAGTATCTTTGGTGAGCGTGGTCAGCCGCACGCGGCCGGTTTCGCCGTAATCGACAATGCGCGTCGGGTTATCGGGGTCGACCACCTCGATCATGGCGCGCGGCGCCGGCGGATAATACACGATCGCGTATCCGTCTTCGGCGGTCAGCGGCTTGTGCACGGCAAGCCCCATCAGCGTGTTGCCGTAGGTGGGTGCGAAATAGACACCGTCCAGAAGTTCTTCCACCGCGAAGCGGCAGAACTGCGGAGTCATCTCGGTTCCGCCGCAGAAGATACCTTTGATGCCGAGTTTCTTCAGCGAGACTTTTTCGCAAATGGCTTCGAGCAGTTTCGGAGTGGTGAAGATGCACTGGATGTTGGGATGCGCTTTGAGCAACGTCAGGGCCTGATCGATGACGTGCGCTTTGTAACGTTCCATCATGGCCATCTCGCCCCACTTAATCAGTTTGATGACCCAGCGCGGATCGAGGTCCACCATGAAGCAGATGCCGCCGCGATGCTGCGCCAGGTGCTCGACGGCGAGACGCAGCCGCCGCGGACCCGATGGCCCGATGGAGATCCAATCGGCGCCCTTGGGAAAATGTTCTTCAGGTAGGGTTTCGCTGAACATTTCGTAGTCGATGCGGAAGTCATCAATCTGAACGCGCGATTTCGGAACACCGGTACTGCCGCCCGTCTCGAACACATACACGGGTTTACCTGCCTGCCCCTTGGGCAGCCATTTGCGCACCGGCCCGCCACGGAGCCACTCATCCTGGAAGTTGCCGAACTTGTCGAGGTCGGCGTAGCAGGTGATTTCCTTGCGCGGATCCCAGCCCGCCTTGGCGGCCCAATCGAGCCAGAAAGGGGTTCCCGTTTCCGGGCTGAAATGCCATTGGACGATCTCGCGCGTCCAGGCATCGAGTTTCTCTTTCACCTGCTGCTGCCGCAGCTCTAAATCGGTTGCTGTTGCTGTGCTCACTTGGGGGTTGGCCTCTCTGTTCAGATCTTATTCTACTTCGATGCGGACACGGCATCGGCGGAGGTACTGTTTGGACGGGGGCGGGCTCCGATTGCCATCGCCACCGCGGCCGCGAACAGTGCATAGAGAGCAGGCGTCGAAAACGTGCGTCCGGCGACACCCAACTCCGGTTCGGTCCAGAAGGCCACGGCGAACAATAGGGGCGCGGTTCCCAAGACCCAGGACGCTGCTGAGGTGCAAAGGGATCTCCGCGCGCCTCCAGCGGCGAATGCCAGATTCGCGACTGCGGTGAGCAGCAGCAGCAGATGCCGCGACCGGTAGACGGCCCGTATCTCAGGGACTTCGGCGATCACTGCCGGTTGGCGCACCCACCTCATGTATGCCCCACTCAGCAGAAAGAGCAGGAGCGCCGTCATCCCAATACCCCAATGCAACCTCCGCCTCAGTTCCGAATGCATCCCCACACTGTACTACGCTGGGTGAGAAGCAAACATGGATCGCTACGCCAAACTTCGCGAAGCCACTGCCGCGTCCATGGCCGAACTGGAGCGCGGCGAGAAACCCCGTCTTCAGGGCACGCTCGCCAATCTCTACTTCGGCTTCAATCCCGGCGAGCATGCGCACGAACTCCGTGAGCAGCTTGTTCATGCCATCGGAGCGGATCTCGCGGCTTCCGCAGAACGGGGTTTCGTCGCGCTGTTGCTTCATCAAGCACCGCCGCAACTCGCCGACCTCGCACGCATGAATGCAGCAGGCGAATATCATCCGCACTGGTACGCGATCCTGGCCGGCATGGACCTCCATTGGGCGCAGCAGCAATCCGCCGGCCGTCTTCCGCGGCCGGTAGTCGAGGCCGTCTTCGCGCTGTCGCTTCTGCTACGGACGTGGGACGGGGAGGGCCACCTTGCACCAGCCTCCCGCCGCGGTTGGTCACTGCATATCTACCAAGCGCACCCCGGCATCGCCGTCAGCGTCTACGAAACATTACTTACAGAATTGTTTCAGCAGCGGAAGGATGCCCTGGACATGCTTCGCCGGCTGGCCGAATCGCCGTCCGCTCCTTGGCGTAAGGAACTCGCGGGGAGGCTACTGGACGCAGCGGAGCGAAATGAAGATCGCGACGCTGTGGAGAGCCTTAGTGTTCTGGCTGGGGGCTTGTGACGGCCGTTGTGCGGTATACCGATATCCAGATTTTTCCCGCCCGCATCGATCCGGAACTCACTTCACTCCCTCCACCAGTTCCTGCCAATTGAGCCACCCTTCCTTGCCCTTGATCCACTTTTCGAACCACTTGTACTCTGCCACCATCTTCACCATCTGAAACCGGGGTTCGGTCAACCCGTGTCCCATGCGCGGATAGACGATGAACTCGGTCGGCACGCCCAGTTTCTTCAGCGCCATGTGCAGTTCCTCGCTCTGGGGCCGCGGGACGCGCGGATCGTCATGGCCCACATGAATCAGCGTCGGAGTCTTGGCATTCTTGATATATTTCAACGGCGATTGGCCCCACCATCCTTCCCAGTTGTCGTATGGTTTCCCCGAAAAATAATGTTCGCGGTTGAACTGGCTGTCATTCTGCGCGTACATCGAGATCCAATTCATCGCGCCCGCGCCGCTGGAGATCGCCTTGAAGCGGTCGGTATGGGTGAGAGTCCAGTTCGACCAGTGCCCGCCCGCGCTCCAGCCCATGTAGCCCATTTTGTCCGGGTCAACGAGTCCTTGGGCGATGAGATGATCCACGCCGGCCATGATGTCTTCGTAGCCCTGACGGAAATAATCGCCGGCAATCTGGGCGCGGAATTTCTCTCCATAATTGGTCGATCCGCGGTAGTTGGGAGACAACACCACATAGCCGCCCGCGGCGAAGACGTGATGATAGCTGCCGATGGTGCTGGCGAAGCTCGACACGGTGGCGCCTGCCGGGCCTCCGTGCACCTGCACGATGAGGGGATACTTCTTGCCTTGCACATAGCCGAGGGGCTTGACCAGGACGCCCTCCACCATTACGCCATCGGTCGATTTCCAACGCACGGTTTCCGTTGCCCCGAGAGCGAACTGCGCGATCTGCGGATTGGCATCGCTCATCCGCTTCCAGCGGTTCAATTGCCCCGCCGCGGAGGCCGGCGCCAGGTAATAGTCGTTCGGCCGCGAAGGGTCGGTCGCCGACACGATGAACTGATCCGAGTCGCGATGATAGGAAGCCTGCAAGGACCCGGGGCGGTCGGTCAATTGCTGGATCGCTCCGCTGGCCGCATCGATCGCAAACACATGGCGGCCGGTGGAGACGCCGGTGTCGAAATATAGTTTCGCGCCATCGCGGGACCACTCCGGCTGCGCCACTTCATGGTCCCAATTCGGACCCGGCGCTTTTTTCCATTCCCCGCCGGCCGTGGCGCGCAGATACACACGCTGGCGGCGGAAATACTGAAAATCTTCAGGCGCAGTCAGCGCCACCCACTTCCCATCGGGCGACACCGCGGGCAGCCCCTCGCGCACGCCGTTCTTCATTAGCCGTTCCAACTTCCCCGTCGCTGCATGCAACAAATACGCATCGGCATGTTGTGAAGCCACATCGGTGTTGTGGCGGTCGACGGCGGCGCCGGTGAACGACAGCCAGCCGCCTTGCTCTTGAAATCCGGTGACCGAAAACTCGTTTCCCGAGGTAAGCCGCCGCGCCTCGGTCCCATCGGATCGCAATTGCCACAAATGTACGGCAGGCTTCGGGGTATCGACGATGCGCACGTCGAACTTGAGTTCCATGCGCCGGCGCTCGAAAGCATTGAGTTCATCGGGCGCGCTGAAATACAGGGCGGAACCATCCGACGCCCAACGAAACGCGTCCACGCCCGTCGCGTGTTTCCGCGCCAGCCTGGCATTGCCTGCCGCGCCCACTTCCCACAGATGAATCTGCCGTTCCGCGGCGCGTCCGGCGAGCATCGCCAAGGCGCTTCCACGCGGCCGCCAGGAAAACGAAGAGACACCACCGGAGATATCGCTTACCTTGCGCGCCTCGCCACCGCCGAGCGCCATCACAAACACCTGCTTCACGCCTCCTTCGCGATCGGACAGAAAGGCCAGCCACTGCCCGTCCGGCGAGAACGCCGGGTCGGTTTCATTCTTATCCGCGGTAAAGGTCAACTGCCGGCGCACGCCCGTCGCCGCTTCGGTCAGATGGAGATCGGTGAACCGTTTGCCGGCCTTCCAATCGAGCGAGCTCACCGCGTAGGCGAACCACTTGCCATCGCGCGACAGTGTGCCGTCGCTCACCGCGCGCACCTGCAGTACGTCCAGAAACGACATC
>JAEUQG010000565.1 GCA_016789755.1 Bryobacterales bacterium
GAAGAAGGCCGCAAGAAGCAGGTGACGCTGGCGTGGGCTGGGGAAAGATTGGCGAGGCGGTTCGCCAACCGTGAGGCGGCGGAGCGGTTTCTGCGGGCGGAGCAGGCCGACAGTGGGATCGTGGTGAGCCGGGGGAAGGGCTTGGCTTACTGGCATCTGACGTTTCAGGAGTATTTGGCGGCGGTGGAGATTTTCGGATGGGAGGATGGAGCGCAGCACGATTTGTTGTTGGGCGGGGGGAAGATTTATAAGCCGGAGTGGCGGGAGACGGTGCTGCTGTATGCGGCGTTGTTGTATGGCGCGGGGGCCAAGAAGGTGGAGGCGCTGGTAAGGCGGGTGTTGGATGGGATGGGGGTGTGCCCGAGTCTGGCGGAGAGAGCGAAGTGCGTGGGGTTGATTGGGTCGATGTTGCCGGATCTGGTGGGGTATGAGGTGGGGGACAAACGGTATGCGGAATCGTTGCGGCTGGTGATGGATATTTTCGATGCGGAGAAATCGAAGAGTGTGACTTTTGAGGACCGATTGAAGGCTGCGGAGGCGTTGGGGGTGGCGGGGGATCCGCGGTTGCGGGAGATGGAGTGGGTGGAAATTCCGGAGAGCAAGGGGTATTGGATTGGGGCGCAGAGTAGGGATTCGGAGGGGCGGAATTACGATGCGGAGGCGTGGGGAGCGGAGCCACTTCGTGAGGTGAATCTACCGAGGTTTCGGATCGGGAAGTATCCGGTGACGGTGGCGCAGTACCAGGCTTTTGTGGAGGACGGGGATGTAAAGGAGCACGTGCCGAGCGGGTGGGAAGAGCAACTGGAGCATCCCAATTGGCCGGTGGTAGGCGTGACCTGGCATCAGGCTTCGGCGTATTGCAGGTGGGTAGGTGGGCGATTGCCAAAAGAGGAGGAATGGGAGCGTGCGGCGCGCGGGTCAAAGTCTACGAGATACCCTTGGGGACAGGATGACATTGATCCTTCCCGCGCCAACCATCGCGACAGCAAGGTCGGACATCCCACGCCGGTTGGGTTGTATCCGAGCGGATCTAGCGAGGAAGGCGTGTGCGACCTTATTGGGAATGTGTTGGAGTGGACTTCATCGGAGTGGATGAATGGGAGTGGGACGTACGTTTGGCGGGGCGGGTCCTTCAGCAGCCTGTTTCGAAGAGAGGCGCGCGCGTCGTACCGTAACTTCAACAGGGCGGTCGATCAACTCCCTAATCTGGGGTTTCGGGTGGCCGGGGGATGTGGAACGGGTCCAACAGCCTGAGCGGCGAGAGTTCCGCCGAGGGATCGGCGGGAGCGTGCTTTTCCACTTCCGGGCGGCGGTCCAGACGCGGGGGAACTTGCGTCAAACAAAAACAGGCCCTGGTCTTGGGCTCGGCTCGCGGCCAGGGCCGCGCTAGTGGGGGGTGTTGCGCGGGTAGACGGTGCGTTGGTTGTGGAGGTTATTGGATTATTCTGGAAGGAGAGGGTGCCGAAAGGAGGTGTCTGTGGCTACGCTCGATTGGTCGCAATGTGCGGCGGTGGAGAGTGTGCCTGGAAAGCGAAGCGGGGCTTGGGTATTCAGGGATTCGCGCACGCCTGTCTCTGTCGTGTTCGATAACCTGGAGGCCGGGGCATCGATTGAAGAGATCATGGAGTGGTTCCATCTGACAAGGGAACAAGTCACGGGTGTGATCGCGTTCGTGGCACGCAGTTTGGACGCGCCTTCCTTGCCGCCTGCGACCGGTGTTTTCGCCGATGCTCATCCTGTTCGATAACGGTACGCCCGCACCCTGCGGCGCGCATTGAAAGGGCATCTCGTGGTGGAAGCCATGGAGAGAGGATGGGACCGGTTGGTGAATGGGGACCTTCTGGCCGAGGTGGAGGCAGCCGGTTTCGACATTCTGGTCACAACGGACAAGAACATGCGACACCAGCAGAACTTGAAGGGCCGAAGGATCGCTCTTGTTGTTCTTGGGAATCAGCAGTGGCCGGCGTTGCGGCGGTACGTGGATCGGGTTGTAGCGGCTGTGAACGCGGCAACGCCCGGGAGTTACTGCGAAGTGGAAATCCCCTTCGAGTAAGCCGGGATGGGCGGTTACTCGCCTTGATTGGATTCGAGGAAGGCGCGGAGGCGGTGGCTGCGGCTGGGATGGCGGAGTTTGCGGAGAGCTTTGGCTTCGATCTGGCGGATGCGTTCGCGGGTGACGGCGAAGTGCTGGCCGACTTCTTCGAGAGTGTGCTCGCTGCCGTCCTGGAGGCCGAAGCGCATTTTGATGATTTTTTCTTCGCGGGGGCTGAGGGTTTTGAGGACTTCAGCGGTTTGCTCGCGGAGGTTGAGGTTGATGACGGCTTCCGATGGGGAGACGACGCGGCGGTCGACGATGAAATCGCCGAGATGCGATTCTTCTTCCTCGCCGACGGGCGTTTCGAGAGAGATGGGCTCCTGGGCGATGCGCAGGACTTTGCGCACCTTGCCGACGGGGAGTTCGAGACGGCGGGCTAATTCCTCGGTGGTGGGCTCGCGGCCGAGTTCCTGCTGGAGGAGACGCTGGGTGCGCACCAGTTTGTTGATGGTCTCGATCATGTGCACCGGGATGCGGATGGTGCGGGCCTGGTCGGCGATGGCGCGGGTGATGGCCTGGCGGACCCACCAGGTAGCGTAAGTGGAGAACTTGTAGCCGCGGAGGTAATCGAATTTGTCGACGGCCTTCATGAGGCCGATGTTGCCTTCCTGGATGAGGTCGAGGAACTGGAGACCGCGGTTGGTGTAGCGCTTGGCGATGGAGACGACGAGGCGGAGGTTGGCTTCGATGAGCTGCTTCTTGGCGGTTTCGGCTTCGGCTTCGCCGCGTTCGACGATCTGGAGACTGCGGCGGAGATCGGTGGCGGCGGCGCCATGCTCGTCTTCGAGCTGGGTGATGCGCTGGAGGGCGGATTTCAGTTCGCGCTGGGTTTCCTTGGCGGCGCGGTCGTTGGGGAATTCTTCGAGACGGCGCTGGAGGGTGGCAACTTCGCGCTCGACGGGTTTGAACTCGTCGACGGCGCGGCGGAGCCTGTCGGCGAACTGGCGGTAAACGGAACTGGTGAAGGGGATGGCACGGACCATGCGCGAGATGCGGACCATGGTGCGGGCGAGCTGGTAGCGAAGCTGGCGATGCTGCTTGGGCTTCATGCCCTTGGAAAAAGACAGCATCTTCTGTTTGAACTGCTGGCCGCGCTTTTGGAGCTTTTCGATTTCGGCGATGGTGTTGAAGAGCTCGACGGTTTGGGCTTCGATGGCTTCATCGGTGACCATGAGGTCGGCCTGGATGAGCATGTCACGGACGGGGAGGTTGCCTTGCTGGATCTCCTCGGGCATGAGGATGATCTCGCCGATGACGAGGGGGGAGCGGGAGAGGGCGCGGCTGACCTGGCGCTGGCCGTGCTCGATGCGTTTGGCGAGCTCGATTTCGCCCTCGCGGGTGAGCAGGGGGACGGTGCCCATCTCGCGGAGGTACATGCGGACGGAGTCGTTGGTTTTGTCGCCGAAGTCGCCGGCGAGGTCGATGTCGGCGAGGTCTTCGGGCTCGTCGGCTTTTTTCTCGAAGTCGATTTTGGGTTCTTCGAGGAGTTCGACGCCGGCTGTGTCGAGTTCGGCGAGGAGGTCGTCGATTTCCACTCCGGCGGCGATTTCGTCGGGGAGCATGTCGTTGACTTCGTCGTAGGAGACGTAGCCGCGCTCCTTGCCCATGTGCATGAGCTTTTGGAGTCTACCGAGTTTTTCCTCTCCTGCCACCGCTTACTCTTCTTCCCCAGCCGTTTCGCTTAAGAAATGAATTCCCGGCCATGCCAGACGCACACAGACGTCATTGAGGTGATCACCGCGCTTCAGCAGCCCGCCACAGCCTGACCGTGAACTTCTCAATTCTAGCATTGCTGGTTTTCCTGCGTCCGGGGCGTTTCCTCACGATTCGCACTCCGGCTTCCGGTGTAGTAATCGGCAGAAAGGAGCGGGTGCAGTAGGGGTTGACGGAAGCGAGAGAACGCTGATGGTTTGCTTACCGTTCTCTTACGGGGGGGACGGGGGAAGGCGCTTATAGTTCTGGATATGCCAATTGCAACACCTGCACTCCCGCCGCATGTGGCCGAAGCGCCCGCGGCATTTGTACAGAACGCCGGCCAATCGAAGGGGGACGTCATTTATGAGTCGTCGGCCCATGGATACAGGTTGGAGATCGGCAGCCAGGGGGCTGTGATCCGGAAGGGGGCGCAGCGGGCGGAGTTGCAGTTCCGCGGGGCACGCGCGGCTCGGGTGACGGCGGAGGATGAGGTAAGCGCCCGGTTCCATCTTTATCTAGGTGGGAAGCGGAGGGAGAACCTGCCGATGTACGGGCGGGTGCGGCAGCAGGAGTTGTATCCGGGGATCGATGCGGTGTACTACGGGACGCAGCGGTATGCGGAGTACGATTTCGTGGTGCGTCCGCAGGCGGATGCGGGGCGGATCAAGATGCGGTTTGCGGGGGCGAAGGTGAAGTTGGAGGGGGATGGATCGCTGCGGGTGGATACGGGGGGGATGGTATGGGAGCAGAAGGCTCCGCGGGCGTTTCAGCGGGTGGGTGGGGAGACGAAGGCGGTGGCGGCGGGTTATGCGGTGGCGGGGGACGGGGAGATCTCGCTGCGGCTGGGGGAGTATGACCGGAGCAGGGAGTTGACGATCGATCCGGTGCTGTCTCCGTTTGGGAATATCGGGGCGGCGGGGTTGCAGAATAGCCGGTATATTGCGATGGATCCGCAGAACAATGTTTATGTCGGGGATTCGAACGAGTTCAAGCTGTTCGATGAGGATGCGAGAACGGTGCGGGTGGCGAAGTTCTCGGCGGCGGGGAATCTGGTGTACCAGTTTCAGATGCAGGATGGGGACGACAGGCATGTGTTGCTGCGCTCACTGGCGGCGGCGGCGGACGGGAGCCTGGCGTTGGGGGGGACTACGGATTCGCGGGATGTGCCGACGACCGAGAACGCTTTTCAGCCGAGGAAAGACCTGGCGAGTTGCCCGCCATTTCCCAACACGGTTACGGTGGCGTGTGTTCTGCGGTTTGGGCGCGCGGATGGATTCGTATTGAAGCTACGGCCGGCGGGCACAGTGGAATGGGGGACGTATCTGGGGGAATCGGACCGGGATGGGGTGAATGGCGTGGCGTTCGGGCCAGGGGGGAGGGTGTACGCGGTGGGGGAAACGTTGTCGAATTTCTTTCCAACGAAGAATGAATTTCAGGGTTGCAGCACACTGCCGGAGAACGCCTTTCTGACGGTGATTCGGGCGGACGGGACGGACATTGAATATTCGACGTGTTTGCGGCCGTCGTTTTCGCTGTCGTCGCGATCTTCGCTGGCGTATGCGGTGGCGGTGGATGCGGCGGGATTCGCGTATGTGGCGGGAGATGTGAAGGCGGGGAACGGGGAGTTTCCGGTGCGCGGGACGAGCGGGGCCACTCCGTTTCAATCGACTCCGGCGGGAGGGAAGGATGCGTTTGTAGCGAAGTTCAATCCGACGCTGACGGGGGATGCGACGCTGGTGTATTCGACGCTGGTGGGCGGGGCAAGCGATGACCGGCTGGATGCGATTGCGCTCGATGCGAACGGGCAGGTGTGCGCGGCGGGGCGGACGCAGTCGTCGAATTATCCGCGGTTTGTGCCGGCGGGGAGCACGACGCCGCTGAACACGTTTCGCGGGCCGGTGGATCTGGCGGTGACGTGCTTGTCGGCGAATGCATCGAGCCTGGTGTTTTCCAACCTGTATGGAGTGCAGGTGACGGATTTGACCAGTGAGTACGTGCCGACGGCGCCGGCGCAGCGGTGGATGGCTCGGGACGGGCAGGGACGGCTGCATGTGACGTCGGGGTTTACGGGGACCTTCACGGCGGTGAACGGGTTCGACAATGCGACGGCGAATCCGGCGGGGGCTTATTTGCAGTTGGCGGCGGGGAGCCGGAGCGTTTCGATTCTTTCGCACACTCCGGAGACGGTGGGGGTGGTGACGGTGGATACGGCGGGGACTCCGTTTGTGGGGACGACGGGGGGGATCCGGAAGTTTGAGAATCTGTGCGCGGCGGACGTGACATCGAACGTGCAGGTGATTCAGGGGAACGTGATTTTCGATGTGGCGACGGGGCGGTTCCGGCAGGCGGTGAGTTTGCGGTCGTTGTTGCAGGCTCCGATGCCGGCGGGGGCGAGGCTGGTGTTTACGGGGTTGCTGAAGGGGGTGAATGTGTTTCAGCCGGCGGGGACGACGGTGTGCTTTGCTCCAGCGGGGGCTCCGTTTGTGGTGCTGCCGGTGCTGCCGCAGTTTGGGGCGGGATTCGCGACGGTGACGGTGGAATTTACCAGTACGGGGAATGCGGTGGTGTACACGCCGAAGGTGGCGGGGCCGGGAGGTGGGATTTAGGGAACTGAGGATTTCCTTACCGTTCTCTTACAAGTTTTCGGTGTGTCCCGAGGCATAGTTACAAAGAAGGAGGACTGAATCATGAAATTACGTGGGATTCTGATGGCCTGCACGCTCATCGGGGCGGCGCAGGCGGGGCAGTTCGGGGTTACGGTGAACGTGCCGAACCTATCGAATGACAATCTGGCGCTGGTGTTCCAGTTGACGAATGCGAATTCGGCGGGGAATACGGCGACGATAACGAACTTTCAGTTCAACAATGCGGCGGTGAACGGGGCGTTGAGCTTCGTGGGAGGCGGGAGCGGGTCGATTGCGGGCGGGGTGGTGATTACTGACACGTCGAATCCGAACCTGGCGACGATTCCGTTTCAGCCGAGCACTTCGGTGGCGTCGGTGACGTTCAATGTGAATCTGACGGAGAATTTCACGAATCCTGGGGTGGGGGATTTTTTTGGGATGAACATTCTGCAGAACGGGAATCCGTTGAACAGCAATGACCCGAGCGGGGCCGATCTGTTTCTGGCGGCGCTGATTGGGGCGAACGGGGTGTCGCCGGTGGGGTATGAGTTTGTGCGCGGGATTGCGGTGACGGTGGGGGATCCGTTTCCGGAGAACGGGACGGTGCCGGAGCCATCGACGCTGTTGTTGATGGGGGCGGGGCTGGCGGCGGTGTGGGGAACAAGGTCTTCGACCTTGATATCCCTTCCGGATATGGGAGCCGGGAGACGGAAGACGGGAGTCAGGAGTTAGAAGACGGGAGGCGGGGGACGGGAGGCGGAATGCCGCTCTGTTAACGTTCTCGGGTTTGATCGAGTTGTTGCATGAGCTGGAGCGCGGTGTTCATGTCGCCGCGCTGCTCGGCTTCGCGGATGCGGCGGCGGAGTTCGGTTTGGCGCACTTCTTTCAATTCCTGGTCAAGAACCCGGAGGCAGGATTGGACGTTGGCGCGGACCGTTTCTTCGCTGCCGGCTTCCTGTAGTTCGTCGGCGAAAACGAGGCGGGAGAGGAGGGTCTGATCGGTGTCGCTGAGGCGGCCTTCGAGATCCTCGAAGTGGAACTCGGGGTGGTGGCGGTAGAGGTTGAGGACGGCTTCAAAGATGGAGCGGGTGCGGAATTCGCCGACAGCGGCGTTGCCTTCGAGGTGAGGGAGGATTTCGGGGCGGAGTTCGGGGTGAAGGATGAGGGCGCCGAGGAGGATTTTTTCCACGCTGCGGACGCCGAGGCTCTTCACTTCGATGGTCTGCTCGCGCTTGTCGGCGGCGGCCTTTTTGAACTGCTCGAGGAGCATGCCGCGTTCGACGCCGATGTAGCCGGCAAGATCGCCGGCGAGGCTGGCGCGCTCGATCTTATCGGGGATTTTCATGACAGCGGGGAGAAGCTGCTGGAGGACGCGGGCGCGGCCTTCGGGGGATTTCTCGTGACGTTTGCGGAGCTGGTCGGCGAGCCAGAAGTAGTAGTTGGGGGCGCGTTCGAGGAGACCGCGGTAGGCGTCGACGCCTTGTTGTTCGATGAATTCGTCGGGGTCGAGGTCGTTGCTGAGTTCGAGGATTTTGACGCGGACGGATTCGTGGAGCAGGATTTCGATGGAGCGTTCGGCGCCGCGTGCGCCGCCGGCGTCGGGGTCGAAGTTGACGGTGACTTTATCGGCGAAACGCTTCATGAGGCGGACCTGGTCAGAGGTGAGAGAGGTGCCGCAGGAGGCGACGGCTTCGCCGAGTCCGGCGGCGGAAAGGCCGATGACATCCATGTAGCCTTCGACGAGGACGAAGCGGCCTTCTTTGCGGGCGGCCTCGCGGGCGCGGTGGATGTTATATAAGACGCGGCTTTTCTTGTAGACATCGGTTTCCGGGGAGTTGAGGTACTTGGGTTCGTCGCCTTTGGCGAGGACGCGCCCGGCGAATCCGACAATTTTGCCCGATTCGTTCTGAATGGGGAACATGAGGCGTCCGCGGAAGCGGTCAAAGAAGCCTTCGCCTTCGCTGCGTTTGATGACGAGGCCGGATTTTTCGAGCAGGTCGGCGGGGAAGCCTTCGCGCTGGAGGGCCTGGGTGACGGTGTTGCCGGTGCGGTCGGAAAGGCCGATGCCGAACTCTTCGGCGGTTTCTTTGGTGACGCTGCGGCCTTTGACGTAGTTGCGGGCTTCGGCGCCGTGGGAGGAAAGGAACGACTGGCGGAAGACGCGCTGGGCGATCTCGTTCATGCGGAAGATGGCGTTGCGGACGCGCTCTTCGCGGTCGGAGGATTCGGTGCGCTGGGGCATGGGGATGCCGTAGCGTTCGGCGAGGGCTTTGACGGCTTCGAGGAAGGTGACGCCGTCCATTTCCATGACGAACTTGATGGCGTCGCCGCTTTCGCCGCAGCCGAAGCATTTGTAGCGCTGGATTTTGGAATTGACGTTGAAGGAAGGGGTTTTTTCGGTGTGGAAGGGGCAGAGGCCCATCCAGTTGGGGGTGTTGCCGGAGCGTTTGAGGCGGACGCGTTCGCCGACGACATCGACGATGTCGATGGAGGATTTGAGTTGGCGGGCGAAGTCCATGGGGTGCGCCGCAAGCGGGCTTACTTCATACTAGCCCGCCGGCGGCGGTGCGGCGCTAATTAATAGTAGAACTTGAGGCCGAGTTGGAGTTGGCGCGGCGTGTTGAACTGGGCGTTGACGATGCCGAAGGCGGGGTTGCCAAAGGCTTGACCAGGCGGGGCGAAGTTGGGGGTGTTGGTGAGGTTGAAGAATTCGGCGCGGAACTGGACTCGCATGGCTTCGCGGATGGGGATGTCTTTGAAGAGGGAGAAATCCATGGAGCGCGTGCCGTCGGCGCGGACATCGGGGAGGACGCGGGGTCCGGAGCCGAAGGTGAACGGGGCGGGCTGGCTGAAGACGGAGGTGTCGAACCAGCGGGCGAGTTTGTCGTTGGTGGAACGCGAGCCATCGATGGCGGCGCTGCTGCCGTTGACGTTGGGATATTGGGTGGCGGAGAACGACTGGCTGTTGTTCTGGGCGGTGGCGATGGCGAGGGGGATGCCGGTGGACAGGGTGAGAATGCCGTTGATCTGCCAGTGGCCGACGATGGCGTCGATGGCTTTGGGCATGGTGGAGGCGAGGGATTTGCCGCGGCCGAAGGGGAGGTCGTAGACATAGCTGAAGACGAGGCGGCGGCTGATGTCCTGGGAGGCGAGGGAGCGGCTGGCGCGGCGGTTGTAGACGTTTTGGTGAGTGGGGGCGGCGCCGAGGAAGCCGACGGTTTGGGAGGTATCCTCAATCAGCTTGCCGGTGGTGAGCGAGGCGAGCAGGGTGAGTCCGCTGGAGTAGCGCTTTTCGGCGCGGGCCTGGAAGCCGTGATAGATGGATGAGCCTAGGGCGGGGCGGAAGTTGTAGAGTGCGAGGAATTGGGGGTATGGGCGGAGCAATTGGGCCTGGGTGACGCGCGGTTGCGAGAGCGGGCCGGTGCGGACGAAGGGCTGGAAGGGATTGGGCACGGTTTGCAGGAGCTGGTTGCCGAGGGCCATTTGCTCGACGGCGAGCTGGTTCAGTTGAGGGCCGAGAGGGCCGTCGGTGAGCTTCGAGCCTTTGTTGCCGACATAGGCGGCTTCGAGGGCGAGTTTACCGGGGAGTTGGCGCTGGATGTTGAAGTTCCATTGCTGGGAATAGCCGACGCGGGCGCTGCGGTCGATGGCGCCGTCGCGTCCGCTGGCGCCGAAGTCCTGGCCGATGTTGGTGAGGAGTCCGGAACTGGGGGCGGTGGGGGCCTGGAGTCCGCGGGGGAAGGGGTTGGAGAGGGCATCGGTGGGGCGGAGGCCGTCGGTGGAGGCGGTCATGGCAGTGGAACTGAGGAATCCGTTGATGCCGGAAGACCAGCCTGCGGCGGCGCCGATGTAGGGGAGGTTGAAGATGCCGTAGCTGCCGCGGAAGACGGTTTGCTCATTGAGAGAATAGGCGAAGCCGAAGCGGGGGGCGATGTTGTTCCAATCGGTGTCGAACTGGCGGCGCGGGTTGCCATCGACTCCGACGAAGCGGAGGCCGCCGCGGAGATTGGGGAGAGACGTTTGGGCGGCGAGGGGGCTGGTGGAATTGAAATCGAAGAAGCTGAGCTGGTTGAAACGCTCGTTGCGGCCCTTTTCGAGATCCCAGCGGACGCCGAGGTTGAGGGTGAGTTTGTTGGTGACGCGGTAGTCGTCCTGGAGGTAGAGGGCGAAGTAGGGGTTGGAGGTGAAGACGTAGGGGAGAATGCCGGCGCCGCCGCTGGTGGGGGTGCCGAGCAGGAGGCTGGCGATGGGGTTGCCGCGCTCGACGCTGGGGGCGGTGGGATTGGGGCCCTGGGTGTAGGTGCGGTCGAAGGAGTAGGTGCCGGAGGTGTCGTTGCCGACGCCTTCCATGGACTGGTTGACGCGGTATTCGATGCCTGCTTTCCACTGGTGGCGTCCGGCGATCTTGGTGGCGTTGGCAACCCACATATACGAAGTGCCGCGCTGGTCGAGGAACTGGGAGCCGCGGCCCATGCCGACGTATCCGGCGTAGGTGAAGACGGGGAAGCCGAGGGGGCGGACCATTTGCTGTTCGAGGCCCGAGGGGAAGCCGAGTTCGGTGAGGGAGAATTCGGGGCCGACGTTGGCATCCTGATGGCGTTCGAGGCGTGTCACGCCGAAGCGGAGTTGGAAGAGGAGCGTTGGGGAATGGGTGCGGTTGAATTCGATGCGTCCGCTGCGGGCGGGCATGCTGTCGCCGGGAAGGATGGAGGTGGCGGCGATGTTGCCGTAGTGGTTGGGGGCGAGGTCGAGGCGGGTGCGGTAGCCGAGGCCGAGGGTGAATTTGTTCCTGCTGCTGGGGGCCCAGTCGAGTTTGGCATCGACTTCGTTGGTGTCGGAGGAGGCCACTTTATCGGAGAGGAAGTTGTTGATGCCGGTGCAGGCGGCTCCGGCGGTGTTGGGGGTGGGGAAGAAGGTGACGATTTTCGAGCCGACGCGATCGAAGCGGCTGGCGGGGACGGTGTTGTTGGGGAGGAGGTCGCGGAGGAAGCCGCCGGCGGGATTGGCTCGGGTGGTGAAGGGGTCGTAGATCTGGACGGGGGTGCAGCGGCCGGCGACGAGTTGGGAGCTTTGGCTAAAATCGCCGCTGCGTTCGGCGGCGGTGGGGGTGGTGCCTGCCTGCTGGCCGCGGGTGCGCTGGCGGAGACCTTCGTAGTTGATGAAGAAGAACGCTTTGTCGCGCTGGATGGGGCCGCCGAGGGTGGCTCCGTATTGATTGCGTTTGAAGGAAGGAATGGAGCGGCCGGCGCGGTTGGCGAAGAAGTCGTTGGCGTCGAGGCGGCTGTTGCGGAAGAATTCATAGACGACGCCGTGATATTGATTGGTGCCGGATTTGAGGACCATATTAATAATGCCTCCGCCGGAGCGGCCGAATTCGGCGGCGTAGCCATTGGTTTGGACTTTGAATTCTTCGAGGGCGTCGGGGGAGGGGAAGAGGCTGACGACGACGATGGGGTTGGCAGCGGGGACGGAGTTGGTGATGCCGTCGATGAGCATTTCGCTGACGTTGGCGCGGTTGCCGTTGATGATGAAGGCGGCGGAGGAATTGAAGGCGTTGCCGAAGGCGGGAGAGGGGACGACGCCGGGCGAGAGCAGGGCGAGTTGGAAGGGATTGCGGGCGTTGAGGGGGAGATCGGTGATCTTGCGGTTTTCGATGACGTTGCCGACGGCGCCGCTTTGGGATTCGACGAGCGGGGCGGCGGCGGTGACTTCGACAGACTCGCTGACGGCGCCGAGGACCATGGCGATGTTGAGTTCGAGGCGGTCATTGACGCGGACTTCGACGCCGTTGCGGACGGCTTTGCGGAAGCCGGAGGCTTCGACCTCGAGGCGGTAGACACCGGGGCGGAGAGCGGGGAAGGCGTAGGCGCCGGTGGCATCGGAGACGGTTTCGGCGGTGAGGTTGGTGCGCTGCTCGATGGCGGCGATCTTGGCCTGCGGCACGGCGGCGGCGGCGGGATCGGTGATATTGCCGAGGATGGCTCCGGTGGTGGACTGGCTCCAGGCCGGGAAGGCGAGGCAGAGAAGCATCAGGACTTGGATGATCATATGAGGGCTCTTATTCTTTGGATTGGACGGCTATTCGGAGGAGTCGCCGATTTGTTCGCGGAATTGTTTCATGCGGGTGCGCATGCGGGCGAGGGTTTCGGCGAATTCGGGTTGGGAGGCGAGATTGTTTAACTCCCAGGGATCTTTTTCGGTGTCGTAGAGCTCTTCGGCGGGATGGCGCTCGAGAGCTTGGATGAGTTTGGCGGCGGCGGGGTCGGTGCGGGCCTTTTCGGTCCAGGTATCGTAGACGTCCTTGTGGCTTTCGGGGATGCCGCCGACGAGGGTGAAGTGGGTGGTCCAGCGGCGCTCGGGGTGAAGGTTGAGGACGTACTTGAAGCGCTGGTCGCGGAGACCTCGTTGGGGGGAGACGTTCATCTCGCCGTCGCCGGTGTGGCTAGCGTAGAGTTCGTTGCGGAAGGTTGTCTTTTTGCCGGTGAGTACGTCGAGGAAGCTGCTGCCATCGAGGTTGGGGATGGGTTTGCCGCCGGCGGCGTCGATGAAGGTGGGGGTGACGTCGGTGAAGGAGATCATGGCGCCGGTGGTGGAGTTCGGCTTGATCTTGCCGGGCCAGCGGGCGATGAAGGGGACGCGGAGGCCGCTGTCGTAGACGGTCCATTTCGAGTGCGGCCATTCGGGGCCCTGGTCGCTGGTGTAGAAGAAGAGTGTGTTCTGTTCAAAGCCGTGTTTGCGGGCGGATGCCATGACTTCGCCGAGGCGCTGATCGGTGGAGGTGATGTCCTGATAGTAGTTGGCCACGGCGGTGCGGGTGAGCGGCGTGTCGACAGTGATGGGCGGGAGGGGGAGCGATTCGGGCTTGTAGGTATGATTCTTCTCCCAGACGACGTGGGGGCCGCTATCGGCGCAGATGAGGAAGAGCGGCTGCGTGGGACGGGTGCGGGCGTGATCGGCGAGGAGTTGGTCAATGACGGCGGTGTCGAGGCCTTCCTGGCGGTACTTGCGGAGACGTCCGGGGACGGGGGGCAGGGTGGCTTTGACATATTCGAAGTCGAAGACTTCGGGCGGTTGAATGTGGGTCTTGTTGGCGAGGACGACGCGGTAGCCGAGATCTTTGAGGTAGTGGGCGATGGACTTGACGCCTTTGCGGCTGCCGGTATGGTTACCCATGAGTCCGTTGCGGGCGGAATGGAGTCCGGTGTAGAGGATGGCGCGGGAGGGGCTGCAGGTGGGGGAGGCGGCGAAGGCTTTGGTGAAGCGCATACCCTGTTTTGCGAGGGCGTCGATGTTGGGGGTGCGGATGGCGCGGTTGCCGTAGCAGCCGGCGATATCCCAGCCGTGGTCGTCGGAGAGATAGAGGATGATGTGGGGACGGGCGGGAGGCTGGTAGAAGGCCGCGGACAGGGCCGATGCGAACTCTCTTCTGGTGAGCATCGCCTTCACTGTATCATCGACAGGAGGAGGGGCGGATGGCAGGGAATAGTGTGGAGATCCGAGAGGAACGGGAAGAGGACGGAGCTTTTCTTCTGCGGTTGTTTGCGCTGGGCTACGGGGCATCGATGGCGATGCTGCCGCTGGCGGAGAACCAGAAGCAGGCGATGGTGGAAATGCAATGGCGGGCGCAGGATGCGCATTACCGGCGGGAGTTTGCGGGGGCGCGATTCGGGATCGTGCTCTGGGAAGGGACGCCGGTTGGGAGGCTGTGCGTATGGCGCGGGGAAGGGCAGATGCGGGTGGTGGATGCGGTGTTGCTGCCGGAATGGCGTGGGCGGGGGATTGGCGCGGCGGTGTTGGAGGGTGTGTTGGACGAGGCGCGGCAGGCGAGGTGCGTCGTGCGGCTGCGGGTGGAGGGGTGGAATCGTGCGCGGCGTTTGTATGAACGGTTGGGATTCGTGGAGGAGGGGGAACAGGCGGGGTATGTAGAGATGGTGTGGCGTCCCGCCTGAAGGGGACGGGACGCCGGGAACGCGTTACGTCAGGAGCGTGAGGGGAAGACGCCTTCGAGGGCGATGATCCAATTGAGAACGAGGAACGGCTGCATGTTGGGATGGGGCTGGGAGCCGCCGGCCATGCCGATCATAGTGGGGAGCATGGTGGAGTTGGCAGTAGTGGCGTAGGAGCCGCCAGCAGCGGGGACTCCGCCGACGGGGGTTGTGTCGCTGGGGTCGGTGCTGGAGCAAGCGGCGGTGTGGTTGTGCATGGGCATCTGGGAAGCGATGAGGGTGACGTTTTCGTTTCCGCCAACCTGACCTTGGGTGTAGACTGACAGGCCGGGACCCTGTCCATTGTGGAGCGCGGCGCGTCCGCGCAGATCGGGAAGGGCGAAGGTGGTGACGCCGTCGCCACCGTACATGGTGCCGAGCAGGCTGAACAGGGCGGTGTTCTGGGCGATCGACATCAGTTGCCCGTTGCACAACGCCCAGCCTCTGGGTGCGAAGTTAAAGCCGACACACATCAGTTGTCCAATGAATGGTTCCATCTTGGGAAGCTCCTCGGTTAGAAATCCGGCGGCGGGAACAGCCGGTACAGGCAAGTATGATGCAGAAGGTTCCAGAATTACAAGGTGTTGTGAGGAAAAAAGATAGCTTTTGGCTCGTTTTGAGAGGGATTTCGGAGAGGGGAGGATGAAATGGCGGGATGGGCGGGATGCTGTGGATGGAGCGAACTTCGCGGGGCGGACGTGCGTATGATGTAAAGGAATCGAGGATCCATCATGAACATCTACTGGATTGCGGCGCCGGCGCTGCTGGCGATGACGGGTTGTGTGGAATTCCACGCCGACCCGGGCCCGACACGGACTTTCGAGCAGTCGCTGGAGGCGGGGAAGGCCGACAACCTGCGGGCGGAGATCCGGATGGGCGTGGGGAAGCTGGAGGTTGAGGGCGGGGGCAAGGCGGCGATGGATGGCTCGTTCCGGTATTCGGAGAATCTGGGCAAGCCGGACGTGCGGTATGAGCAGACGGGGTTCCGGGGCCGGATTGTGGTGGAGAGCCATGGGCAGAAGACGATCGGCGATGTGGAGAACGAATGGAAGCTGCGGTTCGGGGACAAGCTGCCGATCGATTTCGATGTGAAGCTGGGGGCTGGGGAATCGAAGATGGATTTGTCGGCGCTGCCGGTGCGGAACGTGGACATCAACATGGGGGTGGGAGAACTGCGGCTGAACCTGAACGGCGCTTATAAGAGAGATGTGGATGTAAAGGTACATGGGGGAGTGGGGGAAGCGCATATCCAGTTGCCGAAGGGAGTGGGGGTGATTGTGGATGCGTCGGGGGGGATTGGGGAGATTAACGTGAAAGGACTGGAGAAGCGGGACGGGAAGTATGTGAATGCGGCGTACGATGCAGGGCGGCCGGCGGTGCGGATGCAAGTACGGGGCGGGGTGGGGGAGATTCACCTGACGGTGGTGGAGTAGGCGGATTCGGCGTGCATTGACAAGATCCAATCAGCCGGAACCTACGGCCCTCCCCGGATGGCCGCAGGTTCCTTTTCGCGCAACTCCGATGCGGAAATCGAGTGCCGGAACGCGTCACTGCCGCTTGAGCCGGGCGACGGCGATGTTGCCTGGCGTGGTGGGCACCTCAATGATTTCCAGGCCTTGCTTTACGACCACAAACCTGGCGCTCAGTTGAATCGGGCCGAGCGTGAGAGTCATCTGGCCGGTGCAATCCGGATTCACCTCATAGGTGCCGGTTTGGGCAGTGCCCGTGCCTTCGGCAACACCGCTGACCTGTCCTTGGGAGACGACGGGCCAGGATTTGAGCCCGCCCTTGCCGTCGTAGCTGCGGCGGGCCAGGGTGGAATGGGTTTCGCTCTGGTTCGACCCGGCCACGGGCCGAATGCCAGAAGCGTGCAGCCCGTAGGCGCCCTTCAGCGAGGCGACACTGCACGAGCGGTCATCTTCGGATTGGGCGGCAACGGGAATGCCGCCAAGGGCAACCGCAAGTGCGGTGGCTTGGATGAGCTTTGAAGCGCTGATGTTCATGATGATCGGTAACTCCTTTTCGGATTTGTGGGAGGTGTCGTCCCACATGGCGATCATGCGCTGGACGCCGGTGCGGCGGAAACACGGGGCCGTCCCGTTCCGTACGTACGTATTGGT
>JAEUQG010000015.1 GCA_016789755.1 Bryobacterales bacterium
TACAACCCCCACGCTTCCTCGCAATCCGCAATGTGTTTGACGAAGTGCTCGTATCTTGCTGACCCGTCTAGTTGCAGAACCTTTTCTATTTGCCGCGTTGTCAATTCGCGCTTCCCCATCGGATCCTCCCCGCGTATCCCACCACTGCGACATAATCTACACATGCGCTTCAGGATGTTTTCGTTCCTCCTTCTCATCGTGTGCCTCGCGGCAACCGCACAAACGCAATCCCGCCTCAACGGCCTCATCACCGATGATTCCGGCGCAGTCGTCGTCGGCGCTCGCGTCGTAGCCCGTAACGCGGCAACAGGCGTCACAACCGAATCCACCACCAACGAATCCGGCAACTACCAGTTCCCTGTCCTCAATCCCGGCGAATACGAAATCACCGCCGAGATGAAAGGCTTCAAGAAAGTCGTCCAAACCGGCGTCGTCCTCGAAACCGGCCTCACCCGCACCGTCACTCTGCAACTCACCGTCGGCGCCGTCTCCGAAACCATCGAGGTCAAAGCCTCAGCACCCTTGCTCGAGTCGGAAACATCCTCCGTAGGCCAGCTCATCGAACGCACCAGCGTTCTCAACATGCCGCTCGAAAGCCGCCGTACCGCGGGCCTTGTCCGCTTGTTGGGCGCCGTCACCTTTACCAGTGAAAACGCCGGCGAGCAGATCCCCATGTTCTCCATGGCGGGCGGGCGCAGCCAGAATCAAATGTGGCAACTCGACGGAGCCGTCGTCCAAAACATGTCGCTCGGCGTCGCTCAACTCCAACTCAACCCGCCCGCCGAATCTCTCCAGGAGTTCAAGGCCGAAATGAACAACTTCTCCGCCGAGTTCGGTCGCGCCGGCGGCGGCCTCATCCTCATGACTACCCGCTCCGGCACCAATCAATACCACGGCGCCGCCTACGAGTTCCTCCGCAACCAGGCCCTCGACACCCGCACCTTCTTTGCCCCTCGCAAAGCCCCGCTTCGCTACAACATCTTTGGCGCCTCGCTCGGCGGCCCCATCGCCCGCGACAAGACGTTCTTCTTCGTCAACTACGAAGGCGCTCGCCGCCGTGACGGAGTCACTGTCTCCAACCTCATCGTGCCGCATGTCCCCGAACGCACCGGCGACTTCTCCAACCGCCGCGACATCGCCGTCCTCGATCCGCTCACCGCCCAGCCCTTCGCCGGCAACCTCATTCCGCAAAGCCGCTTGGACCCCATCGCCCGCCAGCTCATCGCGCTCTACCCCGCCGCCAACGTGGCCTCCGACATCACCCGCGCTCCCAGCGCCAACTACACCGTCAATCTCTCCGACGCGCTTACCCAGGATTTCCTCACCGCCCGCATCGATCATGCTCTCTCCAGCAATGACCGGATTTTCGGACGCTACAGCCATGTCCGCGCCCCGCAGAATGTAGCCAGCGCCTTCCCCGAAGCCATCGCCGACACCCGCGGCGGCATCCGCGAAAACCGCATCTACAGCTTCCTCGGATCCTGGGTCCACAACCTCACCCCCTCGGCGCTCAATGAGCTCCGCTACTCCATGTCCAACCGCAAGTTCATCAACCAGGCCACGGGCACCGGTTCCGGCTTCAATGGCAGAGTCGGCCTCAAGGGCGTCGAAGCGCAGAACTTTCCCGTCGTCTCCGTGACCGGCATCTCCGGCTTGAGCGTCACCCCCAACCTTCGGATCCAGGACCCCATTCTCACCCACCACATCGTCGACAACTTCACCATCATCCGCGGAAATCACACCGTCAAAACCGGCTTCGAGATGCGCTATTCGCTCAACAAGGACGACTTCGCCTCAACTGCCGGCGGCACCTTCACCTTCAACGATCGCGCCACCCGCAGCGGTGTCGCCACCTTTCTCCTCGGACACGTCACCGGCGCCGGACTCACCGATCCCGATCTGCTCGAAGCCCGCACCGATTACTACGGCGCCTTCGTTCAGGACGATTGGAAAGTATCCCGCACGCTCACCTTCAACCTCGGCCTGCGTTGGGAAGTCGATACGCCGCGCTTTGAACGCATCGACAATCGCCAAAGCGGCTTCGACGGTACAGCCATCAACCCCGTCGCCGGAATCCCCGGCATCGTCACCTTCTCCGGGCGCAACGGCCTCGGAAAATACGCCCACAATTTCGATTGGAACAATATCGGCCCGCGCTTCGGCTTCGCCTGGAAGCCGCTCGGCAAAACCGTCATCCGCGGCGGCTATGGCATCAACTACCTCGGCATCTACTCCGGCGCCGTCGTCAACACCATCTCGCAGGGCTTCGGCGTGAATGCCTCCTTCACCTCCTCCGATGGCGGCCTCACTCCATCGTTCTATCTGCGCGACGGTCTGCCGTCCTTCCAGCGCGAAGAGCTCGGCCCCGCTTGGGGTGCGGTCCGCCTCGGACAGGCGCCGCGTTCCAGTCCCGACTTCATCGAACAGGAACACGTCAACGGCTACTCGCAGCAATACAACTTCACCATCCAGCGCGAACTCGGCGCCAACATGTTGCTCGAAGCCGCCTACCTCGGCAACCTCGGACGCAAACTCGGCTCACCCGGCGTCAGCGTCAACATGATTCCCCTCGTCAACGGCCGCGGCCCCGCCGCCCAATCGCAAAACGCGCGCCCGTTCCCTCAATTCAGCAACGTCACCCGCCTCACCCCGGATTGGGGTTCTTCCACCTATCACGCCATGAATGTAAAGGTCGAACGCCGCTACTCGAACGGTTTCAATCTCCTCGCCAACTACACCTGGTCCAAATTCCTCGATAACGTCGAAGCCGGCAGCGAATTCGCCGGAAGCGAAGGCAACGGCTTCGTGCACCCGGAATTGCGCAGCCTCGATCGCTCCTTCTCCGGCAACGATGTCCGCCATCGCCTCATCGCCAGCACAGTCTACGAACTCCCCGTTGGTAAGGGCCGAGGCCTGAACATCTCCAACTCCGTGCTCGATGCCGTCGTTGGCGGCTGGACCCTCGGCTTCATCGCCGAGATGCATGCCGGCGCACCGTGGGGCGCAATCGAGCAGACCAACTTGACCAACACCTTTTCCGGCAGTCCGCGTCCCAACCTCACCTGCGATCCCACCCTCGATTCCGGACGCGACCGCGCCACCTATCTCAGCCAGTGGTTCAACACTTCCTGTTTCGCCGCCCCCGGGGTCGGTAACTTCGGCAATGCTGCCCGCAGTCTCGGCTTCGGCCCCACCCAGATGAACATCGACACCTCGGTCAACAAGCGCTGGACCGTCAAGGAGCGTTACCGCCTCCTCTTCCGCAGCGACTTCTACAATGTCCCCAACCGGCCCAACTTCGCAGTGCCCGCCGCCGTGCGCGGACGCGGCGACTTCGGCCGCATCACCAGCACCCGCGGCACCGGCCGCCAGATTCAGCTAAGCCTGCGCTTGGAGTTCTGATCCGTCCGGAATAATGCTCTAGAATCGGTAGTAATGGCCCGCCTCTGGCCCCTGCTATTCACTGCCGCGCTCGCCTGTGCCGACTCGGGCGTCATCATCCCCGGCGACAAGCCTGAGCCCGATCCGAAAGTCCTGTCCCTCGCCGAAATGGATATCGATGTCCTAATCGACAACCAGGTCGCGCGCGTCCGCATCAAACAGATCTTCCAATCGCACGTCGGCGGCAACCTGGAAGGGCGCTATCTCATCGCCCTGCCTTCGCGCTCCGCTGTTTCAGACTTCGCCGTCTGGGACGACGTCACCCGTATTCCCGGTGTCATCCTCGAACGCCGCCGCGCCGAAGAGATCTACCAAGACCTGCGCTGGCAGGCCATCGATCCCGGTCTGCTGCAGCAAGGCGAGCGCGGCGAAGACGAGGCCCGCCGCAATGCCATCTTTTCCGCCCGCATCGTCCCCATCCCCGGCTACGGCACCAAACGTCTGGAGATGCAGTATCACGAGACGCTCCCCGTCGAAGAACTGCAATCGTTCTTCGCCGTCCCTCTCCGTCCCGATGCCTACCGGGTGCAAACCGCCGGCCGCCTCTCCATCCGCGTCGATCTTCGTTCGCGTCATGCGCTCAAGGACTTTCAGCCCGCCGGCGCTCTCTATCCGCTGCGCATCGAAGAGCGCTCCGCCAACCGCATCCGTGGCGTCTTCCAGGGCACCAACGTCAACCTCGCCGAAGACTTCGCCTTGAAGTGGACCCTCGACGGCGCCAAGGATAGCCTCCAACTGCTCACCCATCGCGACCCCCAGGATAGCGGCTTTTTTCAGGCTTCCCTGCTCACCGCCCCCACTTCCGCCGCCATCCAACCGCGAACCGTCATCGCTCTCCTCGATACCTCACTCTCCATGCAGGCCGAGAAACTCGAGCGCAGCTTTCGAGCCCTGGAGTCCTTGCTGCGCGCCTTGAAGCCGCAGGACAAATTCAGCCTCATCCTCTTTAACAGCGAAATCAACGCGCTCCACACCTCTCCCGTGGCCGCCACGCCGCAGGCGATTGATGCCGCTCTCGCCGCCGTTCGCTCCATGCGCCTGCGCGGCGGAACCAACCTCCAGGGCGCTCTCGAAACGGCCCTTTCCCAATCCTCCGGCCGCAACTCCTTCCTCGTCATGATCGGCGATGGCGGCTCCACCAGGGGCATTGTGCACAACGGCAAATTCGCCTCCTGGTACAACGCCCGCTGGCAACAGATGCCGGCCCCCGCCCGCCCCCACACCTACGTCTTCGGAATCGGTGACGATGCCAATCTGCCGCTGCTCAAAATGCTCGCCCGCAACAACGGCATCATGGAGTGGGTCCGCACCACCGAACCCATCGAGTTCAAGCTCCAATCGTTCCTCGCCAAGGTTGGCCGCCGCCCCATCGAAGGACTTTCCCTGCGTGCTGAGCCCCCCGCCAACTTCGATATGATCTACCCCCTCGAAGAGACCACTTTCCCCGGTTCTCTTGCTGCCTGGGTCGGCCAATACAAGACCCCCGGCCCGGCTACTTTCCGGGCTGCCTCTCAATCCGTCTCCGTCAACCTCCCCACCCAATCCACAGAACATGAGCATCTGCCCCGCACCTGGGCTCGCGCCCGTGTCGATGCCCTCCTCGAAAAAATCGAGCGTGAAGGCGAAGATCAGTCCTCCATCGACGAGATCATCGCCCTCTCCCGCAAGTACAAATTCGTCACGCCCTACACATCCTTCCTCGCCGCGCCCCGCGCTTTGCTGCGGCCCCGCCTTATCCGTCCCGGCGATCCCGTCCTGCGTGTCAAGACTGACGCGTCCATCGTCTCCGTAACCGCCCTCTTCCCCTTTGGCCTGGTCAAGCCGCTGCGCTACCTCAAGGACGAAGACACCTGGCAAACAAGATTCCTTGCGCCCGTCGACATGCCCGACGGGACCCATCGCGTCCGTCTGTTGCTGCGCGACAAGCAAGGACATGTCTATCCCGAATCGAAAACCTTCGTCATTGCCGGCAAACCTCCCGTAGTGCGCGTCAAACTCGACCGCGCCCAATACCACCGCGGCGACAAAGTCGAGTTGCGTGTCAGCGCCTCCCAGACCACGCGTACCATCACCGCCCGGCTCCAGGGCGCGGCGGCGGTGTATCTCCGCTGGAACCCTGAGATGAAGTCCAACACCGGCGCGCTCTACGTCCCCGCGCATCTCCCCGCCGGACGATACAAACTCTCGGTCAGCGCGGAAGACATGGCGCACAACATCGGAACACAGGAGGTGCCTCTTGAGGTTCTCCCGTAATTGCCTCATTCCCGCTGCACTGCTCCTCGGCGCTGCTATCACCGAAGCCGATCACCCCGGCTGGATCCGCTTCATCGAAGCGGGCAGCCGCATCGAACAGATCTTCTTCCGGCCTTTCAATCTGCCCGCCGGTCCGGTGAACTTGCGCCGGCCTCCCGCCGAAACACGCCTTGCGCTGAATCAAGCCATCGCGTCCACTCCCAATGATGCCGAGCTATACTCGCTTCGCGCCGCCGAATCGGAACTCATGCTTGCCTTCGACGCCGCCGAAGCCGACTGGCGCAAGCATGCCGAGCTTGCCGCCGGCAAAGCTTCCGCTTACACTGCTCTTGCCGATTACTATCACCGCCGCCTGAAGGTCCCTGAAGAACTCGCCGCGCTCGCTCAGGCGGCTGCTCAACCCTCCCCCGCCTCTGAGCGATTCTACCCCGCCACGGCGCAACAGTCCTACAAGACGTTCCAGCGCATGCTCGATCTCTGCCGCAAGCAACTGCTCGATCACGCTGCCTTGCGCGACACTTACCAGAAGTTCACCGCACGCTATCCAAATCAGCCGCTACCGTTGCAGCAATGGATCCAGGCTGAAACCGCGGCCCAGCAGTACGAACGCGCCGAAGCCCTCATCGCGAGCTATAGCAAGCAGTTCGCCTATGATTCGGCCTACCCGGTCAGCGCCCACGCCGCCATCGAACGCGCCAAGGGCAACGCCGCCGCGGCACTCACCGTCTACGACCGCGCCTTCCAGCCGCTTGCACCCGGCAAAGCTCACTTTCAGTTGCTGCGCGAGACTCGTAACCTGCGGCGTTTCCTGCTCGATGCCCGTGCGGCGGCCCAACAGAATCCGATGGCTTTGCAGCCCGTCGCACGCCAGTTCCACTACTACGTGGAAGAAGGAAACATCGCCTCCGCTCAGCGCCTTCTCGCCGAATACCGCCGCCGCAAAGAGGCCCGCCCCAACTCCTGGACCGGCGAAGAACTGCTGACCGTGGCAAAGCTCTGGGAGAGCTACGGTAACGACCGCAATGAGGCCGCGCGCCACTACTACGCCCTCTACAGCTTGCCCGGCGCCACACCGGAACAACAGGAAGAGGCGCTCTTCTCCATCGCCCTTCTCCTGCTGTCGGTCCCCGAGCCACGCCTCGCCCTTGGTTCCGGAGATCTCAGCTTCTACCGCGACATCGCCGCCGCCGATCCATATCCCGGCTTCCTCAACGGCATCCTTTCGCTGTTGCTCAATTCATCCGATGCAGCCTTCCGCTTCCAGAATCAGGAACAGAGCGCGCAGCCCTACTTCCAACGTGTTCGGGCCGCTGAGTTGATCGCTCTCTTCGAATCGCGATTCCCCGCTTCGCCGCGGCGAGCTACGCTGCAGCACAAACTCATCGAAGCCTACTCGCTTCATGGAGACAACGACGCCGTGCTCGCCGCCGGCCGCCGGTTCCTCACCGCATTCCCCGCCGCCGCCATGCGCATGCAGGTGTCGCTGTTGATGGCCGACGCCCACGCGCGCAAAAACCAACTCAAGGAGGAACTCGCCGTCTACGATGAGCTGTTGGCCGAACTCGCCAAACGCTCCGAAGGCGTACCGCTCGGCGAGGGCATCGTCAATAATCCCGGCCGCACTCCCGTCCTCAGCGGGCCGCGGTCCCCGGAGTATGCCCGCGTCCTCGACCGCTACATCTCTCGCCTCGCTTCGTTGAAGCGCGTTCCCGACGCGCTCATTCTGCTCCGCCGCGAACTCGATCGCAACCCCGACGACCCTGGGCTCTACGAACGCCTCGCCGCATTCCTCGAACAGAACAAGCTTGCTCCCGAGATCGAGGCCGTTTACAAGCGCGCGATGGCGAAATTCCAGGACAAGGGCTGGCGGCACAAGCTCGCCCGCTTCTACCTCCGCCAAAAGCAGACTGCGGCTTTCAGTACCCTCACCGCCGACATCGTGAAGATATTCTCCGGCACCGAACTCGAAGACTATTTCCGCCAGGTCGTCGCTGCGCAGTCCCTCGATGCCGTCCTTTACCGCCAGATCAATCTCTACGCCCATCAGCGCTTCCCGCACAACCTCACCTTCGTGCAGAATCTCCTCGGCGCTTATCAGCAACGCGCCACCTTCGACGCCGCGGCTTACGAGGCGTTGCTGCGGCGCTACTGGGTCTACGATGACGGGCTGCGTTCCCGCTTCTTCGAACACCTCTCGCGCACGGGTAAGCTGGCCACCGAACTGCGCGCGCTCAATGCTCCGGACAACTCGGCCGCGCAGCGCATGCTCGGTGAAGCGCAGGCTTGGCGCTCGCACTTTGAAGAGGCCGCCGCGCCGCTGCTCACTCTTGCCAACGCCACTCCCGGCGATCCCTCCATCGGCGCACGGGTGTCCTCTTTGCACCGTTCCCTGGCTGCCTACGATCCCCTCAAAGCGAACGATGCCGCCGCCATCGAGGCGAATCTCATCCTGTCCGCGCCACGCTCCACCGCCGCGCGCACGCGGTTGGGCGAACTCGCGCGCGAGTACCCGCGTGTCGCCGGCCGCGACACATGGAACACCATCCCGCAAATCGCTCCCGGCGATCCCGAAGGTTATCTGGAAGCCGCTACGCTCCACTGGGACTACTTCGAATACGACGATGCGCTGCGCCACATTCAGGCCGGAAGGAAGCGGCTCAATAGCCCTGCGCTTCACGCCTACGAAGCCGGCGCCATCTACGAGAATAAGCGCCTCTATCCAAAGGCAATCGAAGAGTACGCGAGCGGAGCCGTGGCCCAACCCGGCGGTTCCTCCGCTGAGTCGCGGCTCATCGCCCTCGCCCGGCGTCCACAGTTCCGCCAGCCTATTGAAGACGCCACCGTACGCCTCGCCGCTGGCGCCAATCCCCCCACCGGCGCGCTTGCACTTCGCATCAGCCTGCTCGAAGCGCAAGGCCGGCGCGGCGATCTCGAGGCCCTCCTCATGAATCTCGCCGCCCAGGCTCAGACCTTTGACCTCCTCGCCCGCATCGAAGACGAGAGCCGCCGGTTCGCCTTCCCCAATGTTGAAGAGCGCTGCCTGAATCGTGAAATCGAACTCACTCCTGACCCCGTGGACAAACTGCGCCTTAGGCTCAGGCTGGCTCGCTTCTACGAAGAGAAAAAGAACATCGCCGCAGCCGCCCGCACCGTCGACTCCGTCTATCGGGAAAACTCCATGCTCCTCGGCGTCATGCGCGCAGCGGTCGACTATCATTGGCGCAACCGCAACACCGCGCGCGCCGTGGAGCTCCTCGCCACCGCCGCCAACGGAGCCCATCCCTCTCTCAAATCCCACCTCCAGTTTGAGGCCGCCCGCAAAGCCACCGAAAGCGGCCAACCCCAGCAGGCAAGGCAACTGCTCTCCCCTTTGCTTGCCGCTGAACCCTTCGCCGCCAACTACCTCGGCGCCATGGCCGACACCTATGCGAGGGCCAACGACGATGCCGGACTGCGCGCCTTCTACCGTCAGACCATCGATGCCCTCGGCAAAGCGCCGCTTCCGGCCCAGGCGAAGATCGAGCGAATCGCCGCCATGCGCCGCGCTCTCATTCCCGTTCTGGTCCGTGCCGGTGAGCCCGCCTCCGCCGCCGGCCAATACATCGAGATCCTCAATCGCTATCCCGAAGACGAGTCCCTCATCCAAGAGGCCGCTGGGTTCGTTTCGCGAAATAACATGGAGGGACGGCTTACAGATTATTACACCAAATCAGCCGCCTCCTCCCCCAAGGACTATCGATTCCCGCTCCTGCTGG
The DNA here is from genome assembly GCA_016789755.1 of Bryobacterales bacterium. Lineage (GTDB taxonomy): Bacteria > Acidobacteriota > Terriglobia > Bryobacterales > Bryobacteraceae > CADEFT01. The sequence goes on from JAEUQG010000015.1 coordinate 9,450, forward strand.
CCAAACTCTACACGAATTTCGAGAATTTTCCCGCCGCCATCGAACAATATGCGAAAGTGACGGAAATCCGGCCCGACCGTACCGACCTCTGGGCCGCGCGCGGCGATCTCGAAGAACGCCTTCTCCGCTTCGACGATGCCGCCGCCACCTTCACAAGGCTTTACACCCTCTCCTACAAGAACTCTGTTTGGATGGAGCGCGTCGCCGAAATCCGCGCCCGCCAGCAGAAGCCCGATGAAGCCGTCGCCGCCTTGCGCATCGCCTTCCTGGACGGCCGGGCCGAAGCCCCCCAAATGCTGTTCGAGGTTGCCTCGCGCCTGGAGCGTTGGAGCCTTCACACCCAAGCCCTGCCCTTTGCCGAAAAAGGCGCCGCCCTCGCCGGCCAGCAACTGCTGAGCCATCACTTCGAGGGTGCCCAATGCTATGCCCGGGTCATGACAAGAGCACGGCGCTACGCCGCCGCCCATGCCAAAGCCGCCGGCGGAGACTTGCTCCCCGCCATCGCCGGAGTCGTTAAGTCCAACTATACGCCGCAGGAAAAGACGCAATTCGCGGCATTTCTCGATAAAATTCCCAATATCGACCCCGCCATCGGCCGCCAGGCCGGTATCCCCGCCTGGGAATCGCGCCGGCTCCAGGCGCTGATTCTTGAGCACGCCAACGACGGCGAATCCCAACAGTACGTGGACCGGCTTCGCCAACTGCAGAAATCGCGCGTGCAACTCGCCGAACTCGGAGGTCAACTCGAAGCCTATGCCAAGGCCGTCACCAACCGCGACGCGCAACGCCCCATCTGGCTCATGGCCGCAGAGGCCTTCCGCGCCGCCGGAGACGACGCGGCTGAGTTGCGCGCCCTCACCGCCTTCGGCTCGGAGAATGCCCGCTATCTCGAACTCCTCGCTCGTCGCGACCCGCAACGCCTTACCGCTCTCGCCAGCAATGCCGCCATCGATGCCGCCTTCGACAGCGCCAAGCCCGATCTGGCGCTTCAGGCAATCGCCGCGCGCGGAGCAAGGCGCACACCTGTTTGGACACGTTCCTACACCGCCCTTGCCGGCCTCTTTTTCAATCTCGGCACTCCCGAAATCGACGCCGCATTCCGCGACGCTCTCGGCCCCGTCAACGTCGGCGAACGTCTCGCGCGGCCGGTCAACCGCTCCGAAGAGATCTCCGGCAATGTCTGGTATTACTACGGTAGCCGCTACGGCGAATACCTCGACATCCAGAAGAAGCCTCAGTTCGACGACTTCCTGCCCTCGTCCGTCGAAAGCGCTCCCGGCCGCGTCGAAGCCTACTTCGATCTCGCGGAATACTACCGCGCCACGGGCCGCTTGCCGCAGGCCGCCGAGCACTATGAACTGGCGCTCCAACTCGATGCCAACCACGCTCCTTCCCTCCATGGGGCTGCTCTCGTCTTGTGGGCGCAGCAACGCCCGCAGGACGCTGCGTTGCGTTGGCGGCAAGCGCTCAACGCAATTACCGGCAACCTGTCCCAACGCCGCGCTCCCTCGGGCACTCCTCAGCACCTCGCCGGCGTTCTCGACCAGCTTGCCGCTAACAAACTGCTCGGCGACTTGCGGCCTGAAGCCGAACGCGCCGTGCGTGCCTACGTGCAACGCTACGGCAGCTATCAGACCGGGAAAATGCTCCGGCATTTCGATGTCGCCTGGATGGCGTCGCTGAGCCGCGACGTGACCACCGCCGTCGATCTGCTCACCGTCTGGATCGGAGCCGAGTGGATTCCCGCGGCACAAAAGGAGCCCCTCTACACGCGCATGCTCGAAGAGACGGCTACGCGTCTGGCCAAGGCCGCCGGAAATCGTGAAGGGATGGAGATCGCTGAGTACACGAACTGGCGTCAACGCTGGATCGAGCACCTGTTGGATCTGAAACAAGTGGCCCGGGCACGAGCCGCACTCGATGGATTGGAGCCCGAAACGCGCGACCGCCTGTCCTGGATTCTGCCTGTTCTCGATATGCGTGTGGCCGCTCAGGAAGGCCGTCTGGACCGCGTTCTCGCCGATTTCCGCGGCGATTCCTATCAACTCCGCAACACCGCCGAGCAGATGCTCCTCACCGATCCCTCGTCGGCCCGCAGGATGCTGAAGGTCTTCTATGAGCGGCAACTCGACTCCGGCGACCGCACCGCCGCAAACTTCCTGGGCTTGGCCGAAATCGCCCTCCAGTCCAACGACACCGCGGAGGCCGTGCGGGTTTTGCGCCGCATGTCGTTGGTCTCGCAACCGGCGTTCCTCGGTTTGAAAGAAGCCGGCAACCTGTTGCGGCGCTTCGGAAAGAACGCCGAAGCGGACCCCTTCTACAACGATTTCGCCAGAGCCGTCCCGTGGGAGCTAGACCCGCGCCGGGTGGCCCCGCCCGCACCCAATCGCACCGTGGCACAGTTGGAACTCGATGTTCGCAACAACCCGGAGGATGATTCCCTGAAGCTCCAGTTGTTTCGCGCCGCTCGGCAATTGGGCCGGCACCGGCAGGCCACCGCCGCCTTTGAAGCAGCCGCAGGCAACGGATTGGCTTTGGTGTTCCAATACGACGAAGGCGCCGGGGGCGACATGCAGCCAAATCAATACTGGCAGGAAATGTTCTTGGGCGGCCGTGGCCTCGAACGCCCGGAGCGCGCCTCCTACGCGCGCGAGCTGGCTGATTCCCTCTCCCGCACAGACCGGCTGCAAGGCGCATTGCTCTCGCGCCGCCTGGCGGAAAAGCTCGAGCCTGCTCAGCAAGGTCCCGCTCGCATTGCCGCCTATGAGTCGGAACTGAAGCGCCGCCGCGACAACCGCCTTCGCAAGCCTGTGGCAAGCGACGCGCTCGAACAGGAAAACGTTGTGCGACCCATTCTGGCCGCCACCGGAGGTGCGCGATGACGAAACGGATACTGTCCGCGGCCGCCGCGCTGGCCCTCGGAGCCTGGCTGGTCGCGCAGAACGCATCCGCCCCCAAACCCTTGGCGGACCT
>JAEUQG010000016.1 GCA_016789755.1 Bryobacterales bacterium
CTCGGACCTGTCCGCACGCCAGGGGGAATGGTAGGCTCAGTAGCATGAGACAGACAGACAGCCGCCGCCGGTTTTTGGCGCAAACGGGCGCCTGGGCCGGGTTGACCGCTTTGAATCCATGCGAGCGCGTGCTGGGCGCGCCCAAGTTTGCCGCGAACCCGTTTTCCCTGGGGGTGGCCTCGGGAGATTCCACCGCGGATGGCGTGGTCCTGTGGACGCGGCTGGCTCTCGATCCGGTGGCGGGTGGCGGCATGGCCCCCGAAGCCGTTGCCGTCGACTACCGCGTGGCGGCGGATGAGAAGTTCGGCAACGTCGTGCGGCGGGGGAAGGCTACGGCTTCGCCCGATCTGGCGCATTCGGTGCATGTGGAATTGACCGGGCTGAAGCCGGGAAGCTGGTACTACTACCAGTTTTCGGCGGGCGGCTGGGAGAGCCCCGTGGCTCGAACGAGAACAGCCCCTGAGACTGCCGGCCGGCTGCGCTTCGCCTTTGCCTCCTGCCAGCATTACGAGACCGGATACTACACGGCATACCAACACATGGCCGAAGAGGATCTGGACCTGGTGATCCATCTCGGAGACTACATTTACGAAGGTGGGATTTCCAAAGACCGGCCGCGCCGCCACAACAGCGCCGAGATCGTCTCCCTGAACGACTACCGTAACCGCTATGCGCTGTACAAAACCGATGAACTGTTGCAGCGGGTGCATCAGCGGTTCCCTTGGATTGTGACCTGGGACGACCATGAAGTGGATAACGACTATGCCAACGACCATCCGGAAGACGGAATGGATCGTGGCGCGTTTCTGGAGCGGCGGGCAGGCGCTTACCAGGCCTACTACGAGCACATGCCGTTGCGGCGGTCGTCCCTGCCGAAGGGCTCCAACATGCAGTTGTACCGGCGCCTGCGCTACGGCAATCTGGGCGAGATTTTCGTGCTCGACACGCGGCAGTACCGCAGCAAAAAGCCTTGCGGCGGCGGGCTGGGGGCGATTTGCCCCGAAAGCACTGCCGCCGGGCAGTCGATTCTGGGCGCGGCCCAGCGCCGCTGGCTGCTCGAAGGGCTGGAAAAATCCGCGGGCAAGTGGAACCTGGTCGCCAACCAGGTCATGATGGCGTGGCTTGACCGCAAGCCGGGTCCGGAGATGGGCTACAGCATGGACAAGTGGACGGGCTACGCGGGGGAACTGAAAGCCGTGATGGAGTACCTGGCGGCGAAAAAGGTGAAAAACTTCGTCGCCCTGACCGGGGATATTCATTCCAACTGGGCGGCCGATTTGAAGGTGGATTTCGCCCGCCCCGATTCGCGCACCGTGGGTGTGGAGTTCGTGGGGACATCGATTTCCTCGTCCGGCGACGGCGAGGACGGGCAGGACAAGGAGCAATCGGCGCGGGCCGAGAACCCGCACATACGGTTCCATAATCAGCAGCGGGGCTACGTGTCGTGCACGGCGGCGAAAGACCGGCTGCAGGCCGATTACCGCGTGGTCCCCTATGTCTCGAAGCCCGGCGCGCCCTTGCGGACAAGGGCCTCTTTTGTCGTCGAAGACGGCCGGGCGGGAATGGAAAAAGCCTGAAATCCAAAGAAGTTGGCGCGCGTCTGATAGGCTAGAAACTGTGCGCGTCCAAGTTCTGTTCTTCGGCGTGCTGAAGGACGTTACAGGCCTCTCCCGCGAGGATCTGGAAGTGAGTCCCGGCAGCCGTCTGGAATCCGTGTTCGACCACTACGCGGCGCTTCATCCGCGCCTGCGCGAGTTGTCGCCGAGCATCGTGGTGGCGCTGAACCGGCAGTTTGCCGCGCGTCAGGCGGCGGTGAGCGATGGCGACGAGATTGCGTTTCTGCCTCCCGTCAGCGGCGGCGCCGCCGGTTACACCCATCGGATTCGCGATGCCGAGGGGCATTTCTTCGCCCTCACGCGGGACGCCATCGATGAGAAGGCCGTGCGCCGCGAATTGTTGCAGAATCGCGATGGCGCGGTGGTCGCGTTTGAAGGCGTGGTGCGCGACAACAGCAAGGGGCGCAAGACGCGCTATCTCGACTACGAATGCTATGAGCCGATGGCCATCGACGTTCTGGCCCGCATCGGGCGGGAGATTGCGGCCGCCCATCCCATCTCGCGCATCGCCATGGTGCACCGGCTGGGGAGAATGGAAATCAACGAGGCGAGCGTGGTGGTCATCGTCTGCTCGCCGCACCGCAAGGCCGCCTTCGACGCGGCTCTCGAAGGCATTAACCGGCTAAAGCGCACCGTGCCCATCTGGAAGAAGGAATACTTCGAGGATGGGGAAGTGTGGGTGGAGGGGGAATGGGACGACTCCATAGTCTCGCGCTGATCCCCTTCGCCGCGGCGCTGGCGCAGGAGCCACAGAGGCCGGTGTTCCGGTCCGATGTGAAGCTGGTGCGTCTGCTCGCCACGGTGAAGGATCTCAACGGGACACTGGTGGGCGGGCTCGACAAGAACGACTTCACCATTCTCGACAACGGCGTCAAGCAGGAGATCGCGGTCTTTGAGCGCTACACCGAGCAACCCCTGTCGATTGCCGTGTTGCTGGATACCAGCGCGTCCATCGCCAAGGATCTGAAGTTCGCTACGGCGTCCTTGAAGCGGTTCCTGCATGCCGTGATTCAGGACGGCAATCCGCGCGATGAGGCGGCGCTGTTCACCTTCAATCACGACGTGCGGCAGCACACCGGCTTCACGCGCCGCATCCAGCAGATTGAGGACCGCGTGAAACCGTTGAAGGCGGAAGCGGGCACCTCGCTCTACGATGCCATCTACCTGGCCGCGCAGAGCCTGGAATCGCGCGAAGGGCGGCGCGTATTGGTGATTGTGACCGACGGCGGCGACACCACCAGCCACTACCGCTATCACGATGCTCTCAAGGCGGCGCACCTCGCCGACGCTCCCATTTATTCGCTGTTGCTGATGCCGATTCTCAACGATGTGGGGCGCAACATCGGCGGCGAGAATGCGCTCACCACCCTGGGCCAAAGCACCGGCGGGCGCCTGTTCACGCCCACCGTGGGCGCGGAACTCGATCAGGCCCTGGCAGAGATCCTCAAGGATCTGCGCACGCAGTATTCGATCGGCTATTACCCGAAGAACATCCCTGTTACAAAAGAGAAATTTCACTCCATCCGCCTCGATCTGCCGCGTCGCGATTTGCGGGCGGTGACACGCAGCGGATATTATGAGTAACGCAAAGGTCCCCGATGCCCCTACCCATCCCAGTCAAGAAACAGAAGCCGCAGGAGCAGACCGGCGAGGAACCGAAGTACCTCAAGGCGCTGATTGAAGCGAAGTCTCCCGTGCGCGTGAAGCTGGTGGACGATTCCGAGGTGGAAGGCACCATCGAATATTACGATGCCGCTTTCATCCGGTTGACCCGGAATGGGGAGCCGAATCTCTTCCTATTCAAACATTTCATCAAATACATTGCGGAGCTGTAAGAAAACCGGATGAGCCGTTCATTTCTGGATAGCGCGGTGGAGATCGCGCGGGAATCGGGAGCGCTGCTGTCCCATTTCCTGGAACGCCGCGTAGGCTTCGAGTTGAAGGGCGACTACGATCTGGTGACCGAAGCCGACCGCGCCAGCGAGCGCCTGATTGTGGAGCGGCTGCGGTCCTGGTTTCCGGCCCATGGCATTGTGGCCGAAGAAGGCGGCGGGCACGATGGCGCGTCGGACTACCGCTGGTATGTCGATCCGCTGGACGGGACGACGAATTTCGCGCACGGCTATCCGGTGTTCAACGTGACGCTGGCCCTGGAGCATGCCGGGCAAATGATCTGCGGCGTGATCTTCGATCCCGTGCGGCAGGAGATGTTCACCGCCGAGCGCGGCGGCGGCGCCTATTTGAACAACCGCCGGATTTCCGTTTCGAAGACCGCCACGCTGGCCGATACGCTGGTGGCCACCGGGTTCCCCAGCCGCAAACGGCACTTGAATTACAACGTGCATTTCTATCATCAACTGGCGATGGGCACGCATGGAGTGCGGCGCGGCGGCGCGGCGGCGATCGATCTGGCCTACGTCGCTTGCGGACGGCTGGATGCGTTCTGGGAGTTTACGCTAAATCCCTGGGATATGGCGGCGGGAATGCTGCTGGTGGAGGAAGCGGGCGGCAGGACATCCGATATGACCGGCGGCCCGGCCCATCTGCGTTCTCCGCACGTGGTGGCCGACAACGGGCATGTGCACGAAGAATTGATCGGCCTGTTCGGCGAGATTTTCGCCAACAGCTACCGGTATCCATTGCCCGTGGTATCGCGGTAAATCCCTGGAGAAACTTGCCGCCTCGCCGCATTGTCTTGAGATCAACTCAGGAGCGTTATAGAAAGCTTCGTCCAGTAGGCTTTCCTTTCTTTCAGCTCACCGGCAGGCAGATATCCGTTTGATTCATACGGTGCGTCAGCGTGATGCGCGTGGCGCGATAAATTTCCACGGCGGGGAGCCCGATCAGACGGTGGTTGGGCAGCGCGAGCGCCCGCGGAAAGATCTGCGCATAGGCTTCCGGAAGCGTGTCGTAGGGGCCGGCGTGCGTGGTCACGGCGAATTCTCCGCCCGGCAGCCATTGGTGGGCGATGACGCCTTCCGGTGCGAAGGGCCCGGCGACTTCCAAGGCCGCATCGAAGCGCAGCTTTTCGGGCGGAGTGAGCGCCGGCGAATCGTGGCCGATGCCGAGCCAGACGGCCGGGCCCGGCAAACGCCGCGCGGCGCGCCATTGCTCCAGTTGATCGAACAGCGATTCGGGCACCGCTTCGTACGGACCCGTATGCCGGACGAAGGCGACGTGCATCGGGCGGAGGCGGATCACTTTCGTCGCTGAAATGGCGAACTGGGCCGGCACGGGCGCCGTGGGCTGTTGTTCCTGCTCTGCCGCCTGTTCCCGGATCCACTGGCGATAGTCGCTGGGAGGCTGCCCGTAGTGGCGGCGGAAGGCTCGCGTGAACGTCTCGTGGTTCTGGAAACCGCAATCGAGTGCGATTTCAAGCAGCGGTGTTTCGTGCAGCAACAGGCGGAATGCCGCGCGCTCCATGCGCAGGCGCTGCGTGTAGGCTTTCGGTGTTTCCCCCACGATGGCCCGGAACAGCCGCTGCAGGTGGAACGGCGAAAGCCCGGCTTTGGCGCTCAGCGCCGTGAGACTCAGGTCGCTTTCCAGGTTCGCTTGGATGTGGACCAGCAGCGGCAGCAGCGTTTCCCAGTCAGGCATTGGATTTCGCTCCAAGGTAGCAGCCGAGAAACTTCGATGCGAAGTTCACCGGGAAGAACCAGCCCGGCAGGTGCGAGATGTCGTTCGTCGCCAGCACGGGAATCTCGATGGCGCAGTAGACGGCAAAGACGCCGTAGGCGGCATAGCGCGCGCGCGGGGCGATGAAGCGGCAGGCGGCATAGAAGAACGGCAGGCCCGTGAACAACGATACGTACGGGCTGGCGGCTTTCGCGTAAGCGCGGTAGTAGCCGGCTTCGTGGCCCGTGTCGATCAAATAGCTGTAGAAGGCCACCCAGGCGAAGGCCGCGGCGATCAGGGCGATCTCCGCGGCGAGAACGGTGAGGACGATGCGCAAGGCTTGACGGAGCATTGCTCGATTGTATGGCGGCGCGCGCGGCGAGTCTTGACGTTTCTTGCTTAGTGGGCCGCCGCTGCGCCCTTGAGGTACTTCTGAATGTCGGGGAACAGCAGTTCCTTCACGTCCGGCTTGTCGAGATCTTCAGGCCTGACCAGACTTGCGCCGGAGTCGATCAGCGTGGGGGGCTTTTCACCCTTCAGATGCAACCCGATCGCTTTCGTCGATTCGTAGCCCATTTTGAATGGGTTCTGCACCACGATGGAATCGATCCAGCCGGCCTTCATGTCGGCAATCAACTGCTCGGACGCATCGAAGGCCACCAGCCGCACGGCCTTGGCGTTGCGCGATTTCAGAGCTTGCACCGCGCCCGCGGAACTCGATTCGTTGTCGGCGAAGAGGCCGGCTAGGTCGGGATGGGCGGTGAGCACATTCTCGGTGACGGCCATTGCTTTGGCCCGGTCTGCCATGCCGAACTGCAGACCGACGATGTTCACGCCGGGAAAATTGCTGCGCATCTCGTCTTGGAAGCCGTGCTCGCGCTCCATCGTGGACGCGCTGCCCGGCATGAATCCGATCACCGCCACCTTGCCCTTGCCGCCGATCGCTTCCCCCAGCCGGCGCGCGGCCATCCGTCCCCCTTCTTCGTTGTTGGTGGCGACGTAGGAGATGCGTTGCTGCGTGTCGATTCCGGAATCGAAGATCGAAACCGGCACTCCCGCTTTCGCGGCGCGCTCCACCACCGCGACCAGCGCTTTCTTATCGACCGGAGCGAGGACGATCCCGGCCAGCTTGCGGTTGACCATCGAATCGACGATCTCAATCTGGCGGCTGGAGTCGATCTCGAGCGTGGGGGCGTTCCATTCGACCTCGAAGCCGTATTCCTGCGCGGCCTTCACGGCCCCGGCGTGGACGGTCTGCCAGAAGATGTGATTGGCGCCTTTCGGGACCACTCCCACGACGGTCTTGTGCTCACGGGCACAGGAGGCGAGCAGGAGCATCGAAAGGAGCGAAACAAGACGCATGGTAGGTTAATTGTAGTATGGCTTTTCGTCCGGTCTGTACTGTGGGCCAGTTGCCTCCGGGCGGGCTCACAGAGATCCTCATTGAAGATAAATCGATCGCTCTTTGCAACGTCGATGGCCAGTTTCATGCCATCGAGGGTGTGTGCCCGCATCGTAACGCTCCGCTGGGGCAGGGAGCGCTGCACGGCAAGATGGTCGTTTGTCCCTGGCATGCATGGGAGTTCGATTGCACCACCGGGCAACACGACTACAACCCGAGCATCGCCGTGGCCACCTACGCCGTGAAGGTGGAAGGCGAAGACATCCTGGTGGACATCGACTGAAAACGTGCCGGAGCTTCCTGAAGTGGAAACCATCGTGCGCGACCTGGCGCCTCTGCTCGCCGGGCGGACCATCGTCTCGGTGGAAGTGGTGGCCGGGCTGGTGGTCAAAACCCCCCTCGATGGTCTCGCCGGGAACCGGATTGATGCGGTGCGGCGCCACGGCAAGACCGTGGTGCTGGATTGCTCGCGCGGCGTGCTGACGGTGCATCTGGGCATGACGGGCAAGCTGCTGGTGGACGCGGCGCGGAGCCCCTATTGCCGCGTCGTCTTCGCCTTGGATGGCGCGGCGCTGCTCTATGACGATATCCGGCAGTTCGGGCGCGTGCACTGGGGCGAGGCGCTGCCCGCTCATCTGGCGCAATTGGGCCCGGACCCGCTTGAAATCGGGCTCGCGGAGTTCGTCGAGCGCCTGCGCGCAAGGCGCGGCGCGATCAAGCCGGTGTTGTTGGATCAGAAATTCTTGCGCGGGCTCGGAAACATTTATGCCGATGAATGTTTGTTTCGCGGCGCGATTCATCCGCGCGCGGCGGCGTCCGCATTGAGCCGTACGCGCATCGCCGGCTTGTACGGGGCGATGCGCGAAACGCTGGCTCAGGCGATTGCGCACCGTGGTTCGTCCATCAGCGATTACGTCGATGCATCGGGCCGGCAGGGCAGCTTTCAACTGCTCCATCAGGTGTACGGCAAGGAAGGCAAAGCGTGCCAGGCATGCGGGACCGCCATCCGCAGGATCGTCATTGCGCAGCGGGGAACGCATTACTGTCCGCGCTGCCAGCGCGGTTGAACGCTGCGCCTTAGGGGAACAACCGTGCGGCGTTGGTGTGGAAGATGGCCTCGACCGCCGTGTCGTTCAGTTGCAGGTTCCAGCAGGCGGTCTTCAGCGCCCGCAGCGATTCGAGGAAAATCAGCAGCGGCTCGATGGGCGCGTAGGATGCGTGGAATTTCGTGTTGCCGGCGGTCAGCCAGAGAAAGGAATCGCCGATGGCGACGCAGCGTCCGCGAAGGTGCGTGACGGGGAAATCGGCGCCGTAGAGAAGGCGGTCCGCGCCCAGCGTGCGCACGATGGCCTCGAAAGCGCCCGCTTCGGTCACGGCGCTGGTGTCGCACCAGATGTTGCCGGCGCCTTTCAGCGCGCCGATGCCTTCGATCGTGTGATAGGGATTGAAGCCGCGCGCGGCGTGGGCGAGAATCCAGCGCGCGTCGGGATACTTCCGGGCCAGACGGGCGATGCTCTCCTGGTTCACCGGATCGGCGATAGCGCGGGCGCGCACCATGTGGAGCGTGATGCTGAGGCGCTCTTCATGCGCGATGCGCACCTGCTCTTCGGGCAGATAGGCTTCCACCGCGGAATCGAACGTTGGCTCGGTGCGCGCGAAGACGTGATAGCATTTGAGCCCCGAGAATCGATGCCGGCGCACGGTTTGGCGAATGAACTCGGGATCCATGTCCGGAGTCACGATCATCGCCCCGCGGAGGTTGGAATGGGCAGCCAGTTGATCGGCCAGGAACTGATTGGCGGAGGCGGTGTCGAGCCCCACGGCCGGAAACGGGAACACCAGTCCTGAGTACTCGCGGCCAGGCGCGATGCCCTGCATGTGGGCGAGGAAACACGGCCAGTCGACCACCGCGGGTCCGGATGCCGCCAGCGACGGTGTGGCGCCCGTGAAATCGGCATTGCGGTACAGATGACAGTGCGCATCGAAGATGCGATGCGGCAGAAACGCATCCAGCTCCTTGGCGAAGAAAGCGAGGTCTGCGGGTGTGATCGGCCATTGCGCAACGGACATGGCATTAGTGTAGCGGCTGGCACCACAAGCCTAGAAGCGATACTCCGTCGTCGAACGGTACCTCGCCCCCGCGCGCAGCGTGATGGTGGGAAAGTGCGCATGATGCGGCGCGTCGGGGAAATGCTGTGTTTCCAGGCACAGGCCCGCGTGCCGCCAATACGTGCGTCCGCCTTTACCCGTGATCGAACCATCCAGAAAATTCGCCGTATAGAATTGCACTCCGGGTTCCGTGGTCCACACCTCCATCCCGATGCCCGTGTCGGGGGCGTCAACGCGCGCCGCGAAGACCAGTCCTTCGCCCGCGCGGTCGAGCACAAAGTTGTGGTCGAAGCCTTTGCCCAGCACATCCCCGATGCGCACCGTCTTTCGCAGATCGAACGTCGTGCCGGCCACGTGCCGGATTTCGCCCGTGGGAATGGTGTCGCCATCCACAGGCGTGTAGGCATCGGCCGCGATGCGGATCCGGTGATCCAGTATGTCGTCGTTCAGCGAGAGATTGAAGTAGCTGTGGTTCGTCAGATTGACAATCGTGTCTTTGTCGCTCACCGCTTCGTAATCGATGCGCAGAGCGTTCGTTTCGGTCAGCGTGTAGGTCACCGTGACGCGGCATTCGCCGGGGTAGCCCTCTTCGCCGTCCGGGCTCGTGTAGCGCAACACCAGCGCGCCGGCCGTGGCCTCCGCCTCCCACACCGCTTTGTCGAAGCCCCGCGCGCCCCCGTGCAGATGATGCGGCGCACGGTTGCGTGTCAGATGGACCGGAATCCCGTTCAGTTCGAGATCGCCGCCCGCGATACGGTTGGCGCAGCGTCCGACGATGCAGCCAAAATAGGGATGCGGTTGCAGATAAGGATCGATGCTATCGAAGCCGAGCACCACATCGCGCGGTTTCCCGTCGCGGTCCGGAACGTGCAGCGAAAGCAGTATTCCACCGTAGGTGGTGAACCGCGCCCGCAGACCGTTGCTGTTTTGGAGCGTGTAGAGTTCGATCATTGCACGAAGCGGTCGCGGTCATGCTTGCGCATGTAGACCTGGAACTTCTTCTTGGCCCGTTCGACGCGCCACTGATGGTAGCGCTTGCGCAACGACGTGCCAAGGTCGACTTTGCGTCCGATGCCGCGCAGATAGCCGTAACCGAACACCATGCCGCCCAGGTGGGCGACGTGGCTGACCCCGCTGCCCGACGCGCCGATGGAGCTCAGGAAGGCGATGGCCCCGATGATCATCACGAAATACTTGGCCTTGATCGGAAAGAGGAAGCTGAACAGCACCACGCGGTCCGGATAAAGAACGCCGAAGGCCAGCAGCAATCCGTAGATTGCTCCCGAGGCGCCGATGGTGCGCGTGTTCAGTGTGCCGAACAGTGCGTTGCCGATCACCACGCAAATCCCTGCTCCAATGCCGCAAAGAAAGTAATATTTCAGGAATTCCTTGCGCCCCCACGTCCGTTCCAGATCCGCCCCGAACATCCATAGCGTCAGCATGTTGAACAGGATGTGGCTGAATCCGTATGGGTCGTGCAGGAACATGTAGGTGACCAGTTGCCACACGGCGAAGCCGCCCAGCACCTGGCCCGGAATCAGCCCGAACGGATAGAAAATCGCGCTGAACCGGAATTGGACCGCGAAGAAGTACAGCAGAAACAGCGCGACGTTGGAAATAAGAAGCCACTTCACGCCTCGGGGGAAGAAGTCGGAAGTGAGCAGCCCTGATCCTCTGGTGTGTCGCATGATGTACGGCGTGATCTCTACTGATGAGCATATCAGAAGGAGGGTTGACGCCGAGGAAAACCGTCTGATAGTATCCCTTCAATTCACTAGAGGGGTGAAACCATGTTCCGTTTCCTATCCGCATTCGCGGCCGTGTCGGCTTTTTCCTTGATACTTTTCGGGCAGGCGGGCACCGGCGACATCGCCGGTACAGTCGCCGATTCGTCCGGGGCCGTGATCTCCGGAGCCACCGTTACCGTCACCAATCCGGCCACAGGCGCGTCGCGATCGTTGAAGACCAACGAGAGCGGGCTCTACTCTGCACCGGCGCTGAATCCTGGCGCCTACACCATCAAAGTCGAGATGCAGGGATTCCAATCGCAGACCCGGTCGAGCGTTGTGCTGCAAGTGGGACAAGTCGCCACCATCGACTTCGCGCTCCCCGTCGGCAACGTTGCCGAGGTCATCGAGGTGACGGGCGGGGCGCCCGTACTCGACACCGAAACGACGTCCGTAGGCACGGTCATTGAGAACAAGCGCATTGTCGAGCTGCCCCTGAACGGCCGGAATTACTTGCAGCTTGCTTCGCTGATTCCAGGCGCGACCACCAACGGGCCGGCCTCTTCGCAAGGCCAGCAACGCATGGGCGGCGCCCGCAACAGCTTCGCCCTCAACGTGGCCGGACAGCGCGTGCACTACAACCACTATTCGCTCGACGGCATGGAGAACACCGATCCCAATTTCAACACCTACCTCTTCCTCCCCTCGATCGACGCGCTCCAGGAGTTCAAGGTCGAAGCCGGGTTGTTCAGCGCCGAGTACGGACGAGCCATTGCCCAGGTCAACGTATCCACGAAATCCGGCGCCAATCAATTCCACGGCGTGGCGTTCGAGTTCCTGCGCAATTCGTTCTTCGACGCCAAGGATTTCTTCGCCGCGCCCAATGCCCCCACGCCTCCCTTCAAGCGCAACCAGTTCGGCGGAACCTTCTCCGGACCGGTGCTGATTCCGAAACTCTACAACGGCAAGAACCGCCTGTTCTTCATGTTCAATTACGAAGGGCTGCGCGAACGGCGCACGCTGACCCGCACCAGCACGCTGCCCGATGCGCGCTACCGCTCGGGCAATTTCGGATTCCTCAACCGGACGATCCGCGATCCGTTCAACCCAGGGCAGGTGTTCCCCAACGGAATCATCCCGGAGAGCCGCATTCACGCCACTTCGCGCAAGGTCCTGAACGATTTCTACCCGCTGCCCAACCAGGCGGGCACCGGGGCGCTGGGAATTGCCAATAATTACCTGAATTCGGAGAGCCGCAAAACAGGCGGAGATCAGTACACCTTCCGTACCGATCTCGCCAAGTCGCAGGCGAACACGTTCTTCTTCCGCTTTTCCCAGACCAAAGAGCCGCAGTACATTCCGTCTGTGATCTTCGATCAGGGCAACGACGTCGATATTCTCGGCCAGCAGGGCGTCCTGGGCCACACCGCGGTCATCGGCCCGAACAAGGTGAATGAGTTCAAGTTCGGAATGAACTACTTCAAGTCGGCGAACATCCAGCAGCGGGCCTTTCAGCGCAACGTCGTCGGCGAGCTTGGATTGCAGGGCATTTCGCAGGACCCGTTGTTCTGGGGCATTCCCGTCTTTCAGGTCAGCGGCTTCGCAAATATTGGAGAGTGAATCTATTGCCCCTTCGTCAACTGGAACACAACCTTCCACTGGAGCGACAATTTTTCCTGGACGCTCGGCAAGCATTCGCTGAAGTTCGGCGGCGAGTTGCGAAGGCTGCGCTACAACCAGATCGGCGCCGTCGTCCCGCGCGGGCGATTCACCTGGAACGGGCAGTACACCGGCGAGCCGATGGCCGACATGCTGCTCGGCCCCATGTCCGGAACCGAAGGCCAGGTCGGAGCCCCCATTGCCAGCTTCCGGCAGAACTACATGGGCTTGTTCATTCAGGACACGTGGAAGGCGACGCGCAAGTTGACGTTCAATCTCGGGCTGCGCTGGGAGTATGAGTCGCCCTTCATGGACAAGCACGACGCCATTGTGAACGTGGATTTCGCCTGGGACAATTCCCGCGAGCCGGTATTCGTACGCGCTGGCACGGGCGATCTGAACCAGGGCAATCCGCAATTCCCGGCCCCTCCCGGATGGCAGTTGGTGCGCGATGGGCGCTTCGGCAGAGGCGCCGGCGTGCCGGACCGCAACGACATCGGCCCGCGCGCCGGCTTGGCCTATCAGTTGAACGGCAAGACGGTGCTGCGCGCCGGCTACGGGCTCTATTACGTGCGCGACATCGGCAACGCGGTGTTTGACATCGTGCGCAACATACCCTTCACCATCCGTCAGGCCGAGACCGCCGACACGACCCGGCCCAACCTCACGTGGGGACGGCTGTTCACTTCCACCGGCGCTCCGTCGTTCCTCCTCATCAATCAATATGGCGAGCGTACCTCGTATGTGAACCAGTGGCAGACATCGGTGCAGCGGGAGATCACCCGCAACATGTCGGTCGAAGTCACCTACATGGGCTCCACCGGTATCAAACTGCGGCGGCTGACCTCGTACAACAATCCCGAGCCCGGTCCCGGGAATCCGAATCTGAACCGCCCCTTTCCGAAGTTCAACGGATCGTTCCAGAACATGAACGCGCCGTCGAACTCGAATTATCACGCCCTCCAGATGCGGCTGCAGCACCGCTTCGCCCATGGCTTCACGCTGTTGGGCTCCTATGCCTACGGCAAGTCGATCGACAACGGCTCCGGAGTCCGCACCACCGACGGCGACGCGCTCACGCCCTCGGACAATTACAATCTGCGCGCGGAGCGAGGGTTGTCTGCCTTCGATTTCCGGCAGCGCTTTACCGCGTCCTTCCTGTATGAACTCCCCTTCGGACGCGGGCGGAAGTACGGGATCTCTAACGCCGTCGCTAACACCATTTTCGGCGGTTGGCAGTTGGGCGGCATTGTGACGTTCCAGGACGGGTTCCCGAACACCATGTATTGCGGACCGGGCAACATTCAGAATGGCGGCGGCTACTGCAAGCCCGACGCGGTGGCGGGAGCCGATCCGAAGCTGCCCAAGAGCCAGCAGACTCTCGGCCGCTTCTTCAATACCGAAGCTTACGTGGACCGCGTGGGCGTTGCTCCGGGCGCCGCGCAACCCGTCTTCCGTTACGGAACCGCCGGGCGCAATACGGTCATTGGGCCGGGCATTGCCAGCCTGGATGCGTCCATCAACAAGATGTTCCGGTTCCAGGAAGACCGGCAGCAGTTGGAACTGCGCGCAGAGTTCTTCAATGCGCCGAACCATCCCATCTTCGCCCAGCCCGGCGGCACGTTGCGCACCGCCACCTACGGAGTGATCAGCGGGACAAGAGTCGACAACCGCCAGATTCAAGTTGCGTTGAAATACAGCTTCTGATCCAGTCCATGCGGCGGTCAGGCGGATCGGCTCTTGCAGCCGGTCGCTGACCGCCTGGCCGTTCTACACTCCATCGAAATTCGCCCGCAGCACGCGCAGCACATTCCCTCCGAGAATCTTCCCCACGGTCGCCGCCGAATGCCCGCGCCGCAGCATCCCGATCGTAAACACCGGCCAGTTCGTCCACGCCATTGACCGTGTCTGCTCCGCCGTCGCTCCGCCCAGCGCCCCCGCCGGCCACAGCGCCTCCCACCTCGTGCGCCGCCGCCCGCGCTGCCCCAGTTTCCGGTTCTCCGCCCCTGCATTGCGCGAAACGTAGGCCACATCTGTCCCAATCGCCACATGGTCTGCGCCGAACGTCTTCACTGCATAGTCGATGTGATCCAGCATCGCCCGGATATCGCCGGTGCGCCCGAGAAACTCAGGAATGCAGCAAATCCCGATCAGCCCGCCCGTATCGCAAATCGCCCGGATCACCTCATCGGGCTTCGACCGCACATGCCGGTGCAGCGCCGCGCACGTCGTATGGCTCGCCACCATCGGCTTCTTCGATGCCTTCGCCGCCTCCAGGCTCGTCCGCCACCCTGAATGCGCCACATCCACAATCACTCCGATGCGGTTCATCTCCGCAATCGCCGCATGCCCGAAATCGGAAAGCCCCGCATTGCCCGGTTCCCCGCATCCATCTCCCAGTGCGTTGCGCCGGTTGTAGGTCAGATGCATCATCCGCACGCCCAGTTGAAAGAACACCCGGATATAGCGCAGTTCCTCTTCCACCGACACCCAATCCTGCGGAATCGGCACTCCATTCCCTGTCATCGTCACGCAATGCCGCCCCGCCTTCTTCGCCGCCAGGATATCGTCCGGCCTCACCGCCAGCGAAACATGCTCCCGCAGATGATGCGTCACGAACGTGTAGCGTCCCAGGCGCTTGATCAGCCGCATCGGCGCCGAACCCTCTTCGCCCGCATTCTGAACGATGCACGTGACCCCCGCCGCCCGCCACGCATCCAGGTACTCCTTGCGCTCGCGCGCGTCCGTGACATACCGGGTCATCGATTGCTCTTCCAGTAGATCCTGGATCTCCAGATCGGAAGCTCCGGAATCCATCGCCGCCCGCACCGCATCGCCATCGATCGCCGCCCGCGGCATGAACCCGTACGACTCCACAACCGCGGTTTCCGCGTGCAATTCCAGTCCCCGCCGGATTTCGCTCTCCGAAGCCCCCACCAGCCTCAGCGCCGCGGCGCGGTCTTCTTCGATTCGTTCATTCACCGGCGCCAATTGCGGAGAAGCGGAATAGGCGCCGGCGGGCGTAGCAAGAAAAGCACGGCGTTGCATCGTCCGACTTCAGTCTCCTGTCTTCTGTCTTCCGTCTCCCGTCTTCCGTCTTCTTCCGTCTCCCTCACCGCTTCGCCAAAATCTGCATCATCCGCCACACCGACGACGTCTTCTTCTGCCCCAGCGCGAACAACTGGCTGCGGTTAGCGATGAACAGCAGCCCGTTTGAGGCCACCGGAGTCGAATAGATGCTGCTCCCCATATTCATCTCGCCGATCAGCTTCTTCGTCTTCGACGCCTCCAGCACCGCTACGTCGCCGTCCTCATCCCCAAGGTATATCTTCCCGTCGATGATAATCGGCGAACCCCAAATAGCGGCCAGCATGTCGTGCGTCCAATACGGCGTGCCCGTCTTCGCGTCCACGCAGTGCAAAAAGCCCGAAAAATCGGCATAAAACAGCATCCCGTTGTAGTATGCCCCGGTCGACACCGAGCGCCGGATCTTGTCGTAATGCCACAGTTGCCCCGTCTTCGTGATATCCCCGCGCTTGGTTCCGTCGATCGCATACAGGTGCCCCACGCCTTCCCCATGCTCCGGGTCCTGTCCGTTGGCGATGTACACCACGCCATCCACAATGATCGGCGTCGAAATGATCTCGTTGCGCGTCTTCGGCCACACCGAATCCTTCGGGTTCGAATCGAACTCCCACAGCTTCTTGCCGCTCGTCACTTCATACCCGCGCACCCAGCCGTCGCCCTGCGGACTCACCACCTGCATCACATCACCGATCTTCCCGATCGCCGGCGAACTCCACTGCCCGTGCAGGATCTTTTCCCCCACCGAGTTGTCTTCCCACACCAGCTTCCCCGTCTTCTTGTTCACCGCAATGATCGCCGGAGCCTTCGGCGACGGAATGTGCACGTGGCTCTCGTCCTGCCCGTTGGCCGTCATCACGATCAACAGGTCCCCGTAGGCAACCGGCGACGAATTCGCCATGTTGTGCGGAAACGCCCCCACTTCTTCCATCATGTCGAATTTCCAAAGGACATCGGCGTCTTTTTCGCCTTTGAGCTTCTCATCCTGCACCGCGCCGTCGTTCTTGCCGTCCTTGAAGCCCTTCGTGTCCAGCGCCACAATCTCGCAGCGGTTGGAGACGTAGTACAAGATGTCCCCCTCCACCAGCGGCGACGAACACACGCCCTGGAACGGCCAGTCATTCACACGTCCCGCCGCCAGTTTCTCGTTCGTGTGCTGCCATAGAAACTCGCCGTCCGCTGCACGGAACGCCATCAGCACCCCGCGGTCTCCCGTCTGCTTCGGATCGCGCACGCCTTCATTGTTCGTGCCCACGTACACCTGCCCGTGAGCCACCACCGGATTGCCGTACGTCTGCGAGCCCAGCGCCTGCACCCACAGCACGTTTTCCTTCTTCGCCACATCCCATTTCGTGACGATGCCCTTCGCCGTCGACACCATGTTGCGGTCCATTGAACCGCCCCACATCGGCCAATCGCCGTTGCCCGGATCGGCGGCGGTCACGGCAAGAAACTGGGGCGCCACCCAGAGCGCGGCCGCGGAGAGTACGGCAGCGGAGAACAATGTCTTTTTCGTCATGTGCGGATGCCTCATTATCCTATTTCTTGGCCGCTGGTTTCGCCGCGGCAGGCTTCACCGCCGCCGGCTTCGGACCGGCCGCGGCGCGCAACGGAGTCACTTTGAAATTGTCGAAGAATACCTCGAACGGAGCATCGGCATACAGCCCTGCCGCCCCCATCTTCTCCGCCATCGGATCCGTACGCTCAATCGTCCATTCCGCCGGCTCGGCCTCCGCCGTCGGCCACACCTTGCCTCGCGCCCGCACCGTGCCGTTCGGCAGGTTCTGCACTTCCAGCTTCAGGTGATACCACGTGTCTTTCTTCCAGGCGAATTCTTTCAATACCGTGCGTTCCGTCTCCGGCTGCCAGCTCTGCAGTTCCAAACGCTGGTGATTGCCGAACAACGCCAGTTGGTAGCGCTGCGCCACCACTCCGGCATCGCCCATCTGACGGCGCTTCTCTGTCCCCAGAACGTCCGCTTCCACCGTGAAGTTGCTCCAGTTCGCCGGCCCCACAAACGCCCGGGCCCGCTTCGTGAATGCGTTGTCCGCCAGCTTCACCAGCACCTTCTTGCCTTCCACTTCCCGCACCTGGAACTTGCCCGTCGTATTCACCCAGTGCGGAGGCACTTTGCCCGGCTCGATCGAATCGAAATTCTCCGCAATCGGCGGATTCGGAACAATCCGTACCCGCGCCGATCCCGTCAGGTTGCTCCACTTCGCCCGGATATACCCCGACGATGCCGTTTCCGCCGTATCGGCGATGAAAAGTCCCCGGCTAAACGTCCCTTTCGGTCCATCCAGCGTCAGTTCCGCCGGAACTTCCTTAAAAAAGCGCCCTTTTACGTCGTAAACCCGCGCCCGGATCCGGATCCCTTCCCCCGGCTTCAAAATCGATTCCGCCGGAAGAATCTGCATGTGCGTGAACGGATTCTCATCGGTCAACTGCAACTGCGGTTCCGCCTGGTAGGGAGGCGGCGCCACCCCAACCCCCTTCTTCCCGATCGCATACAGATTGTTCGTCGAAGCGAAATAGATCCGTCCCCGCGCCACTGCCGCCGAGGCCAGAATCTGCTCCCCTTCCGCCATCGCCACCGAACTCAATATGTCGCACTTGTCGTTGCCCGGCTTCAGAATGAAGAATTTCCCATTCTCCGTCCCGACGTAAATCTTGCCGTCCGCCAGCACCGGCGACGCCTTCTGGATTGTCCCCAGGTTCTGCTTCCAAAGCTGCCTGCCCGAAAGAAAATCGAATGCGAAAATGTTCGCCCCGTTGTCGATCTGGAACACCCGGTCCCCGTCCAGCACCGGCGACGAATATCCGCCTTGAAATCCCGGCAGCTTCCACTTCACTTGCTTCGCCGTGATATCCCCGGTGGCCGTCGCGTCCACTGAGGCCAGCAGTCCCATCTCGCTCGTGTCCAGGTTCTCTTCGCTGTGGCTCACCACCGCCTGGTTGTTGAACACCAGCACACCCGTGTTCACGCCGCGCTTCGAGATCACGTACTTCCACACCGGCTCGCCCGTCAGCACCTTGATCGCATGCACGGTCCCGTCGCCGCCGCCGGCAATCAGCAGCTTCGTGCCCTTGATGTCCGCGATAATCGGCGGCGAATATGTCGTATCGAACGGCCGTCCGCCCGGCGTCGAAATATAGGCGAATTCCCCTGTCTTCTTATCGAACGCCATGAACCGGTGCGCCGCCCTCGATTGTTCCCCCCAACCCGTCGAAACGCCGCTCACAATCACCAGGTTCTCGTGCAGAATCGGAGACACCGTGCGGCCCCCATGCGTCGTCACCAGCCCTACTTCCTCCGCCAGAGACCGCGTCCAAACCAGCTTGCCCAGCTTGTTCACCGCCGTAATCGACCCATGCACTCCATATACGTAAATGTTGCCCGTCTCCGCGTCCACCGCCGGCGACGACCACGCAATACGGTGCGGCGGCACGTCGCTCAAAAACACGTTCATCCGGTATTCCCAGATCATCTTCCCCGTGTCCGCGTCCAGGCACAGCAGCCGCTCCTGCATCGTCGCCCCTTTGCCGAATGGCTGCAGTAGGTACAGACGGTTGCCGTGCACGACAGGCGCCGAGCGCCCCCCGTACGGCATCTTCCAGGCCAGGTTCTCGCCGGTCAGCGACCACGATGTGGGCAGATCGCGGTCCGGCGAGGTGCCGTCGCGCTTCGGCCCCCGGTAATCGGTCCAGTCCCCGGCGATCGCCAGGCTGAGCGACACAGAAAGCGTCACGAGTGTGCGGGAGAGTAAGTAGGTCATCGGCTTCGTTCGGAATACTCGGGTCTTCCATCCGATTATATTCCCTTCCCTAAGGCGTCTGCGGCTTGTCCGGAGTTACCCGCCTCCCCCTTTGGGTCCAAGGTAATGGTACTCGCGGCCCTCCCCTCGTAAGGCAACTGAGGGGCTTGCTTTTTCGGTCAAAATCAAGCCATAATCTTTAAAACTCAACCCGTTTCTCAAATAATGACTGCCAACATGGCAGCCAGTGCGGTGGAGATTGCCGCTTCAGGCCCGTTGCTGGCCTACTGGCTGATCTGGTTCGTTCGAACCGAATGGAATACGAAGCCTGCCGGTCAGGCTATGATCGACGACGACCGGAAATGATCCGCCAGCACTGTATTCAATCGCGCCGCGTACGTGATTGGCAGCGCATGCCCCGCATCGGCGAACTCCACATAACCCGAATCGGGAACCCCCGCCGCGATCGCCCGGCCCAACTCCGGCCTCGCGATGCGGTCGTGCGCCCCCGCCACCACTACGCGCCGGTATCCCACCCAGTTCCCTCAGCCGCCCGCTCGCATCGTAGGCGCTCATCGCCGCCAGATGCCGCATCACGATCGGCGGCTGATCCGCCAGATCGTGCCCGAATAACTCCGCCATCTCCCCGGCCATCGATTCCGGAGCGTGCACCAGTTCGAGAAACGCCTTCCGCCTCCACGCCCTCGGCCCAATCCGCGTCCGTAGCCCCGAAATCAGCATCTCCCACGTCAACCCCGTCACGTCTTTCCCTCTTGCGAAGGCGCACAGCAGAGCCAGGCTCCGCACGCGCGCCCGCGCCGTCAACGCCATCTGCAGTGCAATCAATCCGCCCATCGAATGCCCCACTACATGCGCCTTTTCCCACCCAGCCGCATCCATCAGCGCCAGCGCGTCGCTTGCGAACTGCTCGATCGACAGCGCCCCGCCCGCCGGCTGGCTCCTCCCAATCCCCCGATTGTCGAAGCTCAGACACGTATGCCGCCCGCCGAACGCCGCAATCTGCGGACGCCAACCGCCCCCTTCCACCCCGACGCCTTGAATCAGCAACACCGCCGGCCCCTCGCCCGTCAGGCTATAGTGCAGCCGGCAGCCTTGATGCTCCAGTTCCGGCACGGCGGTTTACATGAAGTAGTCTTTGACTTTTTCGAATAGCCCTTTTTCCTTGGGCTCGTTTTCCACCGGAAGCACGTCCCGCAACTGCTCCAGCAGCTTGCGCTGCTCCTTCGTCAGTTTCTCCGGCACCCGTACTTCCACGTGCACATACAGGTCTCCGCGGCCATTCGAATTCAGCCGCGGCACGCCCATCCCTTTCAGCCGGATCTGCCCCCCGTTCTGCACTCCCTCCGGAATCTTCACCGATTGCAGGCCGTCGAACGTCAACAGGTCCACCTCGGTCCCCAGCGCCGCCTGCGCGATATTCACCGGCACCGTGCAGTGCAGTTGATCCTCGTGCCGCTCAAACACCTGGTGATCTCTCACTTTGATCACCACATACAAATCCCCGTTGGGACCGCCGTTCACGCCCGGCTGCCCTTCCTGCGACAGCCGCAGCCGCGTTCCCGTATCGACGCCCGCCGGAATGTTCACCTTCAACTTGCGGTCGGACCGCTTGTAGCCCTCACCCTTGCACTCCGTGCACGCCCGCCGCACAATCTGCCCGCGCCCGCCGCATTGCGAACACGTGCGCCGGATCGAGAGAAAACCCTGCTGATACAGCATCTCCCCGCGCCCGTGACAGGTCGGGCACGACGACATCCCGCCCGGCTCCGCCCCTGTGCTTTTGCAGCGCCCGCATTGATCGAGCCGCGGCACCAGCAACTCCGCCGCTTTGCCCTGCATCACCTCTTCCAGCGTGATCTCCAGATCGAAGCGCACATCGTCGCCCCGCTGCACGCGGTTCGCCGAACGCCGCCCCCCCCCGAACATATCGCCGAAACCGAACAAATCGCCCAGAATATCGCTGAAATCCCCGAATGCCGACGGATCGAAGCCCGCCGGCCCGCCACCCGCGGCGCCCTGCAAGCCCTGATGCCCGTAGCGGTCGTAAGCCGCCCGCTTCTGCGGATCGCTCAATACGCTGTATGCCTCCGCCGCTTCCTTAAAGTGCTCTTCCGCTTCCTTGTTGCCCGGATTGCGGTCCGGATGATACTTCAGCGCCAGCTTCCGGTAGGCCGATTTCAACGCCCCTTCGTCGGCGTCCTTGCCCACCCCGAGCACTTCATAGTAGTCGCGTTTCGTATCCGCCATCATGGCCTCACCGCGACCTTCACCATCGCCGGGCGCAGCAGCCGTTCCTTAAACCGGTACCCTTTTTGGTATTCCTCGACGATTTCTTCCTCTTCGTGCTCTTCCGATTGCATCTTGCTCACCGCATGGTGCAAATTCGGATCGAATTTCTTCCCTAGCGCTTCCACCGGCTCCAGCCCCAGCTTCTTCAGCGATTCCTGCAGCCGCTGCTCGATCATCTCCATGCCCCGCGCGTATTCCTTGTCCGCGCACTCCGACTTCAGCGCCCGCTCGAAATCGTCGGCAATCGGCAGAATCGCCTTCACCGCCTCCATCGCCGCGTACTCCACCATCTCGTACCGCTCCCGCTCGGCCCGCTTGCGGAAGTTGTCGAACTCCGCCTGCCGCCGTAATAGCCGGTCGTTCAGATCCGCGTTTTCCTGCGCCAGCCGGTCCCGTTCCGCCGCCAGAGCGGCCAACTGCCCGGCCGGATCGGCAATCTCGGCCTGATCCGCGGGAGGGTCCGTCTCCCCGGCTGCGCCGCCGGCCGCTGCGGATTCTTCCACACCGGTCCCCTGATTTTCGGACTTTACTTCTTCCATAATTGTTAGAGTATCAAACCATCCATTTCGGCCTAGGCTTGCAGCGCCTGGCCCACGTGATACACAGCGCTCATCACGCGCTCGTAATTCATCCGCATCGACCCAAGCACCGCCACCTTCGCCGACAGCCCGCCCGGAAGCGGCACCGTCAGCCCGATCAGCGATAGCCCGTCCATTGCCGGATGCAGTTCGCCCAACCCCACCTGCACCGCCACCTCTCCGCTCTCTTCGAGAAAACGCTCCAGCAGTTCCAGAATGCGCTGCTTTTCCTCCAGCGCCTTGAAGATCTCCCGCAGCTTCTCCCGCGTCAGGTGCAGTTCCACACCCACCAGGTTCGACGCCCCTTCGGTGTGCAGCGTCGGCACCAGCCCGATGTCCAGCAGGCCCTTTTGCAGCAGCAGGCTCAGCCGCTGCAGCATCAGATCGTAGACCGCCCGTTCCTGTTCCATCCGCGCCTGCATCTCCCGGTGAATGGCTGAAAACGTCCAGCCCGCAAAATGCACGTTGATGTAGTTGCGCAGCGTCCCCAGTTCGTCCTGGCTCAGGTCCCGTTCCACCGTGACCACCTTATCGCGCACCATCCGGTCTCTCGTCACCACCACCATCAGCACGCGACGTCCCGCCAGTCCCACCAGTTCCACGCAATCCAGCACCTGGCTGTCGGTCGGAATGGCGGCCGCGATTCCCATGCTCCGCGAGATCTGTGTCAGCAGATGCGAGCTCAACTCCACCCGCTCTTCCACGGTATCCAGATTCCGGATCTCGTTGCGCAGCCGCGTCGCTTCCACCGAAACGTTCTTCGATATGTGCAGCGAGTGCACGTATTCCCGGAACGCCTTCGCCGTCGGCACCCGGCCCGCCGAAGTGTGCGGTTGGGACAGAAAGCCCTCCTCGCTCAAATCGGCCATGATGTTCCGGATCGACGCCGCGCTCAACGTTCCGCTCTGCCGTGAAATCGTGCGCGAAGCCACCGGCTCGCCCGAATCGATGTAGGCGCTGACAATCGAATGCAGGATCTCCGCCGTGCGCTGCGGCAGTGCGTTCTGCGGCCGGTTTGTCGTTACCTGCTTCATCGTTTGCTATCACCTCTGGATAGAGCTATCGCCGGACAGGAAAACGTGGTCCCTGTTTTTCATTGTAGGAGATGCCGCGCCAGGGGAGCAAGATCGCCCGCCCACCCCTCTACCGCGCCCCAATCCCGCCCCGCAGATCCCGCAGCAAACTCAGCATCCCAGGCACCAGCACAATCACAAACAGCGCCGGCAGAATGAACAGCACAATCGGGAACAGCATCTTGATTCCTGCCTTCGCCACGCTCGCCTCCGCCCGCAGCCGCCGCCTTGTCCGTAACGCATCGGCATACACCTTCAGCGCCTGCGACAAGCTCGTCCCGAACCGCTCGCTCTGAATAATCATCGCCGCCAGCGACTTGATATCCTCAATCCCCGTGCGCCGCACCAACTGCTGGAACGCCTTCGATCGTTCCTGCCCCGCCTTCACCTGCATCACCACCGTGTAGAACTCCGCCGCCAGCGCCGGGTAAATATACTGCAATTCCTCGCTCACACGGATCATCGCCTGATCCAGAGCCAGCCCCGTCCCCAGCACAATCCCCAACAAGTCCACCGTATCCGGCAACGCCTCCTGCAGCCTCTGCCGGTGCGCCCGCACTAACCGGTGCAGCACCTGTTTGGGCAGCAGCCATCCCAGCAGAAACGCCGCCACCAATCCCCCGAACATGCTCGAAAACGGATTGCCGCGCTGCAGGTACAGCATCCCGCCGATCATCGTAGCCATGAAAAACCCCTGGAAAATCGCGTAGTACACCACCGCGCTCTTCTGCCGCACCCCGGCCTGCGATAGCTCCTTCTCCGTCTCCCGGATCCAATCCTCGCCCCCCATCGAGCTGATCAGGAACAGCACGCTATTCGAAAATCCGCCACCCGCGCGCCGCCGCGGCGACCGCTTGTTGTCCACCATCGCGTTCGTTTGCAGTTCCTCCAGCCGGTCCTGCAACGGATCTTCCGTCTCGTTGAAAAACTGGAACGCCGACCACAGAAGCGTCGCCACGATGGCAAAGCCGAGAAGAAAAACGACGATGGCTTCTAGCATGGCTTGCTCCCTAGAACTTCGGACTCGACAGCTTGCGGATAATCAAGATCCCCAGCAACTCGCTGATGATCGCGTAGGTCAGAAACTTCGTCCCCGTCTCATCGGTGTACAGAAGCTGGATGTATTCCGGCTTCAGAATCCAGAACCCGAAACCCACCACAAGCGGCAGCGAACACAATAATCCCGCGGAAAAGCGCTGCTGCGCCGTCGCCGCCTCCATCTTCGCCGCCAGGTTCAACCGCTCGCGAATCAGCAGCGACAGATTGTCGAGCACCGCCACCATGTTCGCGCCCGTCTGCCGCTGCAAAATCAAACCCGTGATGAAGAACTTCAAATCCACAATCGGCACCCGCCTGCCTAATCCGCGCAGTCCGTCTTCCAGCGGCGAACCCAGCGCCATCTCCTCCATCACTTTCTTGAACTCCATCTTCACCGGATCGAACGTCTCCTGCGCCACCGTCTCCAACCCGCTCTGGATATTGTGCCCCGCCTTCATTGAGCGGTTGAACAGGTCGATCGCATCGGGCAGCAGTTCCTCGAACTTCGACAGCCGCTTCTTGCGCACCCGCATCACGTACGCCACCGGCAGCGAACCCGCGATGCCCGAAACCAGCAGCCGCAGCAGGAACAGATGCAACCCCAACAGACCCAGCAGAAAGTACATGCCCACCGCAATCACGATGCTCAGCGCAAACAGGTCCGCCGCGCGGTAGCGCAGGTTCGCCTGGTCGATCATGTCCTGCAGCCGCCGCAGCACTCCCACCCACGCCACGAAATCGCCGATCGCCGCCAGCGATCCTCGCTGCTCGCGCCGGATCAGGTCAGCCCCCGCGCCCGTACGCCGCGGATTCACCCGCGCCCGCAATTCCCGCATCCGCGACTGCAGCACATCCGCCGATTGGTTGGCGGGAATCACCCACACATAGTAGGCGGCGGCGAACAGCGCGGCGCTGAAGATCAGAAATGTGACGAAGGTCATCATGCGAGGCGGCTAGTCTTTGAGGACCAATTGCTCCTGGAAAATGGATGGCGACAGATGAATCCCGTACGCCTTCAACCGCGACAGGCAACGTGGCTTGAAACCCGTCGCCTTGAACTGGCCCGTGATGCGTCCGCGCTGGTTCACGCCCGTCCGCTCCAGAGCGAAAATATCGTCCAGAATCACCTGGTCGTCTTCCACGTCCCGGACCTCGGCAATCGAAGTGATCTTGCGCGTCCCGTCGTTCAGCCGCGCGCAGTGCATCACGATGTTCACCGCCGAAGCCAGCATCTGCCGGATCACGCGGTCGGGAATGTTCGCGCTGGCCATCATCACCATCGTTTCCAATCGCGCAAACGCATCGCGCGGCGAGTTGGCGTGGCACGAGGTCATCGATCCGTCGTGGCCCGTGTTCATCGCCTGCATCATGTCCATCGCTTCCCCGCCACGGCACTCGCCGATAATGATGCGGTCCGGACGCATACGCAGAGCGTTGATCACCAGGTCGCGCTGCGTGATTGCGCCCGCGCCTTCAATGTTCATCGGGCGCGTTTCCAACCGCACCACGTGGCTCTGCTGCATCTGCAACTCGGCCGTGTCCTCGATCGTGATCACCCGCTCAGCTTCCGGAATGAAGCGCGACAGCGTGTTCAGCATCGTCGTCTTGCCTGAGCCCGATCCGCCCGAAATCACGACGTTCAGCCTCGCTTCCACGCAGCCGCTGAGAAAGTCCAGCATGCCCGGAGTCATCGTTTCGTTGCGCAGCAAATCGTCCGTCGTCAGCAGCTTCTTGCCGAACCGGCGGATCGACATCACCGGTCCGATCAGCGACAGCGGAGGAATCACCGCGCAAACGCGCGATCCGTCTTCCAGGCGCGCGTCCACGATCGGCGACGAATCGTCGATGCGCCGTCCGATGTTCGACACAATGCGGTCGATGATCATCCGCACGTGCGCCTGGTCCTTGAACCGGATGTTCGTTTCCACCATCCGCCCGCCCCGCTCCACATACACGCTGTCGTAGCCGTTCACCAGAATGTCGCTCACCGTCACGTCCTTGAGCAACGGTTCCAGCGGCCCCAGTCCGAACACCTCGTCCAGCACTTCCTCGATCACGCGCTCGCGTTCCACCGCGGTCATCGGGATGGATTCGTCCTTCACCATCCGCTCTACCACGTTGCCGATCTGTTCCCGCACTCCGTCCTTGTTGAGGACCTTCAACTGATCGGGCGTCAGCGAGTTGAGGAGTTTGGAATGGATCTGGGTCTTGATGCCAAACCAGCGGTCCGTGCCGGTGGCGCCGGGCCGGACCATGGGACGTGTGCTCATAGTTGTCTGCTTGTTCCTTTATCGCGAGATGAGGCTCTTCAGACCCGATTTTCCCACAGCGGCGGCTGCCGTCTCCTCGCGCTTCACTCCCGTCGCCTTATCCACGAACGACCGGAACACCCGGTCGGCCTCGCCCGCGGCCTCGCGGTCCTGCACCATCGGCCGCGCTTTGTTCACCGCCGCCAGAAACGCAGGCGCGTTCGGAATCCCGTAAAATGCCGCCTGGTTCAACGTCGATTGCACCTGCTCCAGACTGGCGTGATGCGGATCGTGCTTCTTCGTGTAGCGGTTGATCACCACCTTGATCTGATCCTGGCTGAAGCCCATCCGCATCAGGAACGATAGGTACCGCTGCGCGTTGCGAATCGCCGGATACTCCTGCGTCACCACCAGAAAGATGGTGTTCGATGCCTGCAGCGCCGCCAGCGCCACATCGTCGTTCACGTTGCGGCCGGCGTCCACCACAATCGACTGGTACTTCTCCACCAGGAACGTCGAAAACTCGCGGAACATCGGCTCGGTGAAGTAGCCGCGCTGGTCCAGCGAATCGGGCGGCCCCACCAGAAAGAAGCCCAGCGGATCGCGCGTCACGAAGCCTTCGAACAACGCCTGGTCCATGCGCCCCAGGTTCTCGCCCACTTCCATCAGCGTGTACTGCGGCGAGGCCCCCAACTGCATCGCCACTTCGTTGCTCGTCCAATCGAAATCGAGCAGCACGGTCTGCTGCTTGCGCTGCGCCAGCACCGCCGCGAAGTTCACCGCCAGCGTCGTCGTGCCTACTCCGCCCTTCGCGCCCAGAAACGTGTAGATCTTGCCCAGCCGGCTTCCCGTGGTGCTGACCCGCCGCGGCGTGCTCTCCAGCCGCTGCATCGCGTCGCGGAACTCGATGCGCTTCA
The DNA here is from genome assembly GCA_016789755.1 of Bryobacterales bacterium. Taxonomy (GTDB): domain Bacteria; phylum Acidobacteriota; class Terriglobia; order Bryobacterales; family Bryobacteraceae; genus CADEFT01. The sequence continues at coordinate 27,133 of JAEUQG010000016.1, forward strand.
GCGGCTGCGTCAGAAAGTCGTTGGCCCCGTTGCGCAGACACGATAGAACCGCTTCGCCGTCGGCCTGAAAGTTCGACGCGATCACGTAAAGCTCCGGCACGGCTTGTTTCACCTTGCCCATCGCCGCGATACCCGTCTCGAAGTCGAACGACAGGTCCACCACAAGCGCCGCTTCCGGATGCCGCTCCAGATCCTGCAACACGCGAATGTAGAGGTTTGTGTTCACCTCGGGATACTCCGCCAGCACCTTCGCGTTCTGCATGTTCAGCAGATTCTCGCGGATCATCTCGCGGAAGTGTTCGTCGTTGGACGCAACCAACAGGCTGATGCTCATTCTCGCTCCATGGCTATGGCAGACACTCCCCCGTCTCCGGATCGCAGCCCGCGCTCTCCATCGGCGTCGCCGTCTGGAAATCGGGCATGGGCAGCGGAGGCAGCCCCAAATAGCCGAAAAATGATCGAAATTCGTAACCGGTGATGCGCACCCGCACCGTGTCGGGCACGCATGCCGTGGAACATTCCCCGCCGTCGCAGGAAAACTCCTCCAGCGCGCCCGTCTCGGCGTTCGTGCCGTAATAGGTCACTTCCACCTGCGCCGGTCCGGAGGCGAACTGGTCGCGGTCCCATACCAGCGGCACGTTCTGCGTCATCCAGGTCCGGACATTGTCGCCGTTGCCCTGCCAGCAGTGCGTGGCCGCATACCGCGCTCCTTCGCGCGTGAAATCGGCCATCGAATTCCACACCCACAGCAGCTTCGCCGTGAACACAATCATCATCGTCACCGGCAGCAGCAGTGCCGAGTAGGCGATCACGAATTCGACGGTGGCTTGTCCGCGGCGCTTCTTCATCGTCTACGTTCCCTGGAATGGCACGCGCACTCGCGGCCGCAACAGTATCGGATCCAATGGCAGGTTCGGGATGGCCAGCGTAAACGGATAACCATCCGGTATCGAAACCACAATGTAGTCGGCCGCGCGCCCGCCGTTGGCCGTGTCGCAGGCCTCGGCCGAGCATTCGCATTCGCCGATCTCCCCAGTCTCCGCGGTGAACCGCTCCAGCCGGATCTGGATCTGGTCGATGCTCAGGTTGCGGATCAACGTCTCCGCCGATCCATCCGCCGTGCCCGTCACCGCCAGGTTCTTCGCCGCCGCCACAATGGCGTCCGTGTCGTCGCAGAAGTTTACGCCCTGCTGCGTACCCACGTAGCGGGCCACCGTGAACAGCGTCTTCTGCAGCGAATAGTAAGTCCAGGTGATCTTCGCCAGCTCAATCATGCCCAGCAGCAACAAGAGCAGAATGGGCAGGAACATGGCGTTTTCCAGCAGAAACGCGCCGCGTTGGTTGTGCCGCCGTCTCATCGGTGCAGCACCACCTTCCCCGGACCGTTGGTGATCGCGCAGTCGCCGAAGCGCCCCTGCTTGATCGGGAACCGCGTCCCTAGATACGTTGCCATGAACCGCCCGTTCGGATCCTGGGAAGCAATCCCCGCCTGGTTCTGCAGCGGCTGCAGCAGGAACTGCCGGAATCCCTGCACGATCATCGTGCCCGTCGGATTCAAGGCATCGACAATCGGTATGGTCAGCAGCCGGCGGCCGTTGCCGGCGTATGTGGTGTAGTCTTCGAGATCGGTCAGATCGCTGTCCGATTGATACAGAGCCGTCAGCGTGTCCACTTCGGGAATGTCCGTGCAGCCTTGCGCCAGCGACGGATCCATGCGCGTCGCCATGCCGCACAGATAGCTGGTAATGGCCGTATTCACGCGGTTCACGTTACAGGCGAGCGGCGCCGCGCTGGCCCAGATCGATTCCTCCGCGTTCACGCTGAAACAGGCCAGAGCCTGCGTCGTCGAGGCCAGCAGACCCTGCGCCCCAACGCGGTAGAGTTGCTGCGAGTCATCGGCATAGACCGCAAGCTGATCGTTGGCGCGGTTCAGAATCAGGTAGGGGACACGCTGTGTCGAACCTGCCAGCGGCTGCGGAATCGGGTTGCCCGTGCAGGAATAACCCAGTGTGTAGCGCGTGCCCACGACGAAGCCGAAATCCACCGTGTCGGCCGCATCGAGCGCCGCCAGCGCGATCGGTTCGATGTTGCACGCCGTGCACAGCGGAGCGCTCACTCCGGCCACCGCCCTCACTCGCACCGGCACCTTGCCTTCCTGCCCTAGCGAGAGAAAGCGCCAGAACAGCAGCGGCGTCTCGCCCACCAGTTCCACGCGCACATGGCGCGCTTCGGTGCCGCCCACTTCGCCGCTTCCCGCTGCCGACGCATCCTCGCCGATGGCCTCGGCGGCGGTGGCGAAATAGGCCGGCTCGACAATCTCGCTGTTCAACGATCCGTTGGTTTCGCCCACCGTCAGCGCGCCGTAATCGTAGCGGTTGGCGAAGCCCGATTCGTTCTCCACCATGCGGTTGGCCGCATCCTGCGCATCGGTGGTTGCCGCTTCCGTTCCGATGAGGCGGCTCGCCGCGGCCAGCGCCATCGCTTGCGCCGCCGTTTGCAACTCCCCGCGCGCCATGTAGAGCCGGCCCAGATCGACAGCGAATCCCATCAGCCCGAAGAACACCGGCACCATCAGCACCAGCACCTGCAAAGACACACCGCCCCGTTCGCTTGCGGTCCGGATTGTGGCGGTGCGGCGCATCTCTCTCTCTTCGGCCTTCCGGCCTTTACGGCTTCTGGTGGCCCGTCGGTCCGACCATCTGCGGCTTGTCCGCAGCCGGGCTCTTGGCGCCCTTGTTCTTCTTGCTCTTCTTCTCGTCTTCTATCCGCTTCACTTCATCCGCCGACGGCAGGAACGTCTCGAGCATGGCCGGCATCTTCACTTCCTCGCCCGCCGGCACTGGCCTCACAAAGCGCGGAGTGATTACCACCAGCAGTTCGTCCTGCGTCTTCTTGAGCGACCGGCTGCGGAACAGGTGGCCTACGATCGGGATGTCTCCAATACCTGGAACCCGGTTCAGCACCTGGGTGACTCGGTTGTCCATCAGCCCCGCAATGGCGAAGCTCTCACCGTCCTTCAACACCACTTCGGTGTCGGCGCGGCGGACGGCCACGGCGGGAATCAGGAAGCCCTGCAAGGTGACGGCATTGGAGAAGTCGAGCGAACTCACCTCCGGCTGCACCTTCAGATGGATCGCTCCGCTGTTGGTCATCGTCGGCGTGAAGCCCAGTTGAATGCCGAACTTCTTGAACTGTACGGTCACCACCGGCGCCACCGCGCCGCCCGTCGTGGTCGCCGTCAGAGTCGGGAACGGGAACTCGCCGCCGGCGAGGAAGCTCGCCTCCTTGCCCTCGATGGCAATCAGGTTCGGCTCGGCCAGAATCTGCAGCATGTTGCGTCCCTGCAAGGCGCGGATGGTGGCGCCGATGTTGAGATCGGGCCGGAAGATGAACAGGTTCAGCAGGTCGGCGAAGTTGATGGTGGAGTTGGCGAACTCCTGATCCTGAAACTGCAACTGGCTGAAGCGCGGCTGCTGGAACTGCTGCGTGGTCAACGATCCCAGCGTCTTGTTGTTGCGGCTGAAGTAGTTGAACCCGAGTTCGCTCAACGCCGAGCGGTCCACCGAGGCGAACTTCACCTGTAGCAGGATCTGCCGCGGATCGGGTGCCGACGGCGTCGTCAGCATGTTCACCACCTCGGTGGCATGCGCCGCCGCCATCGCTTCCACGCGCTTCGATTCCTCGACGCTCTTTACCGCGCCGGTCAGCACCAGTTTCTCCTTGGTGCCGGTGACCGTGATGCCGGGCGCCTTGCCCTGGATCTCGCTTAGGATGCCGTGGATTTCCGTCAGGTCCGGTGTAACGTTGATGTTGTAGCGCATCGGAATGGCGCCGGTTTCCCATACGATGAGCGTGGTTTTGCCCACACCCTTCGCATTGACCATCACCTCGCGCGGCGACACTACCACCGCATCGGCGATCTTGGGCTCGGCGATGACCACACGGTTCAGGTCGCGCTCGAAGGAGATCAGTTCGCCGCGTCCCACCAGCAGGCTCATTTCCTTGGCGGGCGCGGTCTGAGCCGGCAGGACGGGCGCAAGCAGCGCCGTCAGAAGCAGCAGGCTCGAAACATTTCGGGGATTCATTGTTTTTGCCACCGGTCTTACTGGAAGACCTCCTGCAGGTGTTTATCGCCTTTGAAGACATCGACTACGAAGCGCGGCTTGGGCGGCTCCTTGGGGGCTTCCTTCACCGGCGCGGGCTTCGGCGCGGGTACGATGCTGCCGTCGGGATTCATGATCACCGGCTCGCCCGAGGTCAGCCGCTTCCAGACCTCGTCGTTCTTCACGTTCGGCGTCGGCCCGCCGCGCGCCAGGTTCTTGCCGCGCACGCGCCTGCTGGTTTCGCCGATGTTCAGATCTTCGGCCGTCACCACGGGTTCGTTCTCTTCTTCCACGGTGGAGTCGAGCGGGTTGCGCAGCGCCAGACTGATCTTGCCCTGCTGCCGCGCGAACTCGAGTTTAGCGGCCTGATCGGGAGTCACCAGTAAGGTCGCGGCCCGCGTCGCGGTCACCGATGGCGCGGCCCCGCCGCCTGCCGCCGCCGGCGCGCCCACAGCGCCCGCTTCCGTATTGCGTCCGATGCTCATCACCACTACGTTCTGCAGCAGCACCGTGGTGACGGCTTCGTTCATCGATCCCGTGCGCGTGAAGAGCACGTCCACGTGCGAGCGCGGTTGCACCAGGCCGCCCGCGCCGGTGGAATCGGAGATCGGCACCGAGACGGCGCGCTTGCCGGGCTCGATGGTCGTCGCCAGCCCTTCGATGCCGCCTTGCGCCGTGAGCCGGCCGGCCACGATGAGTTCGTTGGCGCCCACCGGATAACGGAGCACGCGGTCGACGGCCACCTTCGGATCGGCGATGGCGTTCTTCGGCAGATCCTTCTCCGGCACGCTGACCAGCTTCACATCGGCCTGCCTGAGCCTCGTGCCGGCAGGCATGTCCTGTGCCGCGGCCACCACCTTCACCAGCTTTTCCTGCGTCGGACCCGCGGCCTTGGCGTACACAAACCAGCTCATGAGGAATGCGCACACCAGGGCGGCTCCGAAGATCATCATGATTTTCTGACGGTCCAGATTGCCCATTCTATTTCCTTAACAAGGTTGCCGTTTCATCGCGATATACCTGCTGCCAGCCCCATTGCCGCAAGCCCTCGACCAGCGAGTAGTTGTTGGGCAACAAGGCATGATCGAACCCGAACTGTTCCACCTGCCGCCGCCAACCGGGGCGGGCTTCGATGAGGCGGATGTAATCCTTCATGAACTCGACTCCGTAGAAGTCGCTGCGTCCGTCGAAGAAGACCTTGCGGCGTCCCTCGAAGCGGTAAATGAGATAACCGCCGAACTTGTCGGGCGACAGCAGCCGCGCGTCCGCGGGCAGCCCATCGACAGCAGCCGCCGCTTTCACGGGGAACTCCTTCGGCGGGAACCCGGCGGCCACAGCCGGCGCCTGGAGAATGACGAACGCCAACAGCAACAGCAGCGGCGCCAGCACGTATCCGCCGCAGCGGCTTTCGAGCCCGCGCAACCGCTCCGAGTAGGCGAGGAACGCATCGAGGCGCCGCCGCAGCGCGCCTCGCAATCCGGCCCGTTCGAGCGCAGCCGTAATCGCCCCGTTGGCCAGCGGCAAGGCGAGCAAGGCGAGCAGCGGCAAGGCCCGCGCCGAGCGGATGGCCAGCGCCGCCAAGCCCAGCATCAACAGGAAGTGCTCCACGCGCCGCGCTCCAAGGGCGAACCCTGCTCCGCACACCGCCAGCAGCACCACAGCCAGCACCGGCATCGCACCATCGGCATGAAAGTTGAAGCTTTGAAACTCGCCGATGCGGGCCAGCAGTTCGTGGTTGCCGAGGTAGCCAAGCACATGCCGGTGCAGGCCCCATCCGTAGGGGTTGACCAGCGTGCCGGCGAGTCCGCAGACAGCCGCCGCCGCGTAGCCTTGCCACGGAGCCGGGTCTTCCCACAGCCAGCGCCGCAACAGCGCGCCCACGGCATACAACACGGCCACTCCGGGAAGCAGGAAGAAGCTGGCGTGAACGTTGGCCCACACCGCGCCGAAGGCGGCCAAGCCCAACGCCTGCGCCCATCCGAGCCGCGGCCCGCGCTCCATCCACAGCACTGCCGCCAGCGCGCACACCCATCCGAACACGTGCGGGCGCGCCAGGTAGTGCAACTGCAGAGTGGTGAGCAGGGGAGCCGCCATGATGCATGCCAGGAAGAAGTTGCCGCCCGCCATCCAGTGCAGCCGGAACCACAGCCAAACGCAGGCCGCGGCGACCGTTGCATACAGCAAAGCTACGCCCGCGAGCCCGTTTGCGCGATGTGCGGCGCCCATGAGGATATCAGCCCCCCACTCCCATGCAAACCACGGTTGCCCGGGTTTGGTGAAGGAATAAGGATCGGTCCGGGGCAGC
>JAEUQG010000057.1 GCA_016789755.1 Bryobacterales bacterium
ACGTATCGAGAAACCGCGGCCAGTTCTCCTCCACCGATTTCGTCCAATCCCGCCCGATGAACGTGTTCACGTTCTTCAGCCCCAGCCGACGCGCCCCGTCGATCACCTTGCCGATGTGGTCCGTGTAAGTCTGCGCCTCGGCAGCGTCGGGAGCCAGCGGATTCGGATAGTAACCAAGCCCCGAAATTCCAACCCCGGTCTTGGCCGTCAACTCGTGGATCTCCGCCACCTCCGCCTCGCCCAGGTTGGCCGCGTCGATATGCGTCACTCCGGCGTAACGCCGCTCGGCTTTCCCCTTCGGCCAGCACATGATCTCTACACAGGAAAATCCGTTCGCCTTGGCAAACGTAAGCACCGCTTCAAGCGTGAGGTCGGGCAGTATCGCGGAGACAAAACCGAGTTGCATCAGCAATAGACTAGCATGGGTCGGCCCCGTCCGATTCCCGTACCGCTCACCGCGTCGCCCGCAGCAACCGTAACCCGTTGAAGGTCACCAGCAACGTGCCCCCCATGTCCGCCGCAATCGCCATCCAGAGAGTCGCCGCTCCCCCGAACGCCAGCGCCAGAAACACCGCCTTCAGCCCCAACGCCACCATCACATTCTGCCGGATCACCGAAGCGGCGCGCCGCGCATGGCGCAGTAAGAACTGCAAGCTGTGCAAATCGTCGTTCATCAGCACAATGTCGGCCGTTTCCAGCGCCACATCCGTCGATCGCCGGCCCATCGCAATGCCTACCGTCGCGCTCGCCAGCGCCTGCGCGTCGTTGATGCCATCCCCCACCATCCCGACCGTGCCGAAGCGTTCCCGCAATCGCTGTACCGCTTTCGCCTTCTCCTCCGGCAGCAGTTCCGCTTGTACGTCCGGGATGCCCAGTTGCTCCCCCACCGCCTTCGCTGTCGGCGTGTTATCACCTGTCAGCATCGCCACATGCTCCACACCTTCGCGCTGTAAAGCGGCGATCGCCTCCCGCGCTTCCGCCCGCAGCGGATCCGCCAGACCCACCACCGCCCACACTACCTTCTCCGTCCCGCAGAGAAACGCCGTGTGGCCGGCGTCTTCTAAATCGTCCACTTGCCGGCACACCCAATCGTGCTCCAATCCCTTCTCGTGCAGAAACCGGTGGCTCCCGGCCCAAAACTTCTCATCGGCCACCAGCGCCTCGGCGCCGCGCCCCTGTACCGCGCGAAACTCCGTCACCGGTGCTGGCTGAATCCCCTGCCGCCGCGCATAACGCACTATGGCATGCCCCACCGGATGCTCACTGCGCTGTTCCAACGCCACTAACCGCCGCAACGCTCCGCTTTCCGTCAACCCGTCCATCGTGCGAATAGTCTGCACTTCGGGCGAACCCGTCGTCAACACTCCGGTCTTATCGAACGCAATCGCCTTCAGGCTGGCCGCTGCTTCCAGAAACACTCCGCCTTTGATCAGCACCCCCCGCCGCGCCGCGCTCGCCAGTGCCGCCACCACCGTCACCGGAGTCGAAATCACCAGCGCGCACGGGCAGGAAATCAGCAGTATCACCATGCCGTGATACGCCGACTCCCCCCACGCATCGCCGCGAAACAGCGGCGGTATCATCGCAACCAATATCGCCAGTACAAACATCACCGGCGTGTACACTCTCGAAAACCGCTCCACAAACTGCTCGCTGTGGGCCCGCCGGTGCTGCGCCCCTTCGAGCATCCGCAACATCCGGGCCAGCAGTGTATCGGAGGCGGCCTTCGTCACCCGCACCTCCAAATGTCCGTCGCCGTTTATCGTGCCCGCATACACCGCCGAATCCCGAGTCTTAATCACCGGCACCGATTCCCCCGTAATCAGCGCCTGATTCACATGCGATTCGCCTTCCCGCACCACCCCATCGCACGGAATTCGCTCCCCTGGCTTGATTCGAACGATTTCCCCTACCTTCACTTGCTCGGCGGGCATGCGGTGTTCGTGATCGTGATGCAGCACAGTAGCTTCGCTCGGAGCCACTTCTAACAAAGAGGAAACCGCGTTGCGCGCCCGGCTCATGCTCCAACTCTCCAGCAACCCCGCCAGCGAAAACAGAAACGCCAGCGTCGCCCCCTCCATCCACTCGTTCAAAATCACCGCGCCCGCAATCGACACCGCCACCAGTGCATTCATCTCCGGCGTGAATCGCCGCAACGATTGAATCGCCTTCGGAGCGGCATAGTACATGCCGCATAACATCGCCACTAGAAAAAATCCGATGGAAAGCGCCGAAAACGCCTCGTGGTCGTGCTCATGCACCACCAGTGCCCTGAAAAAATCCGCCACCGACCCGGACTGCGCAATCGCCCCAGCGATTAGCGCCAGACCGCTCAGCCCCGTCAGTATCGACCGGCCATGCTTCTGCCACCACGGTTCCTGCGCCGCCTTGTCCTGAAACGGCTGGCACTTCATACCCGTACGCGCCACCGCCGCTGTAATGCTGGATGCGGTAGTCTGCTTTGGATCGAAATCCACCACCATCTTCGCCTTCATCACGTCGAACTTGAGCTCGACAATACCCGGCAGATGATGCAATTCACGGCGCAACAGGGCTACCTCTTCGGCACAGTCCATGCCCTGGATGCGAAATTCGGCCTGAGTCGGAATAAGGGGGCTCCTACTACCAAAATATCAGGGATGCAGTTCCCGCCCAAAAAGTCGCAGCCAAGGACGGGTACGCATTCTGCCCGCCCCGTCGCCGCTCATGAGCGCAAACGTTTCGTCGCATAATAGAAGCCATGTCCACCTCTCGCCGCTCGTTCACCAAAGCCGGCTCCGCCGCTGTCGTCTACAACTTCGTGCAAAGCGGGGCCGTGCAAAAGGCCGTGGCCGCCAACGACACCCTCGGCTTCGGCTTCATCGGCATCGGCATCCGCGGCATGTACCTGCTCGAAGAGTTCCACAAACTCTCCGGCGTCAAAGCCCTCGCCGCAGCCGACGTCTACGACGGCCACCTCACCCGCGCCAAAGAAGTCACCGGCGCCATCGAAACCACTCGCGACTACCGCAAGATCATCGACCGCAAAGATATCGACGTAGTCGTCATCGCCACGCCCGATCACTGGCACAAGCAGATGGCCCTCGAAGCCCTCGCCGCCGGCAAGCACGTCTACCTCGAAAAGCCAATGTGCTGGTCCATCGAGCAGTGCATCGAAGTGGCCAAAGCGGCCGACACATCCAAAAAGATCATGCAGATCGGCAGCGGAGCGGGCACCGCCGCACTCACCCAAAAAGCCCGCGAGTTGATCAAATCCGGAGCCATCGGCAAGGTCAACCAGATCCGCATGGATACCCGCCGCAACAACGCCGAAGGCGCTTGGGTCTATGCCATCCCCCCCGATGCCTCCCCAAAAACCATCGACTGGCAGCGCTTCCTCGGCCCCGCCCCGAAAAAAGATTTCGACCCAAGCATCTTCTTCCGCTGGCGCTGCTGGTGGGAATACTCCGGCGGCGTCGCCACCGATCTCTTTGTCCATTTGCTCACCATGCTCCACCAGGTAATGGACGTGCACGCCCCCAAATCCGTAGTCTCGCAAGGCGGCATCTATCGCTGGAACGACGGCCGCACCGTGCCCGATCTCATGGAATCCGTCTTCGATTACGACGGCTTCCTCGCCAATATCAGCGTCAATCTCGGCAATTCCTTCGGCAACCAGGGCGTCATGATCTTCGGCAGTGAAGGCACCCTCCAGATGAACTCCCGCGGGTCCCTCATTCATCACCTCGAACCGCAATACGCCGACGTCCAGCGTTACGCCACCAACGCTTGGCCCAAAGCCACGCGCGAGGCTTACTTCGCCTCCAAAGGCGCCCCTCAACGCAACGCGCCACCGCAACCCAAAGAAGTCTCCATGGCCCGCGGAACATCCCATCAGGAACTATTCCTGCAATCCATCCGCGAGAACAAACCCAGCGGGGAAGGCCCATGGCATGGCGCTGCCGCCGCCGGCGCCGCCCATCTGGCGAACCTCTCCTACCGCCAGGGCCGGCGCATGAGTTGGGATTGGAAAACCGGAAAAATCTCCTAGAATTCTACTCTCAGCCAACCGCGCTACACGACGTTCATGTTCAGCGGATCCCACCCGACGACGCGCTTCTCGAAATAGCTCAGGTTGCACAGCAACGCCGGACCCGCCGTGCGGAATCCGAACACTCCATCCTCAAAGTGCGCTTTCCCCGTCCGGATCGCATTCTGAAAATGCACGTGATGCTCGCGGTGCGGATTGTGGCTCGGCGGCGGATTGAACACCTCCGTGGTTTCCGGCCGGATCGAATCCGCGTTTGGAGTCGACTGCGGATACTTCGCCCGGTACTCCTTCAGAAACTGCGCCTGCACATCCTTCGGAAACGTGCTGATCGTATAGCCAGGCTCCGTCTCCCGCGGAGTCCGCGACAGCGTCAGGCTGTTCATCGTCGGCGTCATCACGCCTTCACTTCCCACAAACCGGATACCGAACGACTCCCGCACGCCACCCGATACAAAGTTCACCTTTAGCGACAACGTGAACGCCGGATGCGCATCCGTCTTCGGATAATCCACCAGCGAGAGCATCACATCCGGAGCATCGCGCCCGTCTTTCCAGAACCGCAATCCGCCCGTCGCAAACACGCGCGTCGGCCCCAGCGCTCCGGTCACAGTATGAATCCCCGTGAACAGATGCACGAATAAATCCCCCGCCACACCCGTGCCGTAATCGTTGTAATTCCGCCACCGGAACAGCCGCATCGCCTCAAACGGCCGCTTCGGAGCCTTCCCTAAAAACCGGTCCCAATCCACCGTCTGCGGCGAGGCGTCCGGCGGAATCGAATACTGCCACGCCCCGATCGCCGAGTTCCGGTCCAGCCACGCCTCCACCATGTTCAACTCGCCGATCGCTCCGCCCCGGAACAGATCCCGAGCCTTCAGAAACGCCAGCGAACTTGCATACTGGCTCCCAATCTGCAAAATCTTCCCCGACTTCTTATGCGCCTCAATCACCGGCTTGCCTTCGTCGAGCGTATGCACCATCGGCTTCTGGCAGTACACATGCTTGCCCGCCTTCAGCGCCTCTGTCGTGATCGCCGAATGCCAGTGGTCGGGAGTCGCCACCAGCACCGCATCGATATCCGGCCGCGCCAGCACTTCCCGGTGATCCCGCGTCAACAGAATCTTGTTCCCCCAAATCTCCTTCGCCCGCTCCAGTCGTCCGGTGTAGATGTCGCAGCACGCCGCAAGCTCCACGCCAGGAATCGAAAGCTCGTTCCGCAGATCCCCCGAGCCCATCCCGCCGCATCCGATCAACGCGATCCGCACTTTGTCATTGGCCGAAATTTTCTTCTGTTGCATGTCCTCTCCCGTTATCCCTTCACCCGCATCGCCGCCGCATCCCACTCGTAGAAACGTCCATCGTTCTGGCTCATGTTGCTCAACAGCGCCGGACCCGCGGCCCGCAATCCGAACACGGCATCCTCCACCACCGGCTTGCGCGACCGCACAGCCTCATAGAACACCCGGTGATGATCCAGATGATCGTTGTATCCGCGCGGCGCATGGTAGCGCTCCTCTTTGTTCGGCTGGATGCCGTCCGCCGTCGGCGTGACCTCCGGATACTGTTTCTTGTACTGCTTCAGAAACTCCTTCTGCCCCGCCTCGGAAAACGTCTCGATCGTATAGCCAGGCTCCGTCTCGCGCGGCACCCGCGTCACTGTCACCCCGCCGGCCACCGCCATTGTCCCTTCCGTCCCCACAAACCGGAACCCGCTGTTCTCACTAGCCCCGTTCACAAAATTCACCCGCAGCGCCAGATTAAACGCAGGCATCTTCCCTTGCGCCGGATAATCGTAGATCCCCAGCATCACGTCCGGCACATCGCGCCCGTCGTTCCAGAAACGCAGTCCTCCAGTCGCATACACTCGAGAAGGCCCCGTCGATCCGGTAATGTAGTGCAGCCCGCTGAACAGGTGCACAAACAGATCGCCGGCCACGCCCGTGCCGTAATCTTTGTAATTCCGCCACCGGAACAGCCGCATCGGCTCAAACCCGCGCTTCGGCGCCGATCCCAAAAACCCGTCCCAATCGATGTTCTCCGGCGTCGCATCCGGCGGAATCGAATACTGCCATGCCCCGATCGACGAATTCCGGTCCCACCACGCCTCCACCAGATTCAACTCCCCGATCACCCCCGCCTCCAATAGATCCTTCGCCTTCCGGTACACAATCGAGCTCACCCGCTGGCTGCCCACCTGCAGTATGCGTCCCGTGCGCTTCTGCGCCTCAGCCACCTTCGCTCCATCGGCGATCCGCTGCACCATAGGTTTCTCGACGTAGACGTCCTTGCCCGCTTCCATCGCCTCAATCGCGATCTTTGCGTGCCAGTGATCCGGAGTCGCGACGATTACCGCGTCGATGTCCTTCCGGTTCAGAATCTCGCGGTAGTCGCGCGTGACAAACAGATCGTTGCCCCAAACCTCCCGCGCCCGCCGCAGTCTTCCCTGATACACATCGCAGGCCGCCACCAGCTTCACACCTGGCTGCGCGGTGGCCGAGCGCGTATCTTCGCTCCCCATCCCCCCGATGCCGATCGTGGCGATCTGCACATGGTCATTAGCCGCCACCGCCTGCGGCACGGCCAGTGGAATCGCCGTGGACGCTTGCAGAAAGTGTCTCCGTGTTGTGGGCATTCCTTCTTATTCTACGCCCGCACGTTTCTTGCCGAAACCATGCGTGAACGGATCGGCCGCCGGCGCAGGGCCAACACTCGAAGGACCTCCGCCGCCACCCCACGGCCCTCGCCGGATCGCCTCCGCAATCACATCCCGGTACCGCCACAAAACCACCCCCGCATACAACCCCAACATCAGCTTGATCCAGTCTCGCGGTTCCATGCCACCACCCTACCACCCTCCGCCCTGGCACGAAAGCCCTACTCGCTCCCAGCCCTACTCGCTCCCGCCCAGCAACCCGCTCAGCATCATGCTCTGCAACTCCGCCACAAACTGCCCGTAATCCGCTGGCATGCTATTGAACAGCGCCGCGTAGGTAAATCCCCCCGGCAATTGCGCCACATCCGTCACAGTCCCCGGAAACGCCCCCGCATGCTGCAATGCCACACCACCTTCCATGACAATCACATTCACCCCCAACCCGTACCACGCCTCGCTGTCAGGCGCCGCGTACCCCGGCCGCCGCATCATTTCCTCCAACATCTCCTGCTTCACAATCCGCCCCTGCGACAGACGCCATAAGAACCGCGCCGCCTCAGGAGCCGACAACACCCACCCCGCCGCCGCATCCTGCAAAGCGATCGAAAAAGCTCCGTACGGGCGCTCCACCAACTCCGGACGCGGCGAAAACACAGACAACCCCTTTGGCGCACCCGGCCAATCGAAATACTCCACCTCCCCTTCCATCCTCTCCTCGCGCAGGGTGCCCGCCTGCCTGCCCCGGCACCCCAGCACGTGCGCCGCCGTCCACTCCGCATAGCTTTCCCCCGTTACCTGCTCCACAATTCTCCCCAGCAGCACATACCCGAAATTCGAGTAGACAAACTTCGTCCCCGGCTCGAAGTCGAGCGTCAAGCTCAACCAACCCGCAATGAGATCCTCGCGCCGCGGAGGCAGCGCCAACCCGTTCGCTACCAGTTCCTCAAACGTCGCAAACACCGGATCGCCGCTCTCCCGCTCATCCCATCCCCCGGAATGCTGCAGCAAGTGCCGGATAGTCACATTGCGCATCCGAATATCCGTAATCCCGTCGCGATACCGCGGCAGATACTCCAGCATTCCATCGTCCAGCTTCAGCTTCCCTTGTTCGGCCAACAGCAGAATCGCCGCCGCCGTCACCGGCTTGCTCACGCTTGCCGTGCGGAATAGCGCGTCCGGCTTCACGCCGAACCCCTGCGCGAACACCGTCTCTCCATCTTTCAACACCGTCACCGCGCCCGCCGGAATCCGCCACTTCCGCATCAGCGCCTCAATCTGTTCCGCCGGTTGCGCCTCTGCCCCTGCCGCAAGCACCACCGTCAGCACCATCGGAATCGTCATTTGTTTCATGTTGGATGCAATCTCCTTTGCAACCACAGAATGCGGCACAACACCCCCCGCGCACATGTGCGGAAAGGCACTCCCGAAAACCATGACTTTCGGCACTGGCGGCCCTTCCCGCCAAATGCGATCATGCCCTCTAGCCCAATGCCTCCCCTCTTTCGCGCCGCCGGTCTGCTCGTCATCCTCATCTCCGGAGGAGTCGGTCTCGCTTCCTTCTTCGCCGGAGGCCCGGCCGGACTCGCCCGCCAGGTGCCCGCGCTCACACCCGCCAAACAGGATGTCGCCTTCGCCGCCTTGGCCTTCTTCCTCATCGCTCTGCTGCTTCTCAGCGGAGCCCTTTTCTGGGCTTGCACCGCCGCCCGCCAATCCATCTCCCCATCGCGCTGGCTCCCTGCCGCCCTCATCTTCCAACTCCTCATCGGAGCCTTCTATACCGACCTGCTCTTCGTCGTCGCCTGTGAAGCGGGCTACCTCCTCGCCGGACGCTCCCGCCTTTGGATGTACGGGCAAGCCGCCTTCTTCCTCGGCTTCGTGCTTCTCACCCGAGCCGCGTCTTCCCCACAGGCCATCCTCGAACTCATCCAAATCTTCGGCTGGCAGATGTTCGCCTACGCCGCCGGCCATCTCGCCGGACGCGAACTCCAGGCGCGCCGCAGCCTTGCCTTCGCCCACGCCGAACTGCTCGCCACCCAGCAGGTGCTCGCCGGCGCCACCCGTATGAATGAGCGCCTCCACATTGCCCGCGAACTCCACGACACCATCGGCCATCATCTCGCCGCCCTCAGCCTCAAGCTCCAATTGGCTGCCCACCATGCCGCCGGAGCGGCCGCCAAACCCATTCAGGACGCCCACCTCATCGCCAAGCTCCTGCTCAGCGACGTGCGCGCCACCGTCAGTTCCATGCGCGAAGATTCCGCCATCGACCTTCCGCAAGCCCTGCGTATCCTCTGCCAGGCCATCGAGCGGCCCACTGTCCGCTTCGATAGCTGCGACACAACGCCCCTCCGCGATGCCTCCCATGCCCAAGTCCTGCTGCGCTGCGCGCAAGAGGCTATCACCAACACGGTCCGCCATTCCGGAGCACGCACCATGCACATCTTCCTTCGATCCACACCCGCCGCAC
The DNA here is from genome assembly GCA_016789755.1 of Bryobacterales bacterium. Classification (GTDB taxonomy): domain Bacteria; phylum Acidobacteriota; class Terriglobia; order Bryobacterales; family Bryobacteraceae; genus CADEFT01. The sequence goes on from JAEUQG010000057.1 coordinate 9,151, forward strand.
TGGAACTGGAAATGCACGACGACGGCAAAGGCGCCGCCGCCATCCAACCCGGCAACGGATTGCGTGGCATGCGCGAACGCCTGCACGCCGCCGGCGGCTCACTCGCCATCGACACCTCTCCCGGCAAAGGCATGCGGATCCTTGCCGCCATCCCCCATCCTCAGGAACTTCTATGATTCGCGTCCTCCTCGTCGACGATCAAACCCTCGTTCGCCAGGGCATCCGCGAACTCCTTCTACTGATGCCCGATCTCGAATTGGCCGGCGAGGCCTCCGACGGCATCGAGGCCTTGGCCCTCCTCGAAACGCTCCAGGTCGATGTGCTGCTGCTCGATGTCCGCATGCCCCGCCTTTCCGGCGTGGACTTGCTCGAACGCCTCCGCACCGAAGGCAAACCCTGCCCTCCCGCCGTCCTCCTCACCACCTTCGATGACGATGAGGCCCTCCTCAAAGGCATGCGCTTCGGCGCACGCGGCTTCCTCCTCAAGGATGTCTCCGTCGATCGCCTCGCCGATGCCATTCGCGCCGTCGCCGCCGGCCACACCATGATCCGCCCCGCCGTCACCGAACGCGTCGAGCGCATGGTCGATTCCGCCCCCCCGCAATTCGAGGCCTCCATCCTCCCGGACCCCCTCACCCGCCGCGAACTCGAAGTCCTCCGCCTCATGGCCGGCGGCTTCAGCAACCGCGAGATCGCCGAATCGCTCGATGCCGGCGAAGGCACCGTCAAGAATCATATCTCGGTCATCCTCTCCAAGCTCGGCGTCCGCGACCGCACCCGCGCGGTTCTCAAAGGCATCGATCTGGGCCTCGTGTAGCATGAGGAAATGCTCCGTATTGCCGCCCTCTTCGCCGCCGCAGCCTTCCCCCAGCACCCCATCGAAGAGACCACCATCGCAGAAGTCCACCAGTCCATCCGCGCCGGCCGCCTCACCTGCCGCGCCCTCGTCGATGCCTACCTCCGCCGCATCGAAGCCTACGACAAGAACGGCCCCGCCATCAATTCCATCGTCGTCGTCAACCCCTCCGCGCTCCAACAAGCCGCTGCCCTCGACCTCCGCTTCCAGCACAACGGGCTCGCCGGCCCGCTCCACTGCGTCCCCCTCATCGTCAAGGACAACTTCGAAACCACCGGCCTCCAATCCGCCAACGGTTCACTCTCCCTGGCCGGTTACATCGCCGCCAAAGACGCTTTCCAGGTCCAGCGCGTCAAAGAAGCCGGCGCCATCGTCATCGCCAAATCCAACATGGCCGAATGGGCCTTCACTCCTTACGAAACGGTAAGCTCCATCCTCCCCGGCTACACCAAGAATCCCTATGCCCTCGACCGCGTCACCGCGGGCTCCAGCGGAGGCACCGCCGCAGCCGTCGCCGCCAACCTCGGGCTCGCCGGACTCGGAACCGACACCGGCAACTCCATCCGCGGCCCGTCTTCCCATCAAGCACTCGCCGGCATTCGCTCCACCATGGGACTCACCAGCCGCGCCGGCATCTTCCCTCTCAACCTCAACGCCGATATCGCCGGCCCCATGGCCCGCACCGTCGAAGACGCCGCGCGCATCTTTCAAATCATCGCCGCCGAAGACCCCGATGATCCTGCCACCGCCGCCGCCCGCCAACATCCCACCCCCAACTACCTCGATACCCTCGACCGCAATGCGCTCCGCGGAGCCCGCATCGGCATCCTCCGCCAAGCCTACGAACGCGAAGGCCTCGATCCCGAAATCGTCCGCGTCTTCACCGCCGCCATCGAAGATCTGCGCCGCGCAGGCGCCCTCATCGTCGATCCCGCCCACGTCGAACCCCTCCCCCAGCGGGACCGCGCCGCCGGCCCTTGCATGGGATTCCACTATGACATCGATCGATTCCTCGCCGCCCGCACCGGCCGTGTGCCTGTTGCCAGTCTCGCCGAAATCCTCAAGTCCGGAAAGTTCCACCCCACCGTCCGCCGCCAACTCGAAAATGCCGCCAAAGACCCGCAAAACGGCCCCGATTCGCCCGCCTGCGCCGCCGACCGCCTCTATCGCCAGCGCGTCCGCGATGCCGTCATCGCCACCATGGACCGCCTCAAACTCGACGCCTTCGTCTATCCCACCTGGAGCAACCCGCCGCGCCTCATCGGCGATCTCAACACCCCGCACGGCGACAACAGCCAGTTCTTCTCCCCCACTACCGGCTTCCCCGCCATCACCGTACCCATGGGCTACACTCGCGGCACATTGCCCGCCGGCATGACCCTCTACGGCCGCCCCTGGTCCGAAGCCACTCTCTTAAAACTCGCCTATGCCTACGAACAGGCGACGCGTCACCGCCGCCCGCCCGCCTCCACGCCGCCCCTACGGTGAAGCCTTCTTTTTCTTCTTCAACCCGTCCCCCGCCGTGATCTCAGAGCCCCAGTCCGTCCGCTTCGGCCCCGTCCATGGCTCCACAAACGTCCGCTTCGCCCACCCATCGTAGGCCGCGCTCAGCCGCGCCACCACCTCCGGATGCTGCGCCGCCACATTGCGCGTCTCGGTGCGATCTTCGTCCATATCGTATAGTTCCCATGGATCCAGATACTTCGACACCAGCTTCCACTTGCCCTCCCGCACGGCCCGGTTCCCCTCGTGCATGAAGAACAGCGGCTGCTTGCGAGCCAGCGGTTTGCCCCCAATCGCCGGCAGCAGGCTCACCCCCTCCGGCGGAATAGCATCCACTCCGCGTATCTTCGCCGGCATCCGAGCTCCGCACGCCTCCACCACCGTCGGCAATATGTCCACTAGGTGCCCCGGTTGCCGTTCCCATTTCCCTTCCCGCTCCTTCGCGATCCCCGCCGGCCAGTGCGCAATCAGCGGCGTCGCAATGCCTCCCTCGTGCGTGAAATGCTTGTACCTTCGAAACGGCGTGTTCCCCAGCGTTGCCCAGTTCATACCTAGAAACACCGTCGAGGCCGGCCCACCCGCGCGCGAACCCTCCAGCCTTCCCCTCGGCCCGCTCTCCCCGTTGCCCCCGTTATCCGAAACAAATAGGATCAGCGTGTTCTCCAACACGCCGCGCTGCCGCAACCCATCCACCAATTCGCCGATCGCCCGGTCCAGCGCGAACATCGTCGCCGCATAGATCGCCATGATCTCCTCGAAGCGCTCCCGATCCTTCGCCTCCACGCTCTCCCAGGCCGGCGTATCCGGAGGCCGCTCCGAAAGCTTCCAGCTCTTCTCGATCAGTCCCATCTTCACCTGCCGCTCATACCGCGCCGTCCGCAGTTTGTCCCATCCGTCCTTGAACTTCCCGCGAAACCGCGCGATGTCCTCTTCCGCTGCCATCAGTGGAAAATGAGGAGCATTATGCGCCAAATACAGGAAGAAAGGTTTGTTCTGCCCGCGTGCTTCATCGATAAACCGTAAGCTGAACTTCGTCCACAGATCCGTGCTGTACCACGCCCCGCCCACCTCCGGCGCCGCCAGCGGCAACTCCTTCCCGTTCAGGTAGAGCTTCGTACTTTCTTTGCCCGCCTGATCGGAATAGTAGACTCCACCCGCCGCCATGTTCAGGCTACGGTCGAATCCGCGCTCCCACGGCGGAGTGCCATGTTGCTGCCCCACATGCCATTTGCCCACCATCGCCGTAAAGTAACCCGCCGGCCGCACCGCTTCGGCAATGGTCACGCTCTCATCCACCAGCCGGCCCCGATACCCTCGCGAACCCGCGCGTACATCGTTGTCCAAATGCCCCATACCCGCCTGATGCGGATACAATCCCGTCAGCAGCGCCGCGCGGCTCGGACTGCACCGCGCCGTGTTGTAGAACTGCGTGAACCGCACGCCCCTCCCGGCCAGCTTATCGATGCTCGGCGTGGGGATCTCGCCGCCATAGCAGCCGATGTCCGAAAAACCCATATCGTCCACCAGAATCACCACGGCGTTGGGACGCTTCCGCGCCGTCTGTGCGAATCCGCACGCGCCCAGCAAGGGAAAGAAGGATCTGCGAGTCACCCTGACACTATACCGCCTCCCCATCCGCGTTGCCCGCTCCGCGCATCCGCCCCATTTCGTCCATTTTTGACTTTTTTATTGACATTATTCCCGATTTTCACCGATACTGTACCGAACAGAGGGGCGCATGGGATCTCTAAATAGAGGTGTGTGCCTGCGTTCTCTGGAACTCTGAACGGAGGAAACTCACTTGCATCGAAGCAGAAGACTTGGTTGTTTTCTGGCTGCGGCGGCACTGGCATCCTTGCCGGCATTTGGCGCTGTCGCGCCGCCCAGCGCGGATACCCACACCAGCACGGCTCTCCCAGCCAACAATTTCGGTACGTCCCCCAACATCAACGTTGGAGGTGGCAGCACTGCCCTGATCCGCTTTGACACCGTATCCTCGCTTCCGCCCGGAACCGTCGGTTCCATGGTCTCGAAGGCGGTGCTTTATCTCTATGTCAACCGTGTAAATGTCGCCGGCGCCGCCGATGTCGCCACCGCCACATCGGCGTGGGCGGAAACCACCGTCACAGGGGCCAGCGCCCCGGTGCCGGGCGCCGTCATCGCCACCGTCCCCGTCACCGCGGCGGGCCAGTGGATCGCAGTCGATGTCACAAACACTGTTAAGAACTGGGTCGATTTCCCCGCCACCAACAACGGATTTACCATCGCAGCCAGTGTCGGCGCACCCACCACAGCCCTCGTCCTCGATAGCAAGGAAAGCACGGCCACCAGCAACGCCGCCCTGCTCGATGTCACGCTCGCCTCTTCCGGCGCCCAAGGCCCCACCGGTCCCACCGGCGCAGCAGGCGCAACCGGATCAACCGGCCCCGCAGGTCCCACTGGCCTCCAGGGCGCGGCAGGTGCCACCGGCGCAGCAGGCCCCACCGGTTCGCCCGGATCAACCGGTCCTGCGGGTCCCACTGGCCTCCAAGGGTCGGCCGGCCCTACCGGCGCAGCAGGCCCCACCGGTTCTCCCGGATCAACCGGCCCCGCAGGTCCCACTGGCCTCCAGGGCGCGGCCGGTCCTACCGGCGCAGCAGGCCCCACCGGTTCTCCCGGATCAACCGGTCCTGCGGGTCCAACTGGCCTCCAGGGTTTGCAGGGTATCCCCGGCAATCAAGGCCCCATTGGCCCCACCGGTCCGGCAGGCTCCAACTACTTCCTCGGCAAACTTTCCCGCACGAGTGGCGGAGCCGCTGGTATTAATTTCGTCTATCCCATCGGCACCCAGAGTATCGCCAATGCAGCTACGGCTCCGGTTGCCATGCGCCTTCCGGCATCTTGCACACTGGGTGACTTTAAGGTCAGCTCAGATGTTACCGGGTATGCCAATCGCACGTTTACCGTAATGCTCGGTTCCTCCCCGGGCGCCTTGTCCGCCACAAGTCTGGCGGTCTCCATGAATGGCGGAGTGACATTCGGATCGTCCGCCGCCTCGACCGGCGCGGCCACCGACCAATACATCGCCATCCGTGACGACGTCACGGCTACCAATACCGTCGCCGTGCACTTCTACTGGAGCCTTCGCTGCCAGTAGAGCACTAAAACGAAAGGCGGCGATGTTCCCGTGCCACGCGGCCCGCGATCCACAGCCATAAGACTGTGAATCCGATGTTCAGCCAGGCGAAGCCCGTGAAGGCCAGTTGCA
>JAEUQG010000054.1 GCA_016789755.1 Bryobacterales bacterium
AGCCCTCCGGGAAGAGCCGGCAACCCCGGAATGTCAATCATCATCTTCTCCCCGAATCGTCCGCTGTAGTTGCCCTTCGATTCGCGCGCCATGTCCTTGGCTCCGCCCGTTCCGGTCACCGTCAGCCTCGGGCCGGCTTCCAGGCTGCTGTAGGGAACTTCGGGCAGATCCTGCTCCACCGCCCGCAGCAACGTGCAGGCGCCCGCCGTAACACCCGGGTTCACCGCGAAACCGGCGGCAACCTTGTCGGCGTCGTATCGCAGGAACGATGCTCCGCCCGTGTCTGACCGCATCTTGAACTGCTTCATCGCAATCTCAGAGCGTCCAAGGTAGATGCCCCCGATCCGCGCGCCTTCGGCAACCAGTTGCTCGTAGTTCGCCGGACGGCTCGCATCCGGGCAGAGCGTGCCTCGCGAACCGGCGGCGATAGAGGCGTAGTTGCTGACAAATTCGCCCGTCTTCACCGCTACCGGGATCGCGCAGCCTGCCTCCACCGCGGGCAACTCGAAAGAGATGTCATCGTACCCGTCGGGATGCGTGGTCACTCCCCCCGCCGGGATTGCCCGATTGCCGAGGATGATCTCCACATTGGCCGGATTCACCGCCGCGCCGATGCCCGTCGTGCGAATGCGCACCAAATCCCCCATGACAGCCGGGTTCCGCGCCGTGATCGGCTCCATCGACGCATCGAAGGCGACCGCCGCGCCTGTGCCCGTACCTCCTCGTGTGAGAATTCCCGGCGCCGTCTCCACCACTGCCACCGGCGCGCGCAGTTGCTTCCCACCCACGTTGAGCACCACCCACCCCGTCCCCGTCGGCGCAAACCGCGGCGCCATCATTTCGACCCTCGTGGCCGTCACCGATTTCACCTCCGCCTCATACGTCGTCCCGCTGATCTCCAGTTGCCCGCTCACCGGTTCCGAAAATTGCGCCCGTGTACGACAAACCGCGCCCCCTGCGCTACGCCGCCCCCGGAAATCCCCGCTGGAATCAGGCTGGCCGAGTTCATCGCCGCTACTCCGGGAATCAGTTGCGGCTCTTGACCGAGAGCACAAGCGGCGGTAATCAGAATCAGTGCAATTTGTTGTTTCATTTCTCCTCCAAGACATACACGCGCAGTGAGCGCGGCCCAGGGATCAGATCTCCGTCCGCTATCCTGAAAAGAAATGACGACTGCCGCACTCGCCTCCTCGGCCCTGGCCGTGCCTCACTCCCGCATCCGCGAACTGGCGGAACTCGCCATGCAAATGGACCTCTCCGCAAAGGCCGAAAGCGACAAGGTGCTCCGCCTCTACTTCGGCGAATCGAACGTCGCAACTCCTGAGTTCATCAAGCGCGCCGCGCAGAAGGCGATGGCCGACGGCTTCACCTTCTACACATCGAACGCCGGCCTGATGTCCACTCGCGAGGCGCTCGCCCGTTACTACGCCGAACAGCAACTGGTGACGCTCGATCCGGCGTCCCACATCGTGGTCACCACCAGCGGAGTCCAGGCTCTCAACGTCGCCATCCGATGCGTGCTCAACCCCGGCGACGAAGCCATCGTGCTTACCCCAGCCTGGCCGAATGGCTCCGCCATCGTGCAAATGGCCAACGCCGTAGTCAAACAGATCCCGCAGCCGCTCGTGGGCGGACGATACGAAATAGACTTCGATGCCATTGAAGCCGCCATCACCGGCCGGACACGCTTGCTGCTCTACACCTCGCCGTCGAATCCCCTGGGATGGGTCGCCACCGATGCGGACCAGGACCGCCTGCTGGCCCTCAGCCGCAAGCACGGACTTTGGCTGATGGCCGATGAAGTCTACGACCGGCTCTACTACGGCGCGCAACAATTGGGCGCCCCCGTGCCCTCCATCTTGCGCAAGGCCGCCGAAGACGATGCCGTCATCGTCGTGCAGTCTTTCTCCAAAACCTGGTGCATGACAGGTTGGCGTGTCGGCTGGCTCATCTCCCGGCCGGATCTCTGTGCCCGTGCGACGCAACTCAACGAGTTCATCGTCTCCCACGCCCCCAGTTTCGCCCAGCGCGCCGGAGAGACCGCTCTGCTGTGGGGCGAGACGGCCCTGCGCGAAATGCTCACCCAATTAAAACAAAACCGCGATTTTTGTTTGCAGGCGCTGCGCGCGATGCCGGGCTTGACCGTGCCTGCGCCGGAAGGCGCTTTCTACCTCTTCCCCCGAGTGGAAGGACTCACCGATTCCTTCGCATTCTGCAAGCAGCTCTTGCTCGACACCAAACTCGGCCTTGCGCCCGGAGTCGCCTTTGGCGCCGGCGGCGAAGGGTCCATCCGCATCTGTTACGCTTCTGAGATGGCGATTCTTCAGCAAGCCATGCAGCGCTTAGGCGATTTCCTTCGTCACCGCTAAACACAAGCCTAGAACCGGAATCGCAGACTGGCCTGCATCGTTCGCGGTCCGCCAAAGTGCATCGCCGGCGCCAGTCCGCTGTGCGGCGTACCCCCACCCAGCATCATTCGCAGCAGCGAAGTGGATGACCCGAACAGAGGGCTCGACAGAACGCGCACCGGATCCCCGCTGTTTATTTTGTTCAACGCATTGTAGGCGTCCAGGCGCAGCAAGGCAGTGTATCGCTCCCCGTTCAACAGGTTCCGCTCCAAAGACAGGTCCGCCTGCCACATGCCATATCCACTGACCGCGTTACGGCCCAGGTTGCCGTACATGCCCGCGGCAGGGGCACGGAATGCATCCCTGTTGAGAATCCTGCCCGGAAGCCACATCGGAACATCCGGCACAAGGTCCGGCCGCGCCGCATTGTCGAAACCCAGCCCCAGCAGGTTGCGCGAAACCTGCACGTCGATCGGAAACCCCGTCCGTCCTCGCGCCAGACCTCCCAGTTTCCACTGCCGGTATTCATAGTGAAACGCGGCGGTCAGGTTGTGGCGGATGTCGAAAGACGACGAACCTCGATCGTCCAATCCAGTCAGATACACTGCCGAATCCATCGATCCGTTGTCGATGGAATGCGACCATGTGTAGCCCAGCATCGCCTGCAATCCGCGGCTCAGACGCCGCCGGTACTGCGCCTGCAACGCGTGGTAGTCCGAATAACCTTTGTCGGTGGCGGTGACAACTCCCGCGTAAGAAGAATAGATCTGCGCCTGCCCTTCACGACGCAGCAACTTCCGTCCGCGCGCCCCGGCGTAACTCAGTGTGATGGCATCCACTGCCGTGATGCCATGCTCAATGGCCGCATTCCAATGCGTAGTCCGCGGCAAGCGCAAGTCCTTGGGGCTCAGGGCGTCGATCGTCGATGGCCCCGCAAGTCCGAACACCCAGCGGTTAAAAGGAAAACCATTGACCGGATCCGTGGCGAGACTGAACCCGGTATCGAAAAACAGCCCCACGGAAGCCCGCGCCACCGTGGTTTTTCTCAATCGGTACGCCGCTCCCATCCGCGGCGCGAACTGCGTGTAGCGTGTTACCCACAAGCTCTGCGACGGATTGGAATAGTCAACGGTGATCCCCGCGGCAGGCGTTGTGTTCGTGTTCGACACTGCCTGACTTGGATTGCCGCTGGTGACGAATCCGGACGAGGCTGGCGGCGGCGTAATCTCCCATCTCGTCCCAAACACAATGCTCAACCTCGGCGTGGCCCGCCACGTATCCTGCGCGAAAAGCGACAACGTCTCGATGCGGCTCGCCGTAGTCGACGACTGCATCCGCGTGATCGCCATCGCACGGCCCGCCAGATAGTCGTCGAGCGAGGAATAGATGCCCGCCGTACTGACTGCAATCGCATCGCGAGAAGGTGTCAGCCGCAGGTAATCCAACCCGAACCTGACTTCATGGGCGCCCTCCGTGTAGGCCGCCGCCGCAACCCAGTTCCACGCCCCCTGCCGGTTGCCTCCGTTGTTCCCCGCGATCAGCCGGCCGGCTTCTCCTACGGCGATGCTGAAGATGCCGGGGCCGCTGTGGTACGGCGCGGGCAGGTATTGCCGCGGATCGCTGGGGATTGCGCCGTCGATGGCATTCCCGCGCCAAGTGGATCGTACGCTCGACGGCGAGCGATTCCCCCGCATATCCAACATCCACCGCGGCGTCACCATCAAGGTCGCTCCCGCCGTGACCGTGCGCGACTGAAACTCCGGCCGGTCAATCTGCACATAACCGGACTCGGCTTTCGACGGCGCTTCCTGGAACCGCGCGAAGAAGGCAGCCCGCGATGCCGGCGCGTAGTCGATGCGCAAACTGCCGCGGTCCAGCCGGGCCGGCAACGCAATACGTGCAAAGTGCTCCGCCAGTCCGCCGCCCAGTTCGCGCCCGTTCGGCACTGCGAACGACCGCAGAAGTGGCGTGCTGCGGATCGTCCGCGAAGGCGCCGTTGTCACATACTCGTAGGGTTGCCGCAACCGTATCCACTCGCCCGAACCAAAGAAGAAAACACGGTTGGCCACGATCGGACCCGAAACCGATCCCCCGCCATGATGCAATCCCCAGCCCAGTCGCCCCAGCCCTCGCGCCGCCGCGAAGGGATCGTTCGCGCTCAATCCACTTCCCCGCCATGAATAAAAGCTGGACGCATGGAAGGTGCTCGACCCCGCCTTCGTCGTCACCGCAACCTGCGCCCCGGGACGCCGGCCATGCTCCGGAGCAAACGCGGAACTCTGGATCCGGACATCTTGCACATCTTCGAAGGACGCAAGGTTGTGCATGCTGCCGAACGCCGTCATCCCCGGCAGCGCTGCGCCGCCGAATTGCGCCGGCATTCCGCCTCCTGTCACACCGCTGTTCGCGCTTACACCATCCACCGTGAAGTAATTCGCGTTCGCTCGCTGGCCGCCGGCACTGAATTGGCCTGCTTCCCCGCTCGCCGCAGGCGTCGCCACCGCGCCCGGCGCCAAATCGAGCAGACTCGTCAGGCTCCGCCCGTTCAAGGGAAGTTCCTCCAGCCACCGTTTCCCGAATAGCGTATCGAGCACGGCCTCGCCCGCCCGGACCAGGGATGCCTGGTCCTCCACCGTCACCACATCGCGGACATCGCCCACCTCGAGGTGCAGATCCAACGCCGTCGTTGCGCCCGGCTGCACCAAAACATTCAGCCGAACTTGTGTTTGGAACCCCGGCTTCCGCAGCGTCAGCTTGTACAACCCCGGACGCAGTCCCGCGATTGCGTAGCTGCCCTCATTCCCGCTGAGCGTGGCCCGGCGCGTGCCGTCGGCAAGGTGAACCACGCTCACGGAAGCCTGCGGCACCGCGGCCCCATGTGCATCCAATACAAGACCCGACAACTGGGACCGCTCCGCGCCTCCTGCTTGCTGCAGCAGCAACGCCAGCAGAAGCATCATCGCCATTCCTCCAACGCCGCCGCAACCTGCAACACGGCTGCCCGGATCGCCGCCAGGTTGGCAACCGCGTCGGGCGAGAATAATGCGCTCGCGGCCAGATCGGTCCTGGCCGACAACTCGTAAAGCCGCTGCGCGCGTGCTCTCCAGTCGCCTCCCACCAGACCCGGCGTCACGGACTCCCCGGCTGGATCGAGAATGGCCGCCAATTGATCCAGCCGCTGCACGTGGCCGCGCATGGCTGCCACGTGGTTGCCGGCAATGGCACGCAGCACCGCACGCTCCTGCATCGACAGTTGCTCTTCCTTCGCCGCCGGAAACTGCTCCGCCAGCGCCTTCAGCGCGTAAGCCCGCGCCGTCATGCCCTCCGTGGCGCCTAACACGCGATCGGCGAATTCCTCGTAGGTATAGTGGCCCGTCAACCGCTGTTCCCATTCCCGCGCCGGCCGCCGCGCCGTCCCGTTTGCGGACTCCGTCTGTGTCGCAACCTCCGATTGCCGCGGCGCCACCAATCGCACCTCCACGCCCGGAATGCGAAGCGATGCGATGAGTTGCTCGCTCTTGCGGGCATCCAGCCCGGTTGCCGTGATCACAATAGTTCCTCCTGAACGCTCGACTTCAATGGGATCGCCAAGATCCGCTCCGATGCGGTGCAGCGCCTCTGCAACCTGCAATTCGAGGGATGCCGTCACCTCCGTGGCAGGTTGCGCCTTCGCCTCCGCTGCAAGACCCGCTGGTTTCTCCGCGGATACCGCCTCCGGTTCCACACCCGCCTCCACAATGTCGATCTGCTCATCGTCGCGGAATTCGAGATGACAGGCTACGGGGCGCAAATCGGATTTCCGCAGTGAGAGCGTCGCCTCGCGCAGCACGCCCCCGTCAGTCTCGGTGCGCACGACATAAAGCTGCGGTTGCACATCCACTGAGTCGCTGCGCACCGTCACCGACTCGCGCCATGCCCTGTAGCTGCGGACGCTCAGTGGCGATTCCCAGTCATAATTGGCCGACGCAAACAGCCGCCGCAGACGGGCGCCGTCTCCCGTCCGCCGCCACACGGCCGGACGCACCATCTTGTCTCGCTTGCTGCGAATCTCAATGCGCATGCCGCCCGCCGTCGTGCTGACTGTTGATTCAGCCTTCCCCAATAACTCCGCCGCGCTCACCTTCTCCGGCGCCGAGAAACGCCAGACCGCGAACACGCCCAGCAGCACACTCGCAGCGATCGCCATCCACGCCCCGCCGCGAGCGTGTGCGGGAGTGCGGAGCATCAATTCCGATGCGTCCTTCCACGTTCGCGGCGGTGGCGGAGCTTGTTGCTTCCTGCGCTTCCAATACTCCCCGTACGCGTCCGAGGCTGTACCCAGATCGCTCCCTCTCACCCGGCATTGTTCGCACCCGGCAATGTGGGCTTCGACACCCGCATCCGCCAGTTCCCCGTCCAGCCAGGCGAGAATCTGTTCCTCTGTCGCGTGCCGCTCCATTATTCGATCGCCTTTCGCAGGCGCTTCACCGCGCGCGTGAGAAACACGCTCACCGTCGACACCCGTACCCCGATCGCATCGGCGATCTCGCGGTACTTCAGCCCTTCGGCGCGCAGATGCAGCACCTGCCGCTGCTGTGCGGATAGCTCATGCAACGCTTCTTCAATCAGCTTCGCGCGCTCCTTGTCCAAGGCCTGACACTCCGGATGAGCAGCGCCGGCGGGATAGGCCGACTCCTCCATCGGCTCCCACCGCGCGCTGCGTTTCCGAGTCGTCAACCCGAGGTTATGCGCCACTTTGAAGACCCAGGCGCGCGGGTTGCGAATCTGTTCCTCCTTCTTCCACACGCTGTACAGACGTAGAAACACTTCCTGTGTGACGTCCTGCGCCGATGCAGGATCCAGTTGGAAGGTGAGCAGGTAGTGATACACGTCTTCTCTTGCCTCCGTATACAGCGTATGAAATTGCTCCTCGATGCTCAGTCGTTACTCCTGCGGCGGTAGGGATGCTGGCGCCGGCGGCCCCACCAGCGCGGGCAAATCGAACGGACTCACTCCCACTCGCTGCGGCTGGTCAATCAGATTCAACGACACCGCCTGATAGGCCGTTGTGCCCATCTGCAGCGCTTGCGTCAATGCCGGCAGCTTTGCTTTTTGAGTGGCGTTCAGCACGTTCAAGGCGTTCGTCCGGTAAGGTTCTCCGCCGATCGGAACCTTCTTCTGTAAATCGCGAATTTCCAGCGTCAAACGGCCCACCAATAATGCATCCGCATTGGCCGAATTCAGCGCATTGTTCAGCGCCTCGTACTTTTCGCGAATCGATCTGTACACCACGTTCTCCGCATCCTGTTTACTCTGATTCACCTGTTGCAGAGCCGTGACCTGCGTATCGCTCAGCGTGAGGTAGCTCTTCAGTTCCTCAAAGCGGGCGTTGGGGTACGGGTACGGCAGAATCGTCGCGTCCTGCGCAGGCAGAAACAATGCCGCGGCAAGCAGCGCCGCGCCCAAGGGCCTGATCTTCATGTGTCGTTTCGTTGACCTCCGCTGCTAAGACTGCCCGAAGGAACGTTTTCCGACACCGGCCTGCAAAACTTAGTCGAGATAGAGGAATTCGTTCGAATTCAGCAGCACCCGGCAGATCGATTCCAGCGACCCGGAATAACCCGCAAAGTGCTTCCGCTCTTCCTCCGTGGGCCTGCGCTGCAGCACAAGATTCACCGCCTGCTCCAACGTCCCTGCCCGTTTCGCCAAATGCGCCGCCTCGTCCTGCACCAGGTATCCGTTCATCATCGACAGCGCCTGCAAAGGCGTCGTCGTCGAACTGCGGCGGTCGCACGATTCACTGAACACCGGAGCGTCGAAAGCCGCCATCGAAGGCAGCGGCAACGAACGCCGGTGGAAGATATAGATGCTGCGCCGCAGCGCGTCTTCCGGCCTTTCGTTCGGCTCCCACATCAACCCGCCGCCGCGTCCATAGCGCGCGAAATCCGCCAGATCCTCCGGCAGCGGCGGAAAAATGCTCGGTCCCCCGCGTTCCGTGTTCAGCCGTCCGCTCAGATAGAGAATGCTGTCCCGGATCTCTTCGGCTTCCAATCGCCGCCGCGGAAAACGCCACAGTAGCTTGTTCTCCGCATCCGCCGTGTTCGACTGATACTTCGCGTTCTCGGAACTCTGCCGGTATGCGGCGGATGTCATCATCAGCCGGTGCATCGACTTGATGCTCCACTTCTCGTCGATAAAGCGGTGCGCCAGCCAGTCCACCAACTCCGGATGCGTGGGCCGCTCGCCGTTGGCTCCGAAATCGCTCGGCGTGCCCACAATGCCCCGTCCGAAATGGAACTGCCAGATGCGATTCACCATCACTCGCGCCGTCAGCGGATTCTCCGGACTCGCGATCCACTTCGCCAGTGTCGTCCGCCAGCCACGTGTCGGGAACTGCCGGTATCGGTCCTGCTCGATCACCGCAGGTTCCGCTTTCCCTGCGATCGCCGTCAGAAACCCTGCTTCCACCGCTTCCCCAGGCTGCCGGTAATCGCCCCGCACCAACAAGCGCGTCGGTGCGATCATCGGCCCGTTCGGCGGTCCCGGAACATTGCGCACGGTTAGCGCATTCGTCGACCAGCGTCCGATCCGCCTCCGGTACACTTCCAGCTTTTCGCTCAACTCGCGGTGCTTGTCCCGTTGCTCTGCCGCGAAGATCTTCGACGCCGTCCGCCCTAACTCGGCTCGCACATCATCCACACGCAATGTATCGAAGCGCTCGGCCCGGTTCTGCAGGCGCTTCATCAACTCTAGCTCCAGTTTCTCCAGCGGTTCCTTCTCTTCCGGATCTTGCGTCCGGTTGGCGTCCTCCAATAACTCCGCGTGCAAGCCGCGCTCCTGCTTGCCGAACAGCGACTTCTCCCCCAAACGCATGTCGAGACGCAGATCCTCGCGCGTCAACTTGTAGTCCGCCGCCGTCGCCAATTTCTTTCGCGCCGCGATGAATTGCTTCAGCGCTTCCGCCTCGAAACGATCCAGTTCCAGTTTCTCCGGCCCGTCTTTCAACCGCCCTTGCAGTTCCTTGACGATGCCCTCCGCCTTCTTCCGGAAATCAGGATCCTTGAAAGGAACTTCGACATTCTCCACTTGAATCGCGTTAAAGAACGCCTGCAGCCGGTAGTAATCCTTTTGCGGAATCGGATCGTACTTGTGATCGTGACAACGCGCGCATCCTACCGAGAGGCCCAGAAACACGGAACTCACCGTGGTCGTGATTTCGCTCAGGTAATTCTGCCTCACCTCGTCCGCCACCAGATTGCTGCGATCCCATGGCGCCAGCCGTAGAAAACCAAGCGGAACATGCCCCTGCATGTCGGGCGCATAGTTGTTTCGTGTCTTTGAGTGCTCATCGGCCCCAGCCAACTGAAGATGCACAAACCGGTCGTACGGCAGATCCTTGTTGAATGCATCCACCACCCAATCCCGATAACGCCACGCGTTCCCGATCGGCCCGTCCCCCTCGAGCCCGCTTGTTTCCCCATAGCGCACCAGATCCAGCCAGTGGCGTCCCCATCGTTCGCCATAACGCGGATCCGCCAGCAGCTTGTCGATGAGAGTCTCCCACGCCGTGGCGCTGCCATCGCTCAGAAACGCATTCATCTCCTCCGGTGTCGGCGGCAGCCCGATCAGATCGTAATAAGCCCGCCGCGCCAGCGTGCGCTTATCGGCCTCCGCCGCCGGTGCAAGTCGATTGGCTTCCAGGTTCGCCAGCACGAAATCGTCGATCGCATTGCGGGTCCATCGCTTCGCGTTGACGCTCGGAATTGCCGGCCTCGCTGGCTTCTCGAACGGCCAGCGCCACACCGGCTTCTGCCCCGCTGCCTCGGAAGGCATTGCCCGCACCCATGCCTCTATCCGCTCGATGTCCGCTTTGGCGAGATCGGAACCGATGGGCATGCGCGGCTCTTTCTCGCCCTTGATCATGTGCAGCAAGGGACTCAACTCCGGATGCCCTCCCACCACCGCCTTGCCGTGCTTCTTGCCGCCGGCGATCACTTCCCGTTGCGATTCCACCGAATAGTCGCTAGCCTTGTTCCTCCCCGC
Source organism: Bryobacterales bacterium (assembly GCA_016789755.1). GTDB lineage: Bacteria > Acidobacteriota > Terriglobia > Bryobacterales > Bryobacteraceae > CADEFT01. The sequence continues at coordinate 10,371 of JAEUQG010000054.1, forward strand.
ATGGCACGCCGCGCAGTGCTTGGCCAGCACGGGTGCGATGTCTTTCTGGAAATCCGGCCCGGCGCCCGGCAACAGCACGGCGCCGGCGATCCAGGAAACAACAAGATCGCGAATTCGCATAGGCGATGAAACTCCTTTGAGTTCGGTTATCCGCGCAAACCGGCCAGCACTCCTCGCATATACGCAAAGGAGCGAATCATTCCGGGCACCGGGTTGTCGGCGTCGATTTCATACTCCAGCATCACCCCGCCCGTGTAATTCATTTTCTTCAACTGCTTGAAAATCGCCACTACCGGCATTGCGCCTTCGCCCACAATGCACTGGCTCTCCTTGGCCTTCATGTCCCGCAGATCTTTGATATGCATGTCCAACAGCCGCGGCCCGGCCTCGGCAATCGATTCCACCACATCCACTCCGGTGCGCGCTGTGTGGCCCACATCGATGCACAGCCCCATCAGCGGACTCATGTTCTTCACCAGCTTCAGCACCGATTGCGGAGTAGGGAAGTGCTTGTCCTCCGGACCATGGTTGTGAATGGCCACTTTGATGTTGAACTCCATCGCCGCCTTCTCCACCAGTGGCAGCGTCTCCGCCGATGGCGCGGCCACAATCAACGGCATCCCCGCGTCCTTGGCGTACTGGAAGTAGCGCCGGATGTCGGCGGCATCGTTCTTCTGAAGACCGATCGTGCCACCGCCCAGAATCTGCATGCCGGCCTTGGCGAAGTCCGCTTTGCCCTTCGCCATTTCCTCGGCCGTACTGCGGTAAGGCAGGTGAAACTCTTTGATGTTGATATATTGCGTGCCGATCTGTTTCACCGACTTGATGGCCAGAGCTCGCCCGAACTCCCTCAGCGAGTAACTGGCCACTCCAAGTTTGAAGGGATCGGTGGAGGCAGCGGCTGCGGCCGGGACCATGGCGGGAGCGGCGAGCGCGGCTCCGCCGGCGGATAGGAAACTGCGGCGAGTGTGCGGCATAACGGGCTCTATTTTCTCATATGCCACGAACGCCGTGGGCGCCCGCCAGGGGCCGGTGAGCGCTCCCCGAAACGACTACACTGTAATGGAATGACAAACGGGGTCAGGCTTGCCTGTGACGGACTAGTGAAGCATTTCGGCGCGGTGAAAGCAGTGGACGGTATCTCCTTTGAAGTCCACTCCGGCGAAATCGTGGGATTGCTCGGACCCAATGGCGCCGGAAAAACCACCGTCCTGCGCATGCTCGCAGGCATCCTCACTCCCGATGCCGGCGAAGTGCGCGCCTGCGGTTTCGATATGAAAACCTCCCCGCTCGAAGCCAAGCGCCAGATCGGCTTCCTCTCCGGCGATACCCAACTCTATATGCGCCTCACTCCCCGTGAGGTCCTGCTCTACTTCGGCGAACTGTTCGAAATGCCCGCCGCTCAACGCAAACAACGCGCCGCCGAACTCATCGGCTCTCTCGATATGCAGTCCTTCGCCGACCGCCCCTGCGAAACACTCTCCGCCGGACAGAAGCAGCGCGCCAACATCGCCCGCGCCTTCCTCCATAACCCCGAAATCCTCATCCTCGACGAGCCCACTACCGCTCTCGATATCCTCAGCGGCCGGTTCATCGTCGACGCCATCCGCGCCCAGCGCGACAGCGGTAAGGCGGTCTTGTTTTCTACGCACATCATGAGCGAAGCCGAATATCTCTGCGACCGCATCGTGATGATTCATCAGGGAAGGAAAGCCGAAGAGGGCGCCCAGGCGGAAATCATCGGGCGCAGCGGCGCGCACAACCTGACCGACGCCTTCCTGCGCGCCATCGGAGAATAACTCATGCGGCGTACCATTGTCCGGGCAATCTATCTGAAGGAACTTCGCGAAACCCTCCGCGACAGGCGCACCATCACCTTCATGCTGGTGCTGCCGCTTCTGCTCTATCCGATGATGATCATCGGCATGTCGCGTTTCCAACAGAACATGGAAAAGGAAAGCGCCCAGCGCACGGCGAAAATCACCGTTTGGGGCGAGGCCCCTGCCGGGCTGCTGCAACTCCTCAAGGCGCGCAACTTCGATGCCGCCGTCAACCTCGGCTTGCCGGGAACTCTCGGCGAGCAACTCCGCATGGGAGAATTCGCGCAGTTTGATGCCTATCCCGATGCCGAAGACCCCGACGCCGACAAGAAAACAGAAGCGATGCGCGACAAGGCGTCCGTTCATCCCCTGGTCAATGCCGCCAGACCCTTGGTGCTCGACCGCAAAACGGATGCGGTCCTCGTCCTCTTCCCCGGTTCCTCGCACGACGGCAAGCAGGAAATGGCCATCCTCTTCGACTCCGTCCGCCAGGATTCGCGCCGCGTCCGCGTCCGCCTGGGCGCCGCCTTGGACGAATTCCGCAAGCAGGTCCTGCAAAGCCGCGAACAAACCCGGGGCCTTGAAAAGGGATTCACCGCGGCGCTCGGATATGAGGCTCGCGATGTCGCCCCCAAATTGCGCCGCTCCGGTTTCGGTGTCAGCATCATGCTGCCATTCGTGTTGTTGGCCATCTCTGCTACGGCAGGCTTCTACCGCGCCGTCGAAACCACCGCCGGTGAAAAGGAGCGCAACACCATGCAGACCCTGCTCTGCGCGCCCGTTCGCCCCATCGAGATCGTCGTCGGCAAGTTCGCATCCATCGCCACCATCACCCTCATCGCGGCCGCCGCCAACATCGCCAGTCTCGGCCTCACCTTCAACAACCTCTCACGCCAGATGAGCCAGGGCTCGTCGCTCGGCCCTTCGCAATACCTCTTGGTCTTCGTCGTGCTCGTCCCCGTCACGTTTCTGACCTCCGCTCTCTTCCTCGCCATCGGCGTCTTTGCCAAGGATTTTCGCGACGGCCAGAACCTCGCCACTCCGGTCATGATGCTCACCATGATGCCGGCCGCCGTCACCATGCTCCCCGGCGTCGAGGCCAATCTCTACACGGTCTTTCTTCCCTGCGTCAATGTCGCCCTGCTCATCAAAGCGTTGCTGGTCGGCGAAGCCAAGCCGGATTTCATCTTCCTCACCTTGGTGTCTTCCGCCGCCTACGCCACCCTCGCGCTGCTGTTTGCCGCCCGTGTGTTCGAACGCGAAAACCTGCTCACCGGAGGCAAAGACACCTTCCGCGGGCTCTTCGGCTTCGGCGATCGCCGGCGCGAAGTCACCCCCTCCATGGCGTTCGTCATGTTCTGCACGGTTCTCGTGCTGCTGTTCTACGGAACGTCGGCCGTCAAAATCGACATCCGTTTCCTCTTGGTGGCCACCCAGTACCTGCTCATTCTCGGACCCGTTCTATTGGCCGTCCTGCTCATGAAACTCCCGCTCAAAGAAACACTCGCGCTGCGCTGGCCCGGCTGGCAGCCGATGCTCGGCGCCGTCATGGTCGGATTGAGCGCCGGCGCCGTCGCTTCCTTGACCTTGCGTCTTCTCACGCCTCCCGAATCGCTCGCCAAGGGACTGCAGCAGGTGATGATGCTCGACCGCGTCGATATCCCCATAGCCTGGATCGTCTTCGCCGCCTCCATCTCCCCCGGCATCTGCGAAGAGTTGCTCTTTCGCGGATTCATTCAAGGCTCTTTCCGGAAACTGGGAATGGGAGTCTCCATTGTGCTCAGCGCGTTCCTCTTCGCCGTTGCCCACGCATCCATCTATCGAATGATGCCCGTGATGCTACTCGGCCTCGCTATCGGATGGCTCTTCTGGCACAGCCGTAGCGTCCTCCCAGGCATGCTGGCGCATGCGCTGAACAACGGCTTGGCCGTAGCCGTAATCAGCATCCCATCCATTCGCGATTACTTCGTGAAGAACAAGCTGCTATTTCTTCCCCTCGAATGGTCGCTCGCCGGAATGGCGATTTGCGGAGCCGGCCTATGGCTTGCCTCTCGCGCCAAATCCTCCGCCTCCGATACGGTACAAATGGGAATCGGTCCGAATCAATAAGTCGTCGCCCGCGATTGCAGGCGACGCCGTGATGCGTTCCCCCAGTTCATTCGCCGCCAGCAACTCGAACTGCCGGCCAGCCTTCACCACAAACGTCGTCCCGTCGTTGTTGCTGAAATACACCCGCCCCTTCGCCGCTACCGGCGAGGAGTTGAAGTTCCCTCCCAATCTTTGCCGGTACACTTCCTTGCCGGTCTTCCCGTCCAAACACACCAGCACTCCGTTGTCCATCACCGCGTAAAGCAGTCCCCGGTAATACACCGGCGAAGGTTCCTGTGGGCCGGGCTTTTCGCTGATCCACAACCGCTCCGGAGCTTGCCGCCCCCCGCGCAGCCGCACCGCATGAATCGGGCTCTGCCGCCATAATTGAAAGAACACCGCGCCATCCCCCTGCACCGGGCTCACCACAATCTCCCCGTTGAACGGTCCTTCTCCCTCACCGTATTGCCACAGCTCTTCGTGCGTCACCGCATCGAACGCCGTGAGCTTGTTCTTTCCCGATACCAGAATGTCCGTCTGGCCATGATGCCGCACCACCAGCGGCGTGGCGTGAGACGTGCCGATCGGCCGCTGCTGGCGCCATGCGACATGACCGGTCCTCGCATCCAGCCCAAGAAGATAACATGGGCCTTTGTGATGATCCCACGGCAGTACAACCGAGTCATCCACCACCACCGGACTCACTCCATATCCCCACGCCATCTTCGGATCGCCGAACAGCGCCATGTAGCGCGTTACCCATACCAGATTCCCGTCATGCGTGTAGCGCGCGATGTCCGAATTGCCGAACGCCACATAGACCGCATCCTCCGTCACCGCCGGAGTGTTCACCGCCAGCGACGACTTTTCATGCGTCCGCTGCTGGACGCCGAACCCGAAATCGTGGCGCCAAAGCTCCCGGCCCGTGCCCCCATCGAGCGAAAACGTGAGCAGCGATCGCTTCCCTCCCTCATCCGATTGCGTGGTGACGAAAACCTTGTCCCGATGCACAACCGGCGAACTCGTTCCCCAGCCCGGGAGCTTCACCATCCACCGCACCCTGTCGCTCTTCGACCAGCGGACAGGCAAGTCGGCATGCTCGGCAACCCCATCCGCCGCCGCGCCCCGCCACTGCGGCCAAGCTCTGTTGCCATCGAAGGCAACGGCTACAATCGCAATTCCGGACAGGAGCAATGCGGCCAGCGGGAGCACGAGCATGTTTGTAGATTACACGTTCCCCGCTACTTCAGGAACGGCTGCAGCCACTGCCCGGCGATATTCTTCGGATACGTTTCAATCCCCTCGAACCCCAGCCGTTCGGGAGGCTTCGCCGGCATGTAGGCGGTTCCGAAGATCCAGTCCCAGATGCTCAGCGTAATCGCGAAGTTCTTGTTGATGGGACCGCAATCCGGATGATTGTGATGCCAGATGTGCATCTGCGGCGTGTTCAGAATGTACTTCAGCGGCCCCAACGAGACTCGCAGGTTCGCATGCGCATAATGCCCGATGATCGTGTTCAGGATTCCGTAATAAAAAAGCACCGCCGGGGCGAAACCCAGAATTGCCGTCGGCACGTACATCGCCGCGCGGTACACCACGATCTCCCCCCAGTGAAATCGCCAGTTCCCGATCCAGTCCATGTCCACTACGCTGTGATGCACCTTGTGGAAGCGCCACAGGATCGGCGTGCGGTGCAACGCATTGTGCACCGCCCACTGCGCGAAATCGAATGCCGGCAACAGAATCGCGAACTGCAGCCAGTAAGGCTTCGACGACATCAGGTTGAGGGTAATCAGCGGTTCCGGATTGTAGAGGACCAGTAACCTCGCGGTGACTACGGCGAAGATCATCCCCAGATACTCGGAATTGAAAACGATATACAGAATGTCGGAAAGCAGCCCCGCGCGCAACAACCCTTGCTGCCTCCGCCACGGCCAAATGCGCTCGGCTACCACGAAAGCGATCGAAATGCCGAACAGCCAGACCGCATACACCATCGGCTAACCTCCGATTGCGTACATCGGCCGCGGCGGCGGCACGAACTTCTGAGAGTTGATCTCATGGCCGAGCCATTTCTCGCCCACCGAAACGCGAATCAGTGCCGCGATGTCTTCATCGCCCGCCCCTCCACGCATCAACGCCTTCACGTTCTTCTCCTCGATCGCGAAGAGACAGTAACGCAGGTGCCCGTCTGCCGTGAGCCGGATGCGGTTGCAGTTCAGGCAGAATGGCTTGCTCACACTGGCGATGAACCCGACCCCGCCAATTCCATCCGAGAAGCGGAATGCCGTCGCAGGCGCCCGCGGATCCTGATCGGGCACCGCATCCAGCGGCCCGATTTCCCGCCGCAGCATGTCGAGCATATCGTCCATCAACAGAACTTTGCTCCGATCCCACAGCCCCTGCGAATCGAGCGGCATGAACTCGATATACCGGATCTCGATCCCTCGTTCCCGGCCATACCGCGCCAGCGGAACAATGTCCGCTTCCACCAGATTCTTCACCGCCACCGCGTTGATCTTAATCGGCCCGAACCCCAACGAGCGCGCCAGTTCGATACCTTCCAGCACCCGCTCGAAATCGTCGCGCCTCGTGATCTGCCGGAACCGTTCCCGGTCCAGAGTGTCCAGATGAACGTTCAGCCGCCGCAAGCCGGCATCGTACAAAGCCCGCGCGTGCTGGCTCAGCAGCACTCCGTTCGTGGTCATCGCCAGATCTTCCACTCCCGGAATCCGCGCCAGCTTTTCGATCAGCACCGGCAGGTCTTTGCGCAACAGCGGCTCGCCGCCCGTAATCCGCAGCTTGTTCACCCCAAGCGACACCGCCACCCGCACGAACCGCTCCACTTCCTCGAAGGTGAGAATCTCAGGCTTCGGCTGAAAGTTCTTCGCATCCTCCGGCATGCAATAAAAGCACCGGATGTTGCAGCGGTCCGTAACACTGATCCGCAGATTGTTGTGCCGGCGCCCGTAACTGTCGACGAGAGGCTCCATTCCCTATTTAACGGCGAGCATCCTTTCGATTGGCAGGCGAGCTCTCTCCATCAACTCCGCCGGCAGTTCCACCCGCGGCTCCAGTGTCCTCAGCGCATCCCGCAGCTTCTCCAGCGTGTTCCGCTTCATGTACGGACACTCGCTGCAGTTGCAGTTCTCATTCGGAACGAAATGAAATCTCTTGTGCGGAGCGCGTTTGTGAAGGCTATGCGCCACGCCGCTTTCCGTCATCACGATAAACTCATCGGCCTCATGCGTCACGCACCAGTCGATGATCGCCGACGTCGAGCCGATAAAATCCGACATCCGCAGCACTTCAGGTGGGCACTCCGGATGCGACGCCACAAGAGCACTCGGATGCTCCGTACGCGCTGCCTGCAGTTTGCGCGCGGCAAACGTCGCGTGTACGATACATGCCCCCTGCCAGATTCGCATGTTCTCCCGGCCCGTCTCCTTCTTTACGAAGTTGCCGAGATTGATGTCCGGAAGAAACAGAATGGGCTTCTCCGCCGGAATCGAATTCACAATCGCCACCGCATTGCGCGAAGTGCAGATAATATCGCTTTCCGCCTTCACCGCCGCCGACGTGTTGATATAGCTGACCACCGTGTGATCCGGAAAACGCCGCTTGGTGGCCCGCACCTGGTCGGCCGGGCAGCTATCCACCAGCGAACATCCCGCGTCCTTGTCCGGGACGATCACAATGCGGCTGGGGTTGAGGATCTTCGCCGTTTCCGCCATGAACCAAACCCCGCAAAAAGCAATCACGTCTCCATCGAACGTTTGCGCCTTGCGAGCCAGTTCCAGGCTGTCGCCCGTCACATCGGCCAACTCCTGGATCTCCGGCTCCTGGTATAAGTGGGCCAGCAGAATCGCGCGCTTCTGGCGCTTGAGGTCGAGGATTTCCTCGGCAATAGTGTTGGTGGCAATCATCGGGGATACAGCCGGACGCTTACCTCCTTATTGTAAAGGATGCAGTGCAGCCGTAGAAGTTTCAGCCCCGCCTGGGATTACACCTTGCCGCCCGCCGCCTGATACAGCGCCCGGATGTAGCCGATGCTGTAAGACCACGCCGCATGCCTCCCCGGAGCCATCGCCGGTACGTGATCGGCAATCAGGTTCCCCCGGAAATCCACATCCACCAGCGTCCGCATCAGCTTCCACATGTCCGTGTATCCGTTGTCGATGTAGGTCTCCACAAAGTACGGAATCGGCGCCGTAACGTTCCGGAAATGGATCTTCCAAAGCTTCCCCATCTTCGCGAACGCCTTCGCCGCCTCATACACATCCTTGCCCGTCGACTTCCCGCCTTCCATCCACGTCCCGCAGCACAGGCACACCCCGATCGCCGGCGAATTGGCAATCTCCAGCGCCTTCACATACCCGTCGAACGTCCCGAAAATATGCCGCGGAATCCCCGCCAGTTCCGGCACCGGCGGATCGTCCGGATGAATCCCAATCCGTACCCCCGCTTCCTCCGCCACCGGAGCAATCTGCTTAATGAAGTAGGTGTAGTTCTCCCACAGCTCTTCCTTCGAATACTTGCGCCCGTGGCTCAACGGCCCGTTGTAGGTCTTGCCGTTCCAGAACCCTTGCGCCGTCTCCATCTTGAAAGCCCGAGCCTGTCCGCCCCCCCGCGTCGTTTCCGGCTTGCTCGACCAGATGCCGTTCGCCATGTGGGCATAGGTGATGTAGCCGATTCCCGCTTTCCCCGTATCGCGGATATACTGCTTCAGCCACTCGATCTTCGCATCGCGGCCCGGCAGATTCAGCGTCACCTCCTCAATGTTCCGGTTGTCGTTGTTGGAGATGTTCCACACCTTCAACCCCGCCCCCTCCACGCGCCTCTTGATCGCCGTGAAGTTGTCGTACGTCCCACGGCCCTTCCCCGTCTGCACGTTCAGATAGTCCACCCCCATCTGCTTGATCCAGGTGAGGTCCGTGTCCGGAACCTCTTCGCTCACCTG
>JAEUQG010000091.1 GCA_016789755.1 Bryobacterales bacterium
TCGGCGGCTTGCAGGAGAATCTTGTCGAGTTGACGGAACTCGGAATCGGAGAGGGATTTGCGGGAGGAGAGCAGAGCCTTGGCCGTTTCGATGACATACCGGCTTCCTCGGAAGCCGGCAAGGGCGCGGTCGGCGCCGATACGTTCACCGGTGTGCTGATCGTTGACATCGGTGGAAGACTTCCACTGGGACTCGGAGGCGACAGTGGCGAGGCGGCCATCGATCTCGTCGTACATGGCGAGGAAATCCTGGACTTCGGAGCGGCTGCCGGCAGGAGCCGAAGCGCCCGGGCCTGGAGGACTGACGCACGACACGAGCAAGCAGCAGAAGAGGATCGCGACGGCTCTGAGATTCACAACGGAATTGTAACAGCCTGTGGGGAAGGGTGAGGGGAGGGAAAACGCAGGGCGTTTGCGGGAGAACGCCCTGCCATGGAGAACTTACGCGTTGGCGCCTTTGCGGGAGGCGAGGAGGTCGCGGATCTCAGTGAGAAGTTGTTGGTCGGGAGTGGGGCCCGGCGGCGGTGGCGCGGGAGCATCCCGTTTCATCTTGTTGAAGCCCTGAATGACCAAGAAGAGCACAAAAGCCACGATCAGGAAGTCAATGATGTTGTTAATCAGCATGCCGTAGCTGATGACGGGGACTGCCTTGGCCTTGGCTTCGGCCAGGCTGACCACTGGAGTGTCGGTGAGGTTGACGAACTTGTTGGAGAAATCCACTGAGCCCATCACCTTACCGATAGGAGGCATCATGATGCCTTCGGTAAAAGTACTGACGATTTTTCCGAAGGCGGCGCCCATGATGACACCGACCGCCATGTCGAGCACATTGCCCTTCATGGCGAATTCTTTGAACGCTTGAAACATCTGAAAATCCTCCTGCGTACGGAAATGCACAAGGCAACAGGTGGCCCATTGCCTGATTTCGCGTCAGGATACCTTATCGATTGGGCAGTCGGCAACTTCGCAAAAAAACCAATCTGAGGCAAGCCAGAACAGGAGAACGTTCAGATGTTTCAGGAAGGGCGTTCGATACTAACTCCGCCGGCTCGATCTTGCGTTCACTGCCGGGCGGGGCGGCTCTACCGATGCCGCATTCGATAACGCTTGGCTAAGATTCAACAGCGAAGAGTCCATCAGATCCGCCATCGCCTGCATCGGCAGACCCTCGGCATCCTTGAAGAAGACCATTTGCCCGCTTGCGGCGTCGTATTCCACCCGCAGCCAATCACCCCGCCGAACCTGGTCGGTGGCAATGAGGTTGGACATCGGTTGGACAATCAGCCGCTCGATGGCGCGCTTCAAATGACGCGCCCCGTACTTTGCATCAGTGCCTTCCTTCAGCAGGTACTCTTTGGCGCCCTCCGCAGTGGTGAAGACGAAGGGATTCTCAGAGACGTTGTTCAGCACACGCTGTTGCACCATGCCGAGTTCGATTTCGAGGATCTTTCTTAGTTCCGGCTCACCAAGGGGCTTGAAGACAACGATCTTGTCCAGCCGGTTCATGAACTCCGGTGTGAACTTCCGTCGCGCGGCTTCCACGCCTGCCTTGGAGATTTTGGAGTTGAGCTTCTCATCGAGCACAGCCGGCTTCGCCGAATCCGCCTGCCCGACAGCATTGAACCCGAGCCGCGGCGCCAGCATCGAACTCATCTCGGCGGCCCCGAGGTTCGAGGTCATGAAGATCATCGCTTTCGAGAAATCGACCCGCCGGTTATCCCCGAGAGTGAGTGTCGCTTTGTCCAGGATGCCCAGCAGCAGGTTCCACAGCGCATCGCTCGCCTTTTCGATTTCGTCGAACAGTACGAAGCTGATCTTGCAGTTGTCGGTATGGTAGAGATTCAACACTTCCTGCGATAGCAGCGGGTGGGTTTCCCGATGCCCCAAGTATCCCGGAGGAGAGCCGATCAGTTTGGCGATCTCATGCGAATGCTGGAACTCCGCGCAGTCGATCTTGATCACAGCCCGGGGGTTCCCCACCATACTTTCTGCCGTGGCTTCCACGATTCGCGTTTTGCCCGAGCCCGTGGGACCGAGGAAGAGGAAATTGCCGATCGGCCGCCCCGGAGGCGTCATCCCTGTCAGGTACAACTGGTAGATGTTGACGATTTGGTCGATCGCCTCCTTCTGCCCCACAATGTACTGCCGCAGCCGGCGATCCAACGATTCCGCTTCGCGCCCCGTGCGGGACGCATCGAGCGGGATACCTAACTTCGTCATGCTTCCGTCTCCTCTCCTGGCCTGTGGGATCGAAGGAATTTTCCCCGCGACGGGTTCCATGGCTGGGCTTTGCCTGCGCCAACCGCCTCCTAGCGCTTCTTTCAGCAACCGGACTTCCAATCCTCTACCGCGCTCTTTCGTGTCCACACCGATCCTCTTTTCTTATTACGACTTGCCCGGTTTCGACGGGCGTATTTCCACTCTGCTGACCATTGTTCGTTCGGGCATTTCCAGCACCATCCGTACCACTTCGGCCACGTCCTCGGGCTGGATTTTCCATTCCGCAACACCATGCGTTCCAGAGAACTCGGTCGATACACTGCCCGGCATCACCGAACAAACCCGCACGTTGTCGCCGCGGTGGTCGAGCATTAACGCTTCGCTGAAGCCGTTCAGGCCGAATTTGCTCGCGTTATATGCCGCCCCGCCGGCGAAAGCGTTTCGTCCAGCAAGGCTGGAAATGTTCACGATGAAACCTCCGCGACCGCTACGGAACCGCTCCATTGCGAGGTGACAAAAGAGGTACACACTTGTCAGGTTCGTGTCCAATGTCACTCGCCATTCCTCCGGGCTCAGATCCGCTACCGATCGAAATACCCCGATTCCGGCGTTGTTAACCAGAATGTCCAGGCTTCCTAATGTATCGTCCACATAGGTGAAAAACTTTCGTACCTGCTCAATATCTGTCACATCGCAGGTGTGTCCTACGATTTTCCCCTTACCTTCTCCCCGCACTTGCCGCGACAATTCCCCCACCGCCTGCCGAAGAGACTCCTCATTTCTCCCACAGATGGCTACGTCCACCCCGCACTCCATCAATGTTCGTGTGATCGCCAGGCCGATGCCTCGCGAACCGCCCGTCACAATGGCTTTCTTGCCTGCCAACCGGTTTCGTTTGTCCATAGCCTGTATGCTACGCGACACGCACCCCTGTTGGCCAACCCCTTTCGTCTCGCTCGCATCGCTACAATAAAAGAGAACGGGCCGGATGCAGGAATCAAGCGTTTTCTGGCTGCGTGTTGCCGCAGCCCTATATTTCGTCGGTCTACTCCACGCGCTAGCCACGCTGTTCGGGCGAACCACGTCTCTGCTTCGTCCGGCGTTTTCGGCGTTTGTTGCAGGGGTTCTCTTGCACATGGTTTCGCTCGTGGAACTAGTCCGTGCCAGTGGCACTCTTCCTCTCGCTAACTTCTATCAATCCATCTCTGTTTGCGCTTTCTTCATCGCGCTTGTCTTTCTCTTCGTCTGGCGGCGGTATCAATTTGCTCCTCTCAGCGTGTTTCTTTTTCCCCTTGTGTTTGTAATGACTTTGGTCGGTGCCATGCAATTGCCAGTGGCCGGCTGGGCAAGCGCCGGACTGCGCGAGGGCTGGCTGGCCACGCACGTTCTGGCCGTACTGTCGGGCTACGCGGCGCTGCTTCTCACCGCGGGGGCCTCAATCTTCTATCTCGTCCGCTAAAACCAACTCAAAACCAAGCGCCCCGGGGCGCTCTTCGATCACCTTCCGCCGCTAGGAACGCTCGATTCCATCATCACGCGCTCCTTGTCCATCTCATTTGTCCTGATGACCGCCGGAGTCGTTGCGGGCATCACATGGGCATTCATTGAATCG
>JAEUQG010000485.1 GCA_016789755.1 Bryobacterales bacterium
AAGCTGATGCGCCAAGCCCAAGCCTCGCGCGCGCCGATGCAGAAACTCGCCGATCGCATCAGTGCTGTCTTCGTCCCGATCGTCATCTCCGTCGCCATTGCCACCTTCGCCGCCTGGCTACTTCTCGCCCCCGATCAAGGAGTGGTGCCCGCGCTCAGCGCCGCCGTCGCAGTACTCATCATCGCCTGTCCCTGTGCCGTCGGCCTCGCCGTTCCCACCGCCGTCATCGTGGCCATCGGAAAAGGCGCCGAATCGGGCGTCCTCTTCAAAGGTGGCGAAGCGCTCGAAAAGACCACCCAGATCGACACCGTCGTCCTCGACAAAACGGGCACCGTCACCGAAGGCCGCCCCTCTCTGCAAAGCATCGTTCTCAGCGAAGCTTGCGGCGAAAACACCGTCCTCGCTGCTGCCGCCGCTGTCGAACGCCTCTCCGAGCACCCGTTGGCCGAGGCCATTCTCCACGCTGCCGAACAGCGCGGCATCGCGATCCCCTCAGCCTCCGCCTTCCAGGCCCAACCCGGACTCGGCGCTTCCGCCATAGTCGAAGGCCGCACCGTCACCATCGGCAACCAGCGCCTCATGGAACAATCCGCCGTCTCCCTCGGCCGGTTCGCCATCGAAGCCGAGCGTCTCTCCACCCTCGGACAGACCCCCGTCTTCCTAGCCATCGATGCCCGCCTCGCCGCGGTCATCGCCATCGCCGATGCCATCAAGCCTTCGTCCCCTGCCGCCATTGCCAAACTGCGCTCTGCCGGCCTCCGCCTGCTCATGGTCACCGGCGACCGTGCTTCCACCGCCCGGGCAGTCGCCCGCAATGCGGGTATCGATGACATCGTTGCTGGAGTCCTACCCGATGGAAAAGTGGCCGAGGTGCGACGCCTCCAGAAGCAAGGCCGCTCCGTCGCTATGGTCGGCGATGGAGTCAATGACGCACCCGCACTCGCTCAGGCCGATGCCGGATTCGCCATGGCGTCGGGTTCCGACATCGCCACCGAAGCCTCCGATGTCACCCTCATGCGCAGCGACCTCGATAGCGTAGCCTACGCAATCGCTCTCGCCCGCCGTGCCACCCGCATCATGAAACAAAACCTGGCCTGGGCGTTCATGTACAACGTTATCGGCATCCCCGTCGCGGCCGGTGTGCTCTATCCGTTCACCGGGCTCCAACTCACGCCCGTCATGGCCGGCGCGGCCATGGCCCTCTCCTCCGCCAGCGTCGTCGCCAACAGCCTCCGCCTGCGCTCTTGATTCTCGTGATAGCCTCCGAATAGGGATGAAAAACCAGCAGCCAGCAACACCCGGGATCTCGCCCGACGCATTGGCCCGCCTGGTGGAGAGCCGCCGCCAGTTCCTTGCCTTCCTTCGCGCCAGAGTCGATTCAGAAGCCGCCGCGGAAGACATTCTGCAGGCGGCTTTCGTCCGGACCATTGAAAAGGGAGCTTCTGTCCGCGGCGAAGAGAATGTCGTCGCCTGGTTCTACCGCCTCTTGCGCAATGCCATCATCGACTACTACCGTCATCGCGCCTCCGCCTCCCGCACAGCCGATCAGTTGGTCCATCACCTCGAATCCCATCAGGAACCCGACGATCTCTTCCGTGGCGGCATCTGCCAGTGCATCCACAGCCTGCTTGCATCCATCAAACCTGAATTCCGCCAGGCCATCGAACTCGTCGACTTGAACGGCAACAGCATGGCGAGGCTCGCGGAACACGCCGGCATCAGCGCCAACAACGCTGCTGTCCGCGTTCATCGTGCCCGCCAGGCGCTCCGCAAACAGCTCACTACCGCCTGCGGCATCTGCGCCACCCACGGCTGTCTCGATTGCCACTGCCGCAAAGGTCAGTAAATTTTCCATCCCTCGCCGCTGTAAGATTCGCGAAGCCCGTTCGTCAGCCCCATGGAAGGTAACGAACACCCATGACAATGACAACACTTCACTCCGCGCTTCTCGTGCTCGCGTTCACCACCGCCCTCTTTGCGCAGCACGACCACCACCACCAACAGCCTCCCCCGGGCACATACGCGCCGAACAAGTCCACATCCTATCTCCTCTCCTTCAGTTCCGGCACCAGCCTCAATCCCGCTTCCTGGCCCATGCCCATGGTCATGACCAAGGCCGCCGGCTGGCATCTCATGTGGATGGGCCAGGCGTTCCTCGTCAGCACCCAACAATCCGGGTCCCGGGGCAGCGACAAACTTTACTCCGCCAACTGGGGCATGCTCGCCGCAGCCCGCAACATCGGCAAAGGCAGCCTCATGCTCCGCGGCATGGTTTCGCTCGATCCGGTCACCGTACGCGGCAAGCGCTATCCGCTCCTGTTCCAAACCGGCGAAACAGCCGACGGCGCTCCTATCGTCGATGGCCAGCACCCCCACGACGCCATCATGGAGCTCAGCATTCATTACGCCCGCCCGCTTTCCATCCATTCCGTCCTCAACGTCTATTACGCCCCGGCCGGCGACGCCGCCCTCGGCCCCGTCGCGTTCCCCCATCGCGCCTCCGCCATGGAACTGCCGCAGGCCACACTCGGCCATCATTGGCAAGACGCCACCCACATTACCAATAACGTCCTCACCCTTGGTCTCACCTACCGCACCGTGCGTTTCGAGGCCTCTTCTTTCCGCGGCAAAGAACCCAACGAGAACCGCTGGAACATCGACATGGGCGGCATGGACTCCTGGTCGGGACGCCTCACCTGGCAGCCGTCCCCAAACTGGCTGGCGCAGGTCTCTGCCGGACACCTCCGCCGCCCCGAAACATTTCACCTCGATAATGTTCTTCGCACAACTGCCTCCCTGCACTACACAACACCCGCCGCCGGTTGGTCCACCAGCGTGATATGGTCGCGAAACCGGAAATCCATCGGCCGTTACGCCACCAACTCCTTCCTCGCCGAAACCGTTCGAACGCTCACTCGCAACAATCTGATCACCGCCCGCTACGAGTGGTCCCAACGCGATGAGCTGTTCGAATACGACCACAACCTCGCCCACGAACTCCTCCTTCGCACCGGCAAACGCGCCTTCGATGTCAACGCCTTCACCATCGGCTACACGCGACAGTTGCGTCCCGCCGGCGCCGTCCGTCCTGCTGCCGGCATGAACTTCACCGCCTACGCCTTCGCCGGCCCGCTCAAGCCCTTCTACGGCGCGCGCCCCACCTCCGTCAGCCTCTTCCTGCGCTTCCGCCTCCACCCCGGCGAAGAAAATCACAATTGAAAACTCTCCTCAACCAGGGTTTCCGTTTCTCTCCCCGATTACGCGTATCTAGGTAGGACCCAGTGCGCAAGCTTACGACCTAAGCAGGTTCCGCCACCGAAGCAGAACCAAGGAGAATTTGCATGTATCATTTTTCCCGCGTTGCCCTCTTCGCAGCGCTATCCGCCGCCGCCTTCGGCGGTGATTTCTTTCCACTGGCCAACGGCAACTCATGGACCTATCGCGAATCGTCTAGCGGTCACACCATCACCGTTCGCGTCGGGACACCGTTGGCCACCCAGTCCGGTCGCGTCTACCACACGCTCACCGGCTACGGTGTCCGCCCCCTCTTAGTCCGCAATGACGAAAACCAGCGCCTCATGTACTACGACGCCGATTCCTCGCGCGAGTTCCTCCTCACCTCGTTCGTCGCCGACGGCCAAACGTGGGTCGCGCCGGAACGGGAGTGCCCACAACAAGGACACACCCAAGCCCGCCGCGTCCCCCACAACGGCCCCTCCGGCAGTTGGGAGCGGAACCTCGAGATCCGTTATTCCACTTCCATCTGCAACGACTCCGGCCTAGATCACGAACTCTACGCCGAAAACGTGGGCATGGTCCGCCGGGTCGTGCAAAGCTTCCTCGGCCTGCGCGCCTATGAGCTTGTTTATGCCCGAGTCGGCTCTGCCGTCATCGAAGGCGGAGACCGCGGCCGCTTCACTATCGCCGCCATATCCAACCACGTCCAGCGAGTTTGGCAAGTTACCCTCCGCGTCGACATGGGCCTGTCCCCCAGCATCAGGGTCCGCTTCCCTTCCTCGCAGGACTACGACCTCGTGCTCCGCGATAGCAACGGCAAGATCGTCTACACCTGGTCCGCCGACAAGGCCTTCCTCTTCATGGAGCGAAGCGTCAACATCGGTACCGGCTTCACCGCAACCGTCAACGTCCCCTATCCCGCAAACGCCGACCCGGCCATGGTGTACTCGCTCGAAGCGTTTCTCACTACCGCCCCAGGCGAACCCAAGTTCGCAGCCACCGCCGCCGTCACCGTACCCCAAGTAACCATCGGCAATACTGTAGACTTGCAGGAATAAGAGGCTATTGTCCGGATGCACGCCACACTCCTGTTCATCGCTACGAACTTGTTCGTACACGCCCAGACCCAGGCTCCCGCCGCCAATCGCGACCCGGAGCGTGCCCCTGTGGTCACCAGCGATGTGGCGCTCTTCTGGAAAGCCTACGATTCCTGGAGCCGGTCCGGCGCACAACCGGACCGGCTTGCCTCCGTCCTCCAATCCGGCTACCTCGACGTCGCGAGCGAAGGCGTCCGCGATTTCACGGCTGACCGCATCATCAGCGCCAAAGCCCTCGCCGGCCGCATTCTCGAAGACCGCGCCTATTATGAACGCGTCCGCCCCAACACCGAAAAGGCCGCATCCATGGAGCCCCAAATCCGCGAGGTCTATCGCAAGTTCCAGAAACTCTACCCCGAAGCCGCCTTCCCCGCCCTCTACATTGTCATCGGGCGCCGCAACTCCGGAGGCATGAGTTCCCCCCGCGCCCTCATCCTCGGCGCCGAGATGTTCTTCGGCGAAGGCGCGCGCCTCAAGTTCGAGGACCTCATCCCCATGGTTGCCCATGAACTCGTCCACTTCCAGCAGAACACCGACCCCTCAAAGGCCGGTCTCCTCTTCGGCGCCTCCATGCGCGAAGGCGGCGCCGATTTCATCGCCGAACTCACCGCCGGCCGCCATATCAACGAAGCCGTCAAAAGCTACGGCGACAGTCACGAACACGACCTATGGGATCGGTTCCAGCAGGATATTCAACAACCCGGCCGCCACCGCGCCTGGCTTTACAACGGCCGCGACCCCGACCGCGTCGGCCCCCCCGATCTCGGCTACTACATGGGATACAAGATCTGCCAGTCTTATTACCAGGCCGCCACGGACCGCCCTAAAGCCTTCCGCA
>JAEUQG010000153.1 GCA_016789755.1 Bryobacterales bacterium
CCTGCGGCTCGTCGTATGCTTGCGTTATTCGATTTGGCTGAGGTAGCAGGTCTTTGCCTCGCCGCTGTCCACGTTTGGGTGTGAACCGGGCAATTCGTTCCGTCGAGCATTGCAGTCCTGGAATGGGGCAGCGACGACGGGAAGGCATTTTTCGAACGGCGACGCAGCCTGGATAAGGTCTCCGAACTTCACGAGTTGCCGTCCTCACCTACAAGCTTTACTGGCCCTGTGAGACCGGCTTCGCCGCCGCCGGCAGGAGGTACTTGGCGCCCCATCGCCAACAGGCAAGGTACTGCCTTAATGCCGGTTGAACTGCATCGGAGATCCGAAGCGGCCTCTCTCATGCATTGACTTGCCTTGGCAGCTAAGCAGCGGCTATCGAAAATTGCGGGTTCATCGATCTGCATGGTATGTTAGAAATTGCCCTACCGCCTGTGCGCCCGTAGCTCAGTTGGATAGAGCGTCTGGCTACGAACCAGAAGGTCGGAAGTTCGAATCTTTCCGGGCGCACCACTCACCTCCTCTCCTCTCCAGTCCCGTATGTCATAATCAGGCTGGGATTCCTTTCATGCGCTACCGTACTGCCTTTGCTGTCCTTCTGGCTGTCGCCGCGTGGGCCGCCGACAAGAAACCCATCACCACCAAAGGCACCAATCGCGACGTGGAAATCACCGCCACCGCCTACATCACGGCGGCTGACATCAAGACAGCGCTCGGCGCGGAGTTGGGCAAGGACATCGTCACTGTGGAAGTGGAAGTGCGCCCCAAGAGCGGGAAGCAAATCACCCTCGCCGCCGACGATTTCATCCTTCGCAGCTACAAAGACGGCCAGAAGTCCAGCCCCTATGCCGCATCGCAAATCGCCGGAAAAGGAGGGCTCACCCTCACTTCCGTCCCCGCCGGCGGCGGTGGACTCATGAGCCAGGGCAACGGACCTGTCTGGGGAGGTGTCGGCGGAGGCATGCCGCAGCGCCTGCCAGGCTCCGGACAAGGCATTGGCAACTCTACTGCTAATCCGGAATCCACCGAAGCCGTCCAAAAAGACTCCAATAAAGAAAAGGAAGACCCACTCCTCGTGTTACTGAAGAAGAAATCCTTGCCTGAAGGCGACACCAAGGAAATCGTCAAAGGCTTCCTTTACTTCCCTCTCGAAGGCAAGCACAAAGCCAAGGATCTTGCCTTGGTCTACGGTTCCGGCGGCGCCCGCGTCATCATGGAGTTCCAGCAATAATCCCTTCTATGCGTATTTCTGAAATCGAAACGCCAGCCATTGTCATTGATCTCGACATCATGGAGCGCAACCTGCGGCGCGTGGCCGATTACGCCCGGTCGCACGATCTCGCCCTTCGTCCGCACACTAAAACACACAAAATCCCCGCGCTCGCACGCAAGCAGATGGATCTCGGAGCCCCCGGCGTCACCGTTGCCAAGGTCGGCGAAGCCGAAGTGATGCTCGAGGCAAACCCGGCCGAATTGTATGTCGCCTATCCTGTCATCGGCCATGGTAAGCTCCAGCGCCTGATGGCAGTCGCGCGCCGCACCAAGCTGATGGTCGGCCTCGACAGCGAGTTCGCCGCCCGCCAGCTCTCCGATGCCGCGCGCCAGGCGCAAGTCGAGGTCGGCGTCCTCGCTGAAGTCGATGTCGGCCTGAACCGCGTCGGCGTCAACCCTGGTGAGCAACTGCTCGCCCTCGGCAAGGCGATCCGCAATCAGCCTCGCCTCCGGCTGGAAGGCATCACGTTCTATCCCGGCCACATCAAGGCCGCCGATGAATCGGCTGAGCCAGCCATTGAAGCACTCTCCGCCCTCCTCCATCGAATCACCACTGAATGGAAGCGCGCCGGCCTGCCATTGAACATCGTCAGCGGAGGCTCCACCCCTCTCCTGTTCCAATCGCACCGAATCGATGGAATGACCGAAATTCGACCCGGCACCTACATCTTTAACGACAAGAACACCTGGTTCATGGGCGCCTGCAAGCAGGAGGATTGCGCCGCCACCATCCTTACTACGATCGTCTCCACCGCGCGCCCGGGACAGATTATCATCGACGGTGGTTCGAAGACGTTCTCCTCGGACCGTCTGGCCAATTCCTCCGAAGTCAGCTTCGGCCACTTTGTCGATGCTCCCCAAGCCGTTCTCGGCAAAATGAACGAGGAACATGGATTCGTCGATGTCCGCAACACAGGCCGCGAGTTCTCCATCGGCGACCGCCTGCGCATCATTCCCAATCACATCTGCGTGGCCGTCAATCTGCATGAACGGCTCTACGGCGTTCGCGGCGATACGGTGGAATGCGTCTGGCCGGTAGCAGCCCGCGGAAAGCTCCAGTAAGATAAAGCCTCATGAGAATCTGGGCTCTTCTGATGACTCTCGTTGCCTCCGTTTCCGCCGCTGACCTCGAAAAGAGAGTGCAGCACGGCCACGCCGACAGCAATGGCGTCAAGATCCACTACGCTACCCTCGGCAGCGGCCCGCTCGTAGTGATGATTCACGGCTTCCCCGACTACTGGTATTCCTGGCGTCATCAGATGGAAGCGCTCGCCGGCAAGTTTCAGGTAGTGGCCATCGACCAGCGGGGCTATAACCTCTCCGACAAGCCTAAAGGCGTCGAAAACTACGACATGAAACTTCTCGCCGGAGATGTCCTCGCTGTAATCAAACACCTGGGCAAAGAAAAAGCTACCATCGCCGGCCACGATTGGGGCGGGGCCGTCGCCTGGTCCGTTGCCATGTTCGCCCCTCAAGTGGTCGAGCGCCTCATCATCGTCAATCTCCCCCACATGAACGGGCTGCGCCGTGAACTCGCCGCGAACCCCGAACAGCAGAAGAACAGCCAGTACGCCCGCAACTTCCAGCGCGAGGGCGCGCACCTTAAGATCACCGCCGAAGGACTCGCCTCGCTTGTGCCCGAAGCCGAGCGCGCCCACTACATCGAAGCCTACAAGCGTTCCGATTTCGAGGCAATGCTCAACTACTACAAGCGCAATTATCCCCGCGAGCCTTACTCCGCCGGCGGCCCCCCCGTTCCCAATGTGAAAATGCCCGTGCTCATGTTCCACGGCCTGAAGGATACGGCCCTCTTGCCGGGCGCACTTAACGACACCTGGAAATGGATTGATGCTCCGCTCACTCTGGTCACCATCCCCAATGCCGGCCACTGGTCTCATTGGGATGCGGCCGAACTGGTTTCGAAAACGATGCTCAACTGGCTCGCGCAGCAATAGCCGTCAATCCGATTCCAGGGCCGCCAGCACCCATCGCTTCTGTTTGAAATAGAACTGCCCGCGCGCGATCATCGGGCTCACCACGTCGTTCACATTGACGAATCCACGCATCCCGTCCCCGGTTTCCACGGGCGCGTAACTTGCCAACCGCTCCGAACGCACCACTTCCCCCGCTGAGCGCACAATATCGAACGAAAGCACCGCCAGCACCCGAGCATCCAACGACGGCGATTCTCGCAACGGCGCCTTCTCCTTGGCCACTACCAGGTGCGCCCTACGGCTCAGATGCGCCGGGAATCGCCATACAACGTACGGAGACAAATACAACTCCGGCTGCTCGCGCGTGAAACCCAGATGCAGCATCTCCGCCAGCGACGCCCACAGCTCAGTGTCCGGATCGTCAGGCCGCCAACGTTCCACAAACTTCTTCCAACCCTTGTCTTCTTTCTCCGGCCCCGACACCACCTCGTCATCCGTCAGCCGCCGCAACGCCTTCGTATCGCGTTTCTCCACCGCCGAACGCAGACGCGAAGTGAACGCCTGAAACGAAGGATCGCGGGCCGTTTCATCCACTGGATACAGCTTCGGCAACGGCCCTTGCGCCGACGCCAACGTCGCCAGCAGCAACAGAATCGCCGCCCGCATCAACGCCGCACCATCTTCCAGTACACCTCCGGCCTTTTCCCTGGACGCAGATCGGGATTCGGCTCCACGAACTTCCCGTACAACTCCGGCCGTCGCGCACGAATGTACGATCCGCCCGAGGCAAGCTGCAATTTCTCCGGAGTCAGTGTTGCCACGACTACCTCGTCTTCCAGCGAGCGGCACTCCGCCAGCACCTCGCCATACGCATCGAGAATCATCGAGCCGCCCGGCTTGATCGTCCCTCCTTCCACCCCAATCGGATTGGCGTACACCGCGTAGACTCCGTTCTCCCAAGCCCGCGCCGGCATCCAGCGCATCATCCACCCTCGGCCCTTCGGCCCGTCGAACTCCTGGCGGCATCGCACCGGATCGCGCCGCCTGTTGTGCCAGATCTCGGGCTCCACCACTCCCCGCCCCGGCATCGGCGACGGCAAGCAGCCTGTGACATGCGGCATCAGAATCACCTCCGCACCCAGCATCGCCGTCATCCGCGGATTCTCGGGCAGGTTATTGTCATAGCAAGTCAGCACTCCGAACGTGGCGCCCAGAGCGGGAAATACGGTATAGCTATCGCCGCAATCGACATGCTCGCTGATGAACTCGTGAATCTTGCGATGCTTCGCCAACAGCCCATCGCCGCTTAC
>JAEUQG010000293.1 GCA_016789755.1 Bryobacterales bacterium
GGAAGGAAAGAGGAGCCCGCTGCCCGAGTGGTGGCGGGCTCGTTCTGTTTTTGGGGATCCTGGGTCCAGCCGGAAAGTCCTAGGCCGGTAGTAGAACCGGAGTTGGAATTCTTATGACACCGCTACGGAGGAGGCATCGGGAGGTTGGGTGGATTCTTAGACCACTTAAGGACTTCCGCTGATTTCAGAGAACCGAAGCGGATGGTAACTTGGGATCACAGCAAACAAAACTGCCCATGCAGGGAGAGGAAATTAAAAAATGAAGAACCTTGTGAATATCGTATGGAAGCTCCGGATTTGGAGAGACACCCGCGGTCAGGACCTCATCGAATACGCTTTGATGGCAGGTTTCGTGGCCGTCGCCGCCGGTGCGGTGATGCCGGGTGTGTCGACCCAGATTTCGACCATCTTCTCGAAGATCAACTCGTTGCTGACTGACGCTGCTGCCAGCTAGTCGGTAACTGAACAACCTTCAGGGAAGGAGCTGCTGCTTCCAACGCGCAGACAGCAACCGGAAGAGGCGGGCCCACGGGCTCGCCTTTTTCATTTTGTGGGGCTCGATTCGGGGCTGAGGCGGAAGACGAGCAGAGCCCGGCCCGCGGCGACGGCGACAAACTGTTGACCGTCCAGGCTATAGGTGATGGGGGCGGCATTGATGAAGCCGCCGGTGCGGAAGCGCCAAAGCAACTTGCCGGATTCAGCGTGGAGGGCGGCGAAGTCGTTCTGCACTCCGGTGAAGACGAGATTGCCGGCGGTGGTGAGGATACCGGCGTTGGCGGGGGAGTGAATTTTGAACTCCCATTTGACGCTACCCGATTCCGGATCGAGTGCTCGGATGGCGCCGTAAGGATCTTCGTCGGGATTGGTGCGCTGGCCGCCGCCGTTGAAGACGGCGCCTGGCTGGAAGGTGGCTTCTCCTTTGAAATAAAAGGCTCCCTGTTCGCGGACGGAAGCATAAAAGAGGTTGGTGCGGGGGTTGTAGGCAGGACTGAACCAGTTGGTAGCGCCGGCAAGCGACGGCCAGATGAGATTGCCTTCCACGGTGGGGTCGATGTTGGCGTTGAGGATGGGACGGCCGTTGTCATCGAGTCCCTTAGCCCAAGTCTGCTTGGCGTAAGGTTTTCCATGTAGAAACTTGCCGTTCTCGCGGTTGAGGACGTAGAAGAAGGCGTTGCGGTTGGCGCTGAGGACGACTTTGCGGCGCGCGCCGCGGAAGGGGATTTCGGCGAGGACGGGGACGTGGGTGGAATCCCAGTCGTGGGTATCGTGGGGGGTGAACTGGAAATGCCACTTGCGCTCGCCGGTGTCGGCATCGAGGGCGAGGAAGCAGTTGGAATAGAGGTTGTCGCCGAGGCGTACGTCGCCGTTCCAATCGGGGCCGGGATTGCCGGACCCCCAGTAGATGGTGTTGGAGTCGGGATCGAAGGCGCCGGTAACCCAGGTGGTGGCGGAGCCGGTTTTCCAGGAATCGCCGGCCCAGGTACTGTTGCCGGGTTCGCCGAGTTCGGGGATGGTACGGAAGCGCCAGGCGCGTTTACCGGTGCGGGCGTCGTAGGCGTCGATGAAGCCGCGGGTTCCGTACTCGCCTCCGGCCATGCCGGTGACGACCTTGTCCTTCAAGGCGAGCGGGGCGCCGGTGGAGGAGTAGCCGAGCTTGTAGTCGGCGAGTTCGACATCCCAGCGCACCTTGCCGGTTTTGGCATCGAGGGCGATGAGGTGGGCGTCGATGGAGCCGTAGAAGACCATGTCATCGAGGACGGCGACGCCTCGATTGACACGGCCGCAGCAGAGGCGGAGGTCGTCGGGGATGCGGCGGGTGTAGGTCCAGTAGACGGCCTGTGTACGGGCATCGATGGCGCGGACCTGGTTGGGGCCGATGGTGAGGTACATCACTCCGTCGACCACGAGGGGCGTGGTTTCGAAGGATTCGGTGGTGTAGGTTTGCAGCACCCAATCGACCTGGAGGCGATGGACGTTGGCGGCGGTGACTTGATCGAGAGTGGAGTAGCGCTGGCCGCTATAGTTGCCGGAGTAAGTAAGCCAGTTGTGCGGTTCCTTGGCGGAGTGGAGGAGGCGCGAGTAGGGCACCTGGGCGTGGGCGGCGAGGGCGAGGAGGAGGAGGATGGCGAGTCTCATGAGGGCTCCTTGAGCGAGGCGAGATAGGCGATCAGATCCTGAAGCTGGGTGGCGGTGAGTTTGCCGCGATAGGAGGGCATGGAGGATTTGCGGGGATCTTTGCGGATGTCTTTGAGGGAGGATTTGAGGAAGGCGTGATTGCGGCCGGAGAAATCGCGGAGGGCGAGGGTGAAGGTGTCTTCGGAGAGGCGGAGGCCGGTGACGGCCGTTCCAGCGAGAGGGACGGCGGTCACGATCAGGTAGCCATCGGGGACGGAGGCGGCGGGATCGAGCAGCGCTTCGCGAAGATGGGCGGCGTTGCGGCGGGAACCGATGACAGTGAGCTCGGGGCCGGCAAGCGAACCGGTGAGGCGGCCCTGTTCGCGTAGGGCGTGGCAGGCGGCGCATCCGGCGGAGGCGTAGACTTGCTTGCCATTTGCGGGGTCGCCGGGGACGGGCCTGGCCTCGACTTTGCCGAGGGTGCGGACGAAGGCGGCGACCTGGCGGATTTCGTTGTCGATCATGTGCCAGGCGCCGGGCATTTCGGTGCCGGGGATGCCGTTCTTGATGACATTGACCAGTTGTTCGTCGGAGGAGGCGCGCTCGAGTTTGGGTTTGGCGAGATCGGCGCCTTTGCCGCCATCGCCCTGGGGTCCGTGGCAGTAGCCGCACGATCCTCGATAGAGCTTGCCGCCTTGTTCAAGGTCAGCGGGCGAAGTGGGCAACGGGGCGGGCGGTTGCTGGGCCGCCAAACCCGCGGCGAAGAGGAAGGCCGCAAAGCGCATGGGGCCTATCTTAGCAGCAGAAAACGACGCTAGGGCCGGGCCAGGTACTTCTTGTAGAGCTTGGTGTGTTTGCTTTCGAGGTCGACTTCCCTGCCCTGAATAAACATGCGCTTGACGTTGGTTTTAACTTCGAGCGGATCGCCGTCGGTGAGGATGATGTCGGCGGATTTGCCTTTTTCGATGGAGCCCATGCGGTCATCGACGCCCCAGATCTGGGCGGGATAGAGGGTGACGGATTTGAGCGCTTCCTCATGAGGGAGTCCGAAAGCGACGGCGGTGGCGGCCTGGTAGGGCAGGTTCCGGCTGAACTGATTGCCGAAGCTGCCGAAGGCGAACTTGACGCCGGCTTTGTGGACTTCGACGGGGACGGTGAAGGCTTCGTCGTAGGGGTCGTCCTCTTCGAGCGGGAGTTCCTGGGTAGGCCCGAGGATGACGGGGATGTTCTTTTCCTTGAGCAAGGCGAGGGCGCTGCCGGGGCGGCGAACCTGTGCGAGCACGATGCGCACGCCTTCCTTTTCGCCCCAGGCGACGGCGTCCTTGATGGCGCGCTCGCGGGTGGCGGAGATCATGACAGGCACCTTCTTTGCGAGCACGGGGAGCATCGCTTCGAGAGCAAGGTCGGGCTTGAAGCCGGCGCCGGCGGCGGCTTTGGCTTTCTGATAGCGGCGGGCGCGTTCAAAGTATTCGGAGAGATTTTTGAGACGGGCTTCGTAGTTGCGGCGGGCTTCGGAGAAAGACGCGCGGGAGAAGCCGCTGGGGCCGAAGGAGGCGGTGGAGACGGTGGGGAATCGCAAGTGCATGGCGGCATCGAGGCGGATGGCCATCTCTTCCCACGTCCAGCCGTCGAGACGCATGAGGGAGGCCTGGCCGGCGAGGATGCCTCCGTCGGGGACGGCCATGGCGGCGACGATACCGTTGGCGCGGATGACGGGGATGTGTTCGCTGGCGGGGTTGACGGCGATGCCGGCGCGCAGTTGCGGCTTGAAATCGCCGAGTTCGCTGACGTCGGAGGTTTCGCGGACGGAACTGATTTCGGACATGCCGACTTCGGTATTGGAGTCGATCATGCCGGGGTAAACGTGGAGACCTTTGGCGTCGATGGTTTTGGTGGTTTTGGGGGTCTTGAGCCTGGCGTCGCCGATTTCGGCGATCTTGCCGTCGACGACGAGGAGGGAGGCGTTTTCGACATCGGGTCCGGTGACCGGATGGACCGTGACGCCGCGAAGG
Source organism: Bryobacterales bacterium (assembly GCA_016789755.1). GTDB lineage: Bacteria > Acidobacteriota > Terriglobia > Bryobacterales > Bryobacteraceae > CADEFT01. The sequence goes on from JAEUQG010000293.1 coordinate 4,128, forward strand.
ACGAAGGTATCGTCAGCACCCGCAAAGAGGGCAACGGCGAGAAAGAAGGGCAGGAATTTCATGCGGGCCTCCGGCCAGGGCCTGCATTCTTTTTCTGCTGCGGCTGGCTCTGCTTTTCTTTTTCGAGGAGTTGTTTCTTGCGCTGTTCGCGCTGCTGGCGTTCGGTGAGATCGCGGTCGCGTTCGAAGTAGACGGCGCCGTCGATGAGGACGCGCTGGACTTTGGCGAAGCTCGAAAGCGGATGTTTATCGTAGATGACGAGGTCGGCGTCTTTGCCGGGCTCGATGGAACCGATGCGGTGATCGAGGTCGAGCTGTTTGGCGGGATTGATGGTGATGAGGGAGAGGGCTTCGGTTTCGGTGAGTCCGCCGTACTTCATGGTCTTGCCGGCTTCGGTATTGAGGCGGCGCATCAGTTCGCCGCTGTCGGAGTTGAGGGAAACGAGGACGCCCTTCTTCACCATGATGGCGGCGTTGTAGGGGATGGCGTCGAAGGCCTCCACTTTGTAGGCCCACCAATCGGAGAAGGTGGAAGCTCCGGCGCCGTGCTCTTTGATCTCTTTGGCCACTTTGTAGCCTTCGAGGACGTGCTGGAGGGTTTTGATTTTGACGCCGAACTCATCGGCGACGCGGAGCAGCATGAGGATCTCGTCGGCGCGGTAGCAGTGGGCGTGGACGAGGCGCTTGCCTTCGAGCACTTCGACGAGGGCGTCGAGTTTGAGATCGCGCTTGGGAGGGATCACGGTTTCGCCGCGGGCCTTGCGTTCGTTGTAGCCCTTCCATTCGGCCTGGTAGGTTTTGGCGTCGTTGAAGGCCTGGCGGATGACGTCTTCGACGCCCATGCGGGTGGCGGGGTAGCGGAGGACGGGAGGGGCTCCGCTGCCGGTACGGGAGGCGGAGACGTTGCCCTGACGCTTGGGATTTTCGCCGAGGGCGAATTTGATGCCGGGCTTGGCGCCTTCAAAGAGGATGCCTTCGCGATCTTTACCCCAGCGTGTTTTGATGACCTGGCATTTGCCGCCGATGGCATTGGCGCTGCCGTGGAGGACGTTGACGGTGGTGACTCCGCCGGCGAGGGCGCGGTAGATGCCGATGTCTTCGGGGTCGAGGACGTCTTCGATGCCGACCATGGAGGAGACGCTGACGGCGCCTTCGTTGATGGAGTCGGCGGCGATGTGGGAATGGGCATCGATGATGCCGGGCATGACGTATTGGCCGGAGGCATCGATGATCTGGGCGCCGGGCGGGATCATGACCTTTTCGCCGACCTCTTTGATCTTGCCGTCCTGCACGACGACGCTGCCTTTGAAGGCGCCCTTGGTGACGGTGAGGACGGTGGCGTTCTGGATGACGATGGGAGGCGCGGCGGTTAACGCGGCGGCGGTGAGGAAGAGGAGGAATTTCATCGGGTGGACTCCGAGGGAGAGGCGGACGGTTCGGGCGCGGGCTCGTATTTGACGCCGTCGACGAGGACGTACCTGATTTTGGTGCGGTCCTGGAACAGTTCGCCGTCGGTGACGATGAGGTTGGCGATCTTGCCTTTGTCGATGGAGCCGAGGCGGTCGGCGACACCGAAGATTTCGGCGGGGCTGAGGGTGAGAGCGCGAAGGGCATCGGCGGCGGGGAGGCCGGCATCGATGGCTTTCTTCACCGCTTTGGAAGTATCGGAAGGCTGCGTGAGCGCCCCGGCGTAGAAGGCGAAGGGGACTCCCGCTTTCTTCAGTTCGGCTGCGGTGGAGGGGGCTTTGTCGCGCATTTCGAGGGAGCGCAGCGAGTCGATTTGTTCGGGGTCGGTGTCGCGCGATTTTTCCGGCCAGCGGAGGTCGATGAGGGCTTTGGCGTTGTGGCGCTTGAGCGTACCGGCGGCGCGGTAGCCTTCGGCGAGGCCGTAGAGAATGGTGTCCTGTTGCAATTCCTGGCCGAAGCGGAGCATGCGCTCAATCTCCTTGGGATTGCCGGCGGGGAGGAGAATGCGCGGAGCGGCGAGGACGCCTTCGAGGTGCTTGTCGTAATCGGGGCGGCGGTTGCCGACGGGGTGCGCGGCGTAGATTTCCTTGGCAGTTTTGTATTGGGCGGCGTCGAGGTAGATCTGGCGGATGTAGGCGATGACTCCCATGAGGGAGGCGGGGAAACCGCCGCTGAATCCGGCACTGCGCATGGTGAGCAGCATCCCGGTGGGGGAGTGGACGACCATGTTTCCGGCGCGCTCGCCGGCGAGGTTGATGACAGCGCCCTGGCCACTGAAGATGTTGCGATTGGGGAAGGTGACGGCGGAGGTGAAGCCGGCATTGCGGGCGGCTTCGATGCGGCGGTCGGAGGGAGAGATCTGATCGGCGGCGAGGAGATAGCTGGTGTTGAGGGGGCGATCTTCGGGGCCGCGGGCGGGGGGAGCGGGCGGTCCGCTGGAGGTAGTGGGAGGAGGGCCTCCGCCGCGGCGGCCACCTCCGGTTGCGGCTGTCATGGGGCCGGAGTCGGAGAGTCCGAGAGTGTTCATGGCGTCGATCAGACCGGGATAGACGGTGAGTCCCGCGCCGTCGATGATCCAGGCATCTGCGGGCGGAGCGGCGTTTTCGCCGACCGCTTCGATGAGGCCGTTGCGCACGACGACGGTGCCTTTGGCGATCACCGGTCCGCTGACGGTGACGATGCGGGCGTTGCGGATGGCGATGACCGCGGGAGTTTCGGCAATGCCGCCGGATAAGGAAAGAGCGGCGGCGCACAAAAGCCGGCAGAAGTATCTGAGCATGGCGGTATCTCTGTATTATAGGGGCGATCAGTGCCACCTGAGGACCCTGTATCATAGAGGTTTCCCTACATGGCAAGAAAAACAACCCCCAAGACAGCGGCCGCGGAAGTGGTGCGTTACCAGGATTCCGGAGTCAACATCGATGAAGCGGACCGCGCGGTTGGATTTATCCGCGGGCTGGCAAAGAAGACGTTTTCGAAGCCGGTGCTGACGGGCATCGGGAGCTTCGGCGGCGGCTTTCATCTGAAGGGCTGGAAAGACCCGGTGCTGGTGAGCTCGATTGACGGCGTTGGCACGAAGTTGAAGGTGGCGTTTCTGGCCGGCAAGCATGACACCGTCGGGCAGTGCCTGGTGAACCATTGCGTGAACGATATCGCGGTGCAAGGCGCGCGGCCGTTGTTCTTCCTGGATTATTTCGCGGTGGGCAAGCTGCAGGCCGAGGTGGCTCGCGATGTGATCGGCGGGATGGCCGCCGGTTGCGAGCAGAACGGCTGCGCGCTGATTGGCGGAGAGACAGCCGAGATGCCGGGGATGTATGCCGCGGGCGAATACGACGTGGCGGGCTGCATCATCGGGGCGGTGGAACGGAAGCGGATGATCACGGGCGAAGCGGTGAAGCCGGGAGACGTGTTGATCGGGCTGCCTTCGACGGGGCTGCATACGAACGGGTATTCGCTGGCCCGGAAGCTGCTGTTTGAGACGGCGGGCTACACGGTGGATACGGAAGTGCCGGAGTTGGGCTGCACGGTGGGCGCGGAGTTACTGAAGGTGCACCGGAGCTATCTGGGGGCGATCACGCTGCTACACGATGCCGGATTGTTGAAAGCCGCGGCGCATATTACGGGCGGCGGGATCACGGACAATCTGCCGCGCGTGCTGCCGAAGGGCGCGGGGGCGGAGATCCACACCGCGGCGTGGCCGGAACTGCCGGTGTTCACGCTGTTGAAGAAGCTCGGGAACATGCCGGATGACGATTACCGGCGGACGTTCAACACGGGCATCGGGATGGTGCTGGTGGTGGGGGAGAAGAAGGCTGCGAAGGCCGTGAAGATGCTGGAGAAGGCGAAGGAGACTCCGTACTCGATCGGGCGCATTGTGAAGGTGGGCAAGGGCGCGAAGGTCGCCTACCAATGAGGCGGCTGGGGATTCTGCTGTCGGGGCGTGGATCGAATTTTCAAGCCATCGCCGATTCGATTGCGGCGGGACGGCTGGATGCGGAGATCGCCGTGGTGATTGCCAACCGGGCCGAGGCTCCGGGGCTGGCGATTGCGCGGGAGCGCGGACTGACGGCGGTGTGCATTCCGTCGCGCGGGCTGGATCGGGAATCGTATGACCGGCTGCTGTTGGAGGAGTTAGCGAAGCATCGGGTGGAGGTGGTGTGCCTGGCCGGGTACATGCGGCTGCTGAGTCCGGCATTTATTCGGGCGTATCCTATGCGGATTTTGAATATTCATCCGTCGCTGCTGCCGGCGTTTCCGGGGTTGGATGCGCAGCATCAGGCAATGGAGCACGGGGTGAAATATTCGGGGTGCACGGTGCATTTTGTGGATGAGGGATTGGATAGCGGCCCGATCATCCAGCAGGCGGTGGTGCCGGTGGAAGATGGCGATACCGAGGAATCGCTGTCGGCGCGGATTTTGAAGGAAGAGCATCGCATTTACAGCGAGGCGCTGGGCGTGGTGCTGAGCGGGAAGTACCGTGTGGAAGGGCGGCGCGTCGTCAGGGGTTGATGAGAATCGATGTACCGATGAAGGGCGGGGTGTTGTTGGCCTGGACCGCGGACATGTTGGAATAAAGCACCTGGAGTTGCCAGTCGCCGGTGGGCATGTAGGCGAAGTTGTCGTCGAGGCGGCTGATTTCGTCTTCGGTGAGCGGAGTGCCGTCGTTGAAGAGGAAATGCACGGGGCGTGAAGAGGCTTTCGGTTCCCAATCCTCGAATGCCACGGCGTCCGTAGGGGAGTCGTTGTAGAGCAGGCGGATGGGCTTGCGCGCGGGACCGGGGGGTTGCGGTGAGTCGGGGTGCTGGTTGAAGTACATCTTGTAGCGATTGCCGCCGAGATGCATGGGGGCCATGGCCTGCATGCCTTTCATGAGCCTGGGGCAACCGTCATCGTTGTATTGGACCTGCCAGCGTTCGCCGTCGTAGATGGCGTAACCGAAATTGAAGCCGGCAGTGGAGCAACGGCCGTCGCGATATTCGGTGGTGAAGAGGAGGAAAGCGCCAGGCGCGCCATCCCAGGCTCGGCCATCGCGATTGGGCCAGGCGACTTTGAATTGGCGGGCGTTGAGCAGGTTGGGATTCGATTGGGCGGCGTCGATGTCGACACCGATGACGATGGCGGGCTCGCAGGGGCCGCCGGGGGCGAAGTCGGCGAAGGTGCTGCAACGGGTGGCGGGGCCGCGGTGGAAGTCGCGGGCGATGTAGCCGTCTTGCGAATCGAGGGAGAGAACGCGCGTGCGGCCGTCGGTGGCTTGGGCTTCGAAGAAGAGGCGGACCGTGCCGTTGGTCATGGGGACGGGTTGGAAGAGCGCGAGTTGAGCGGAGAGATTGGGCGTGGTGGGGCAGGTAGTGCCGGGGGCTCCGCAGACGCGCATCAGGCCGAAGCCGGAGACGGGGCGGAACTCGGTGAAGTTGCCGGTGGCGAGTTGTTCGCCGATCTTCATGCCTTTCTCGTCGGCTTGCAGCGGGACGTAATAGAGCTGCACTTTGCCGGAAAGATCGGTACCGGCCCAATCGCCGTAGCGGAGGGCTGAGGCATTGACGTTGGCATCGGAGGTGAGGCGCTTCGCCGTGCGGAAGGAGTTGCCGTCGCCGGCGATGCGCCAGTATTCGGCCTCGGTGGTTTGTTGCGATTCCTGGATGGGCGTGCAGGTTTCTTCGATGCAGGCTTCGACGGCGATGGTGTAGGCGGTGGCGGATTTGAGTTCGGTGAGGAGGGCGGAGGTTTCCTCGCGAGGGATGGGCAGGGTGACGGAATGGCGTCCATCGGTGGCAGTGACTTTGTAGAAATGCGCGTCCGGGTGGGCGGTCCAGGTGGCTTTGAGTTGGGAGGAAGAACGGAAGGTTTTTCCGGCGAAGGAGTATTCCTGCTGGGCGTAGCAGGAAGAGGCGATGGCGAGCAGAAACACGAAACCCCGCATGCTATTGCTGACGAGCGATGCGGGGTTCGGGATTACGCGCAGGGATCAGTATTTCGGCACACTGGGGTCGACTTTGTCGGACCAGGCGAGAATGCCGCCCTTCATGTTGCGGACGTTGGTGAAGCCGTTCTGGCGCAGCAGGTCGCAAGCCTTGCCGCTGCGCATGCCGCTCTTGCAGTGCATGACGTATTCGGCCGAGGGGTCGAGTTCTTTCAGGCGCTGGGGCAGAGTGCCGAGCGGAATGAGGGTGGCGCCGACGTTGCAGATCTGGTATTCGTGCGGCTCGCGGACATCGATGAAGACGAAGTTGTGCTTGGCGTCGAGCAGCTTTTTCACGTCGGCGGGATCGATTTCGCCGGGGTTGGCGGCGGCGGGCTCGGGTTGCGCCGGCTGTTGCGGGATGCCGCAGAACTGGTGATAGTCGATCAACTGGTGAATGGTGCGATCCGGCCCGCAGATGGGGCATTCGGGGCTGCGGCGAAGGCGCATTTCGCGGAAGCGCATGTTGAGGGCATCGTAAAGGACGAGGCGGCCGGTGAGCGTTTCGCCTTTGCCGAGGATGAGCTTCACGGTTTCGGTGGCCTGCATGACGCCGATCATGCCGGGGAGGATGCCGAGCACTCCGCCTTCGGCGCAACTGGGGACGAGGCCGGGAGGAGGCGGCTCCGGATAGAGGCACCGGTAGCAGGGCCCGTCTTTCGTGGCGAAGACAGTGGACTGGCCCTCGAAGCGGAAGATGGATCCATAGACATTGGGAATGCCGAGCAGGACGCAGGCGTCGTTGACCAGATAGCGGGTGGGGAAGTTGTCGGTGCCGTCGACCACAACGTCGTAGCCCTTCATGATCTGGAGGGCGTTTTCGCTGGAAAGAGCGACTTCGTATTTGACGACGTTGACGTTGGGGTTGATGTCGGCGATGGTTTCGGCGGCGCTGTCGAGCTTCTTCTTGCCGATGTCCTTGGTGCCGTGAATGATCTGGCGCTGGAGATTGGTGCGGTCGACGATGTCGAAGTCGACAAGGCCGATGGTGCCGATGCCGGCGGCGGCGAGATACATGCCGATGGGGGCGCCGAGGCCTCCGGTGCCGATGCAGAGCACCTTGGCCTGCTTCAGCTTGAGCTGGCCTTCCATGCCGACTTCGGGCAGGATGAGGTGGCGGCTATAGCGAAGGACTTCTTCGTTGGAAAGCGCAACGGGTACGGCAGTGGCGGACATTAGCGGCCTCCGGCAATGGAAGGAACGATGGAAATAGTGTCGCTGTCCTTGACGGCGGTGCCGGTCTTGCTGAGGTAGCGGATGTCTTCATCGTTCAGGTAGATGTTGACGAAGCTGCGCAGCTTGCCTTCATCGTTGTAGAGGTTGCGGCGCAGATCGGGGTGCTGGGCGGTGAGCGCTTCCAGGCATTCGCCGATGGTGGCGCCGGCCGCTTCGACGGCATCGCTGCCGCCGGCGAATTGACGCAGAGGGGTTGGGATAAGGATCTTGGGCATGGTGAATCTAATATTCTAATGGCTCTTTCGGAGCTTCGGTTTGATCGAAGTTGGGTAGAAAGCTATTGGCGTGGTCGAACTCTCCGTTCTTGACGGAGAGAACCACGAAGGAATACCAGGGACAGGAATTCTCCAGATCGCGCTTGGAGAAGTAGGCGTCGCAATCGGGGTGGGAATGGAAAATGCCGACGACGCTGAGGCCTTGAGCACGCGCTTCCTTTTCGACGGCGAGTTGTTCCTGGGGATCGAGGACGTAGGTGTCTTCCTGAGCGCCTTCGAAGGCGTTGCGCATGGGGCGGGCGGCATGAACGGTGCGGACACCGTCAGCCTCCTTGCCGAGCATCGCGCCGCAGCATTCGCGCGGGTAGCAGGCGCGGGCGTGTTCGACCATGATGTCCCAGGCAGGTTTGTCGATTCTGATCATGACTTAGATGGCGTAATCTTCCGGGGATTGCTGATCCCAGAAAGGATCGCTGAGGTATTTGGCGGCGCCGTCGCAGAGCACGGTGACGATGACGGCTTTGCGGCCTTCTTTGTGGAGGCGCCGGGCGAGTTTGACGGCGGCGACGACATTGCCTCCGGCGCTGATGCCGACCAGCATTCCTTCCTCTTTGGCCAGCAGACGCACCATGTGGTAGGCGTCTTCGGTTTCGAGCCACATGTTCTCGTCGGCGAGCGTGGGATCGTAGATGGCCGGCACGATGGCGGTGGGCATGTGCTTGAGGCCTTCCAGTCCGTGGAAGCCGGTGGCGGGCTGAGCGGAGATGCAGGCGATGCCGGGGATGTCGCGCTTGAGAAGGCGCGAAGTGCCAACGAACGTTCCGCTGGTGCCCATGGCGGAGATGAAGTGGGTGATGCGGCCTTCGGTCTGGCGGATGAGTTCCGGGCCGGTGGTTTCAAAGTGCGCCTTCCAGTTGGCGGGGTTGCTGTACTGGTCGGGGTAATAGTAAGTATCAGGGTCTGCGTGGTAGATCTCGCGGCACTTGCGGATGGCGCCGTCGGAGCCTTCGCCGGGATCGGTGAGGACGACATCGACACCGAAGGCATTGAGAATGCGCTTACGTTCTTCGGAGGCGTTGCGGGGCAGGCAGAGCTTGACTTTGTAGCCCTTCGCGGCGCAGATCATGGCGTAGGCGATGCCGGTGTTACCGCTGGTGGAATCGAGCAGGATGCGGTCTTTAGTGAGTTTTCCGGTGCGCTCGCCGTCGAGGATCATGTTGAGGGCGGGGCGGTCTTTGACGGATCCGCCGGGGTTCATGAACTCGGCTTTGACGTAGATTTCGATGCCTGGGTATTGCGCTCCGATGCGTTCGAGACGGAACAAGGGCGTGTTCCCGATCGACGAGAGGATAGACGTGGATTGGGTTTGCCAGTAGTCGGAAGCTGCCAGGGGGATTGCCATGGACCCAGAGTTACCTACTTATCGTAACGTATTGGATGCGGAAGCGGGTTTGCCGGATGCGGCGAAATGAGCGTGCCCGGATGGCCGGGACGGATCAGAAATCGTAGCGCAGCGCCAGTTGGACGACACGGGCGGCGGTGGATGTCGCGCTGATGCGGCCAAGCGATTGCGGCGTGGCGAGGCTGGCCCCCGGGGTGTCGAAATTGGCGCGGTTCATCAGGTTGTACATTTCGGCGCGGAAGGTGACGCGGTGCTTTTCCCAAGGCAGCGGGAAGCGCTTGACCAGCGACGCATCCATGTTGAACAGGCCGGGGCCGCGGAACGTGTTGCGGCCGGAGGAACCGGTTTCCCCGGCGGTGGGAAAACTAAACTGGGATATCTGTTCGGGGGTGAAGAAGAGGACACCGCTGCCGGTGCGTTGCACTTCGCCGATGGTGCGGTCGCCCGTGAAGTTGGTCCAGGCGCTGAGCGTGGCGCCGGTGGTGCGGCGTCCGGAGGTGACGGTGAACACGCTGCCGCTCTGGTAGAGCCCAAGCAGGCCGACTTCCCATCCGCCGATGAAGCCGTTGAGCACTGCCGGCATATCGGACAGCAGACGGCGGTTGCGCCCCACCGGTATGTCCCAGGTGGTGGTGTAGTTGACGATGTGCGGGCGATCGAAGTCGCCGCGCCCGCGGAACTGGTTGAGATTGTAGTTGTCGATGACGCTGGTGGTTCCGTTGCCGTCGGCGGACAGCGTGTCGATGGCTTTCGACCACGTGTAATTCAGCGAGAATTTGAGCGAGCCCATGGTGCGGCGAAGGCTGGTTTGCAGCGAATCGTACCAACTGCGCGATCCGTTGCCGCCGGACCAGACCTGGTTGTACTGCGGGAAATTGCGGATGTAGAAAGGCGAGAGGGCGATGCCGGCGTAGCGCTGGTAGTTGACACGATCGACGGTGTCGGCCGCGGCGCCGGCGAGTCCGTCGCGAAGCGTAGCTGCTCCGAGAGCGGTGACAGCGGCTTGCGCCGAGCCGAACAGGCGGGCGATGGTGTTGGTGGGCGATACCGGCGTGGCCGAGGTGCGGAAGCGTTCCAGTTCCTGGAAGGAGGTGAGGAAATCGCCGTAGATGCGCGGCTGATTGATATCGAGCCAGGCGAACAGCTTCATGCCGCGCGTGCGCACCCAGCCCACTTCCACCACCATGTTGCGCACCACTTCGCGCTGGATCTGCAGATTGAAATGCTGCGCGTAACCGGTGCGGAGGTTGGAATCGAAGATGGTGATGCTCGACTGGCGGTCGACGGGGTATTGCAGCACGGGCGCGGCGGGTTGGCGGGGCAGGCGCGGGTTTGAATTGACGCGCGCGTCGGGGCCGAAGTCGGCGCCGTTCAATGTTTGCAGGGCCTGGGCGAAGCCGGGCGTGGCGCTATCGACGCTGGAGGACGCGGCGCTGACAATGCGGTCGTAGAAGATGCCGTAGCCGCCGCGGATGGAAGTGCGTCCGGTGCCGAACGGATCCCAGGCGAAGCCGAAGCGGGGAGCGAAGTTGTTGTAGTCGTTGTTGTACCAGCGCGGGGCGCGGAGCACCTTGAGATCGGAGAGGCGGCCCGCCGGGTTGACCAACTCCAACCGGTCGAGCGAGCCCTGCAATCCGTCGCGTTCGCTGGGCGAGCCCATGTAGTCCCAGCGCAGGCCGAAGTTGAGAGTCAGGCGGCGGTTGAGCTTGTAGTCGTTCTGGAAGAAGAGGCCATAATCGCGGTAGTTGAAATTGCGCGTGCGCGGCGTGCCGGCGGGTTGGAACGTCTCCAGGTTGCTGTAGAAGGTCTGCGAGATGCTGGAAACGCGTCCGAGCAATTCGTTGTAGAGCTCCTCGAAACGCTGGCGGTCGGCGGAGGCGATGCCGGTGGCGGGTCCGATACCTGTGGGCACATTGCCGAAGTTGCGCGAGAGCACTACGTTCGGATAGATGCCCGCTTCGTTCTGCGCGAACTGCAATTGCCATTTGGCGCCGACGCCGAACTTCCAGGTGCTCTTGCCCTGGATCAGCGTCACGTTGTTGGTGATGTCCCAGATGGGGGAGTTGCGATTCTGGGCAAAGGCGAGATTGATGGGGTCGGTGACGGTGGCGAAGTCGAGGCCGGGGCCTTTCTGCCGGTCGGGGCGCACGAAATCGCTGGTGGCGGAGCGGTAGCCGAAGCGCGTTTCGTTAATGAGATTGGGGCGGAGCATCCAATCGGAGCCGATGGAGAAGCCCCAGCGTTCCTGCGCCTGCGTGCCTTGGGGGCGGCCGGGATAGCGCATTTCGTGACCGTTCAAGGTGTCGATGGAAGACTGATCCTGGCGGCTGTGGCGGTAGAAGAGGCGGTGGTTGCTCGAAAGAGAGTGATCCACCTTGACGGTGTATTGATCTTCCTGCGCGGTGGCCGGAACATTGAAACGAAAGCCGCCGGTGTTGAGCCCGTCGCCGACGTCGAAGTTGTTCGGGTCGGGCATGATGGCGATGGTTTCTTTCACTTTGGGGTCAATGCCGATGCCGCGCGGATCGGCGCGGAACATGTCGAAGGTTTGCACGGGCTGCCCGGCGGCGCTACGCCAGCGGAACTGGCCCGCTTTGATTTCCGGCGTGTAGACGGTGCGGTTGCGCGATGCGCCCTGGCTGGTGCGGCGCGATTGCCAGTTGCCGAAGATGAAGGTGCGGTCTTTGAGAACAGGTCCGCCCAATGATCCGCCGAAGATGTTCTGAATGAACTTGGGGCGTTCGACACGAGAGGCGTTGTTGAAGAACGTATTGGCGTTGAGCGAAGTGTTGCGCAGGTATTCAAACAGGTTGCCGCTCCAACGGCTGCCTCCGGAACGGGTAATCATTTCCACCTGTCCTCCGGCGCTGCGTCCGTATTCGGCTTTGAAGCCGTTGGTGATGACGCGCATCTCTTCGACGGAATCGAGATTGACGGGCGTCTGGCTGAGGCCGAAGCGCGGGGCCACGGGGTCGTTGGCGTCGATGCCGTCAAGGCGCGTGTTATTGGAGCCTTGCCGCATGCCGTTGACGCGGGCATAGGACACATCGCCGGGCTCAGTGGAAATGCCGGTGGAGAACACGGCGATGGCAAGCGGGCCGCGGCCCAACGCGGGGAGCGTGTCGATCTGCTTTAAGGTGACGGTCTGGCCGAATTGGGCGTCGGCCACTTGCACGCGTTCGCTGGTGGCTTCGACGGTGACGCTGTCGGAGACGGAGCCTAATTCGAGCATCACGTTTTGCGACAGCGTGGTGGCGGCGTAGAGTTCCAGGTTGTGGATCACGGTGCGGCGGAAGCCGGCGGCTTCGGCAGTCAACGTGTAGACGGAAGGCGGGAGCGAGGCAAAGATGAAGGCGCCTTCCGCGTTCGATTCGAGCTTTGTAACAAGCTGCGTGCGGGCGTTGGTGACAGTGAGTTGCGCGCGGGTGATGCCGGCGCCGGTGGGATCTTGCACACGGCCTTCGAGACGGGCGGAGGAAACCTGTGCGCGGAGAGATGGGAGAGAAAGAACGAGAGCAAGCGTCAGAGCCAAACGGCCGGGCCTGCAAACGGAGATTTGCATGATGCGGTCCCCCTGATGGGGACAGTATAACCCGGAAGTTACACCTGTTTCGCGCCGGTTTGCGAGCGTTACGTCCTAAACCGTGCGCCGGCGAATCACGATGGATGCTTTCTCGCGCCGGGTTTCCCACTGCGGAGGAACCAGCGTGCTGGAGCCGTAATCGAGGATGAGCGCGGGGCCAGGGGTGGGCTTGGCAGGAACCTCGTCGCGCCGGTAAGCAGGGATGTTGCGCCAGCGGCCATCGACATGGACGCGGCGGATTTCGGGCTGGGTGCGGGCGCTGGGCTGCGGCGGAGCGGGCTTGGGCGTGCGCACGGGAGTAGTGGCGCGGAGACGGATGGTGACGATTTCGATGGCGCGCGAAGGATCGGAGTAGCCGTAGGTTTTGGCGTGCTCCCGGTGAAAGGCCGCGGCGGTTTTCGCGCCGCCGTAGGGGATGGTAAGTTCGTAGCTTTGCCCTGCGTAGCGCACATCGGCGAAGCGCTGCAGGCGCGCCTTGGGGCTTTCGGCACGGGCTCGTCCGGCGAGTTCCTGGAAGCGCTGGGCAATGGAGTGGTTGTCGCCAAGGACGCCGGCGGCGTAGTCGCGCACGTGCGGGGCAAGCAGCATGCCGAGAGCGGAGAGGACTCCCGCGGCTTCGGGAACGATGACGGTGGAGATGCGCAATTCGCCGGCGATGTGGCAGGCATGGAGGCCGCCGCAGCCTCCGAAGGCGATGAGAGCGAACTGGCGCGGATCGTAGCCGCGCTCAATGGAGACGGCTCGGATGGCGCGCTCCATGTTTGCGTTCGCCACTTTGAGGATGCCTTCGGCGGCCTGCACGCGAGTGAGCTTGAGCGGGCCGGCAATGGTGTCGATGGCTTGGGCGGCGCGTCCGGCATCGAGCGGCATCTGGCCGTCGAGAAACGACGCGACACGGCCAAGAACCACGTGGGCATCGGTGACCGTGGGTTTCGTGCCGAGGCCGTAGCAGGCTGGGCCGGGGTCGGCGCCGGCGCTTTCCGGACCGACGCGCAGCAGACCGCCTTCATCGATGCGGGCAATGGATCCGCCGCCCGCGCCGACGGTGTGAATATCCAACATCGGAATACGGATGGGGATGCCGTCGACAACCGATTCCACGGTTTGTTTGGGCTCGCCGTCGCAAAGGCTGACGTCGGTGGAGGTGCCTCCCATGTCGAAGCCGAGGGCGCGCGTGTGCCCGGCATCGCGGGCGATGGCGAATGCGCCCACTACTCCTCCGGCAGGTCCGGAAAGCACAGTGCGCACGGCGTGGCGGCGGGCCTCGGCGGCAGTGAGCAAGCCGCCATTCGATTGCATGATGCTGACCGGATGGGGCGAGCCGGCTTCCAAGGCGGCGAGGTAGCGATCCATCAACGGCCCGACGTAGCTGTTGAGCAGCGTGGTGGAGCCGCGTTCGTACTCGCGGAACTCGGGGCAGACATCGGAGGACAGGCTGATGTAGCCGAGTCCGGCGAGAGCCTCGGCGACGGCGCGCTCGTTGCCGGGTGTCTGGTAAGCGTGCAGCAGGCAGATGGCGATGGCTTCGACGTTGGCCTCGCGCAGGGACTTTGCCAGGCGCTTCAGTTGGCGCGGTTGTGGACGAAGCTGGATACTGCCATCGGCGAGGGCGCGTTCGGCAATGCCGAAGCAAAGTTCACGCGGGTTGAGGAAGCGCTTGGGCGGAGGAGTGAGATCGTAGAGCGCGGCCCGGTTCTGGCGGCCGATGTGGAGGATGTCTTCAAAGCCGGCGGTGGTGACGAAGGCGGTGCGCGCGCCCTTGCGTTCGAGCAGAGCGTTGGTGGCGACGGTGGAGCCGTGAATCACTTCGACACGAAAATGTTTCGGCGATGAGGCTCGGCCGATACCGGCCAGAATCACTTCGGCAGGATTGCGCGGATTGGAGCGGATCTTGAACGATTCCAGCCGTCCATCGTCGTGCTGCACGACGAAGTCAGTGAAGGTGCCGCCGGCGTCGATTCCAATGCGCATAGGGTTAGGGGCGTACGGGCAGATCGGGCAGCGCGATGCCTTCCTGGCGAAAGCGCTCCAGCATGCGGCGGCGGATGTTCGATTGGGCAAGGCCCTGGTTGAGGCGGTGCTTGACCTGAATGATGAGCTTGAATTGCAGGTGCGTGGGCGTCACTCCGGGATCGAAGATGACCAGAGGATCGAAGTCTGGCACCAGGTTCTCTTCGCGCGCGGCTTCTTCCAGGGCAATCTCGGAAGCGCGGTTGACGTCGGCGTGGAAGGCGGTGAGGATCAGGACCTCGGTGACCACCTTTTCGTTGGGGAGGGCGAAATTGGTGAGAATGCTGGAGGTAATTTTTTCGTTGGGGATGACGATGACGTTGTTGGTGGTGGTGAGAACGCGCGTGGTGCGCCAGCCGATATCGGTGACGGTGCCCTCTTCGCCCGCGGACAGACGGATGAAATCGCCGATGGAGATGGGCGCTTCGACCAGGATGTGGATGCCGGCGAAGAAATTGGCCAGCGTGTCGCGCAGTGCCAGGGCGAGAGCCAAACCTCCAACTCCTAACGCAGTGAGAAGTGGAGCGATGGAGATATCGAAGTAGCGCAGCAGGATGGTGGCGCCGATGGTGAGGACGAAGACGTGGATCAGCGCTTTGGAAACGCCGGAGACGGCGATGGAGAGGCCGCGCTCATGGGCCGAGGTTTCGGCCAGTCGCACGAGCAGCGAAGAGGTGACGACGCAGACGCTGAGGACAAGAAAGACGACCAGTCCCGCCGCGGCCCAGTAGTCGGCGCGGCCGGGCAGATCGGTGTACTTGAGAGTGATGGCCAAGGCGCCCGCCAGGCACCACAGCAAGGAGGGAAAGCGCAGCGAGGCAATCAGAATGCGGCCGCGGCGCCCGGGTCCGCTGGTTTGCTTTTCCAGCCACGTCAAGGTGAGTTGCCGCAGCAGGAACAGAACCGCCAGCGATGCGCCGAACAGCAGTGCGGCTTGCACCCAATCGACCAGCAACGCGGGATTTTTCAAAGACACAGACGGCATGGGGGCGAAATTTCTATTCTCCCATGAGAGGCGGGGCGGCTCGATTGCACATCAGTAAGTAGGAAGTCATGCAGCCGGCGCAACTCGCAAAGCGTCCTAGAATAGAGGAAGTAGTCCCGATTCCGATCCCCACCGATACGATGATCCAACTGGAAAATGTCAGCAAGGAGTTCGACGGCAAACGCAAGGTTGTCGCACTCGACGGAGTAAGCCTCCATATTCCGAAAGGGGAGATGGTGTCGATGATCGGGCCTTCGGGTTCGGGCAAGTCGACGTTACTGAACCTGATCGGCGGATTGGACAAGCCCTCGCGCGGCGAGATTCAGATCGACGGGCAGCGCATGAGCGCGGTGTCCGACGACGATTTGACGCGCATGCGCCGCGACAAGATCGGATTCATTTTCCAGTTCTTCAACCTGCTGCCGACGCTGAGTTGCCTGGAGAACGTGTCGCTGCCGCTGCATCTGCGCGGGTGGAGCCGGAAGAAGGCCGAAGAGCGCGGGCGCGAGTTGCTGGACCTGGTGCAACTGGGCAAGCGTCTGGATCACCTGCCGGAGGAGTTATCGGGCGGCGAGCGCCAGCGCGTGGCCATCGCACGGGCATTATCGGTGTATCCTCCCATCCTGCTGGCCGATGAGCCGACGGGAAATCTCGACTCGTCCACCGGCGCGGAGATTCTGAAACTGATCAACGATCTGCATCAGCGGCTGGAGGCGACCATTCTGATTGTGACGCACGACATGGGCGTCGCCGAGAGTTGCCAGCGCACGATCCGGCTGCGCGACGGACGCATTGTGGAGGACATCCGGCGGTGATTCTGCTACGGCTTCTGACACTGCCCTACGTGCGCAAACACAAACTGCGCACGGTGCTGACCATCGCGGGTATCGCGCTGGGGGTGGTGATTTTCGTCGGCATGCGCACGGCCAACGATTCGGTGATGTACGGTTTTCAGCAAACCGTGGACCGGCTGGCGGGCAAGACGCATTTACAGGTTTCGGCCGGCGAAACCGGCTTCCCGGAAGAAGTGCTGGAAAAAGTGCAGGCGGTGGCGGAGGTAGACATTGCCGTGCCGGTGATTGAAGCCACGGTGCAGACCGGACTGGCGGGCCAGGGCAATCTGCTGCTGCTGGGCGTGGATATGACGGGCGACCGCAGCCTGCGCGAATACGATTTCGAAGATGGGGAAGAAGCGGTGATCGACGATCCGCTGGTATTTCTGGCGCAGCCGGATTCGATCATGATCACGCGCGACTTCGCCAACCAGAACAAGCTTTCCAGCGGGGACAAGCTGAAGCTGGAAACCATCGCGGGGCCGAAGCAATTCACCATCCGCGGCATCATGAAGCCGGGCGGCATGGCCAGCGCTTTCGGCGGCAATCTGGCGGTGATGGATATTTATGCCGCGCAGTTCATCTTCGGACGCGGACGGTCGTTCGACCGCATCGATCTCACCATCAAGCCCGGCTACACGCTGGAGCAAGGACGCGCGGCGCTCGAAAAGGCGCTCGGCGGGGGATTGCAGGTAGACCCGCCATCGTCGCGCGGCAAGCAGTTTGAATCGATCGCCAGCATCTTCTCAGTGGGCGCGTCGCTGAACAGCTTGTTTGCACTGCTGATCGGGCTATTCATCATCTACAACACGTTTTCGATTGCGGTAACGCAGCGGCGCGCCGAGATCGGCGTCCTGCGGTCACTGGGCGCGACGCGTGGACAGATCCGCATGCTGTTCCTGATGGAAAGCGCGGCGTTGGGACTCGCCGGCAGTTTGACGGGTATCTTCTTCGGGCTGCTGCTGGCGCGTGGAATGGCGCAGTACCTGAGTTCGTTTTTCGGCGAGATGTACGGTGTGACGCAGCGCGTGGAGCAAATCTCGGCTGATCCTCGGGTGCTAGGACTGGCGATGTTCGCGGGCATATTCATGAGCATGCTGGCGGCGTGGATTCCGGCGCGCGCGGCATCGGAAGTGGATCCGGTGAAGGCGCTGCACAAAGGCGCCTACGAGAGTTTTTCCGATCACGAGAACCGGCGACGTTTGTGGGCCGCGGCGACGATGTGCGCGCTGGCGGCAGGCTGCTGGTTCGGAGGCGGATCGCGTGGATTGCCGCTGTATACGGGCTACCTGTCGGTGATTGTTGCAGCGGTGTTGTTAACGCCGGCGGCGGTGCGATGGCTGGTGGTTCTGTTGCGCCCGCTGTTGCGCGCCGTGCTGCCGGTGGAAGGCGCATTGGCGGCGGACAGTTTGATGCAGGCGCCGCGGCGCACCTCGGCCACGGTGGGCGCCGTGATGCTCTCGCTGTCACTGGTGATCGGATTGGGAGGCGTGTCGACAGCGAGCTACGTTTCACTCATCGACTGGATGAACAACGTGCTCAACCCGGATCTGTTCGTCGGCACCTCAGAGCAGATCGCCGAACGCAGCTACCGCTTTCCGGCCAGTTTCGGCGAGGAAATCCGCAGGATGGATGCGATCGACGACGTGCAGTTCGTCCGCACGGCTCGCGTGCAGTTCCGCGGCGTGCCGGTGATGGTGGTGGCTACCGATATCGCCGCCGTGGGCAAGCGCGTGCGGCCGAAAGTCGTGGCCGGCGAGCGCGAGACGATGAACCGCCTGGCGGCGGAAGGCAAGGGCGTGATTCTGGCCGACAACGTTGCGCTGATGACCCGCAGCAGAATGGGCGACATCGTAGAGATCCCGTCGCCAGGCGGCGTCATTCGCCTGCCCGTGGTCGGCATCACCATCGACTATTCCGATCAGAAGGGCGCCATTTTGATGGACCGCAAGGTGTTCGTCGAGAACTGGAAGGATGACTCGGTGAATCTCTTCCGTGTGTATTTGAAAAAAGGCGTCGGGCCGGAGCAAGGCAAGCGGGCGATACTCGAGCGCTTCGGCTCGGAACGAAAGCTGTTCGTGATGACGAACGAGCAACTGCGCGACTATGCGTTGCGCGTGACGGATCAATTCTTCGGGCTGACGTACATGCAGATTTTCGTGGCCGTGCTGGTGGCGATTCTCGGCATCGTGAACAGCCTCACGGTTTCGATTACCGACCGCCGTCGCGAGTTGGGCGTGCTGCAGGCTGTCGGCGGATTGCGCCGCCAGGTGCGGCAGGCGGTGTGGATGGAGGCGTTGAGCATCGGCCTGGTGAGCGTGATGTTGGGGTTGGTGCTGGGCGCAGTAATGTTGTTCTACTATCTCGGCATCATTCGGGAGGAAGTGGCGGGAATCCGGCTGGACTACACCTATCCAGTGAAAATCGCGCTGATCCTGATTCCGACCATGATGGCCGTTGCATTGTCGGCGGCGCTGGGGCCCGCCGAGTCGGCAGTCCGTTCTTCGCTTGTGGAGGCTTTGGAGTATGAGTAGACTGGCTGTGCTGATGCTGGCCGTGGGCGCGTGCGCGGCGCAGGACGCGCGGCAGATCATGGCCGATGTGCAGAACCGGCAGAAATCGAATTCGCAGCGCTATCAGGGCTGGCTGAAAGTGATCGACAGCAAGAGCAAGATCAGCGAGAAGCGCTGGTCCTATGACCGGCTGGGCTCGGCGGGCGAAAGCAAAGTGGTGCTGCGTTTCACGGCGCCGGCCGAGGTGAAAGGCGTGGCGCTGCTGATTGTGAATCATCCCGACCGCGCGTCGGACCAGTGGATGTGGACGCCGTCGCTGCAGCGCGACCGGCGCATCGCTTTTCAGGATCGCTCCACACGTTTCTTCGGAACCGACTTCAGCTTCGAGGATCTGGAAGAGCGCGACGTGAACCAGTACGACTACAAGATGCTCGGCGAGGAAACAGTGGCCGGGGCGCCGTGCTGGAAGATCGAATCTCGGGCGAAGAAGACGAAGTCTTCGCAGTACACGCATGTGCACCTGTGGGTGGACAAGGCCCGCTATGTGTTTCTGCGCATCGAGAGTTTCAAGGGTGACACTATGATCCGGCGCATCCACTACAGCGACTACCAGAAGATCCAGAACATCTGGACGCCATTGTCTCTGGAGGTGGAAGACATCGCGCGGAAGAGCAAAACGGTTCTCAAAACTGAGAAGCTGGAATACAACGTAGCGTTGAAAGAAGAGATGTTCACTTTGCAGGCATTGCGGCGCGAATGAAGACAGCGGTACTGGCGATCTGTTTGGCGGCGGCGTGCTGGGGCCAGAAACTGGTGCAGCGCGGCTATGTGGAAACGCGCGGGCTGGCGTTTCCGGACCCCGTGCCCGGCGACAGCAGCAGCGGCGCCGGCGAAGTGGTGGCGCGTTGGGACGTGACCTACCGGCTCTCCGATGCGTGGAAAGTATCGGGAGCGGTGGATGCCCGTGTCGATACGCACCGGCAGAACGAACGCGAGTTCCGTGTGGATTGGATGGACCGCAGCGCGCGGCGTCCGAATCTTTCGCTGCGCCGCTTCAGCACTTCTTATCACAAGGGACGATTGACGCTCGAGTTCGGCAAGCAGTTTATCCGTTGGGGCAAGGCGGATATTCTCAATCCGACCGACCGTTTTGCGCCGAAGGATTTTCTCGAGGTGATCAACACGGATTATCTGGGTGTGCTGGCCGCGCGCGCGGTGTATGAAGCGGGCAGCCACACGTTCGATCTCGTTTACACGCCGCGCATGACGCCGAGCCGCAGTCCGCTACCGAATCAACGCTGGGTGGTGATGCCGGAAACCGTACCGGGGCTCGCTGTGGTGGACAACGGCACGCGCTATCCGGGGGGCGGGCAAGCCGGCGCGCGGTGGAATTACCTGGGGCCGGGGTTTGAATTATCGACGTCGTTTTTCGAAGGCTACAATCACCTGCCTTCGATAGAACTCGGACTGGTTCCACAGCGTCCGTTCGCGGCGGGCATTACGCGATTCTTCCCGCGGCTGCGTTTCTACGGCGGCGACGCCGCCGTGCCGCTGAAGTGGTTCACGGTGAAGGGAGAGGCCGGATACTTCACCTCGTCCAACCGCTCCACCGACGAGTTTCTGCTCTACGTGCTGCAGTTGGAACGCCAGCAAGGCGAGTGGTCGTTCGTCGGTGGCTATGCCGGCGAGTATGTGACCGAGGCGCGCAATCCGTTGTTCTTCGCTCCGGACCGCGGCATCGCTCGCACCTTCCTGGGACGCGTGGGATACACCATCGACACAAACCGCGGCGTGGCCATCGAGACAGCTATCCGTCAAAACGGCGACGGCGCGTATCTGAAAGGCGAGTATTCGCAGGCCTTCGGCCAGCACTGGCGGACTACCGCTGGCTTCGTGTTGCTGCGCGGCAATCGCTCCGACTTCCTCGGCCAATACAAGAGCAATTCGCATGTGCTGGCGACCATGCGATACAGCTTTTGAGAAACTCGCCCGCACAACGCGCCGGGTCTAGCGGGTTGCGCTTTTGAGCCTTGCGATACAATCGGCGCTATGACACGGCGAATCGTACTGGGCGTATTGGCGGCGCTTTCCACAGGCGCGGCGCATCAGCAGGAGAGGGCGTTACTGCTGCGCGCGCGTTCGCGCCAGTACGATCTGGAAGCGGAGACCGCGTTGCGTTGGAAAGTGCGGGAAACGGCGATCATCGTCTGCGACATGTGGGACGACCACTACTGCAAGAGCTCGGCCAGGCGCGTGGTGGAGATCGCTCCGCGCATGAATGCCGTTCTCAAAGCAGCCCGCGCCATCGGCGTGCAGATCATCCACGCACCCAGCGGCACGATGGACGTGTATGCGAATACGCCGCAGCGCAAGCGAATGCAGAGCGCGCGCAAAGCGGCGCCTCCCGTGCCCATCGCCAAGTGGTGCTATCTGGAGGAAGGCAAGGAAGGAAAGCTCCCCATCGACGACGCCACCGAGCCTTGCGACGATCCCGTGGTGGGAGAAAAGGTGCGGCGCTACAACCGCCAGAATGCGTTGCTCGACATCGCCGAACCGGACGGCATCAGCGACAGCGGCGAAGAGATCTACAGCTTCTTCGAGCAGCAAGGCATCCGCAACGTGGCGCTGATGGGAGTGCATCTGAACATGTGCGTGCTGGGGCGTCCGTTCGGCATCCGGCAGATGACAAAGCTCGGCAAGAGTGTCGTGCTGGCGCGCGACCTGACGGACTCGATGTACGACCCGCGGCAGAAGCCCTACGTCAGCCACGCCGCCGGCACGGAGCTGATGGTGAAGCACGTGGAAAAGCACTGGTGCCCGTCGATTGTGGGCGAAGATCTCACGCGGCTCGCGCCGAAGGCATTGTAAGAATTGTAAAGGTTCAGGCCTCGGGTGTACCGGCCCACGCGCGGAACGCATCGGTTTTGTCAGAAAGGCTCTGCAACCGATGTTTGCTCTGTTTTCTTATTTTCTGTACTGCATTTTGCCTCTTCCGCTGGCAGCCTATCCCAATCGTGTGCCGGCGGGCCATGCCGGAGTCCCTGGAGAAACGAATCCTCCCTGCACTTCCTGCCACACCGTAACACTGAACTCCGCTAGCGGCAGCGTAGCGCTCGCATTTGACGGCGGCAACGTCTATCGTCCGGGTCAGGCGCAACAAGTCACGGTGCGCATCACCGATGCCGACACCAGCCGCGTGTTCGGATTCCAAGCCACTGTCCGCACCAGCGCCAACGCGCAAGGGGGCGCGTTCACCGCGGGCACAAACACAACGGTGACGACGCAAGGCACACTGGCCTACATCAATCAGACACGCTCGGCGGCCACCTACACGTTCACCTGGACTCCTCCGGCCACGGCATCGGGCACGCTGCGTTTCTACGTCGCCGGCCTCGCCGCACGCGGTGCTCGCGATTCGCGGGTCTACACCGCCACCTACGATCTGACGCCCGAGGGCACAGTCCCTTCGCTGCGCACGGAGAACCCGGCGGTACTGGCCGCGGGCTTCCGCCCCGTCATCTCCTCGGGAGCATGGATGTCGCTGTTCGGCGCGAATCTTGCGCCATCGACACGCACCTGGGATGCGGCCACGGAGATCGCCGATGGGTCGCTGCCCCGTGCCCTGGACGGCGTCAGCGTCACGGTCAACGGGCGCGCGGCGGCGATTCACTACATCAGCCCCACGCAATTGAATGTGCAGGCGCCCGATGACGATGCCACGGGCATAGTGGAGGTGAAAGTCACCACGCGGGAGGGCAGCGCCACCGGCACGGTGGAACGCGCGCGCTACTCGCCTGGACTGTTTGCGCTCGAAGAGAGCAACGTCCGCTACGCCTCAGCGGTGCTGAGCGACGGCACGCGGGCCGGGTCTCCATCGTCGCTGCGCCCTCTGCGCGCGGGCGAGGTGATTTCACTCTTCGGCACGGGGTTCGGAGAAACCGAACCGGCAATGGCGGCGGGAATCGTCGTGACGGCGCCGGCGAGCCTCGGCGATTTGTCGCAACTCCAAGTCCGCGTTGGCGGATTGGAAGCCAAGCTGCTCTGGGCCGGGTTGGTTTCGGCGGGGCTGTTTCAGATCAACATCGAGATTCCCGCGCTCGCCGCCGGAGATCATGCGGTGGTTGCCGAGCGAAGC
Source organism: Bryobacterales bacterium (assembly GCA_016789755.1). Taxonomy (GTDB): domain Bacteria; phylum Acidobacteriota; class Terriglobia; order Bryobacterales; family Bryobacteraceae; genus CADEFT01. The sequence continues at coordinate 26,965 of JAEUQG010000293.1, forward strand.
GGGGTGGCTACGCAAGACAACGTGTACCTGTCCATCGCCCAGTAGGCGTGGCCCCCAACGTGCACCGGGAAATTGGCGATGCAACGACGCAGCTTCCTTCTTGCCCCCGCGCTGCTGGCGGCCAAGCCCGCTTACGCGCCAACGTTGACCGTGCAGGTCTACGTCTTCACGCAGTGGCTGAATCGCGAGAAGCGCACACTTGGCTCCGGGCTCGACGAGATCTTCAGCGGCTTTCGCGAAGCCGGTTACAAGCACGTGGAGCTGACATCGAATCTGTTATCGCCCGATCTGGCCGCCCGCACCGCGGCGTTGCTGAAACAGAACGGGCTGCAACTGCCGGTGGTCTACCAGGGGGGCAACATTCACGATGCCGCCGAGTCGGCGAAGACCATCGATGCGATGGCCGCGCTGGCGGCGCAGGTGAAGCCGCTCGGCACAAAGGCGCTGGTGTTCAACACCGCTCCCAAGCCGCAACGCGGGCGCAAGACGGATGAAGAGCTGGCGCGGCAACGCGAGGCGATGGCTGAGATGGTGAAGCGCGTGCGGGCGCACGGGCTTACTCTGCTGCTGCATCAACACGCTCCGGAAATGAGCGAGAACTCGCGGGAATGGCGCGACCTGCTGCGCGTCAAGCCGCTTGGCGTATGTCTCGACGTGCATTGGATTCTGCGCGGCGGCCAAGATGTGATGACGCTGGTGCGCGAGGCCGGTCCACGCATCGGCGATGTGCATTTGCGCAATTCGCACAACGGCGTTTGGGATGAGGAGTTGGGCGACGGCGATGTCGACTACCGCGCCGTGGCCGCGCATCTCAAACAGACCGGCTATCGCGGCTATCTGACCGTGGAACTGGCATGGGAAGCGGGCACCAAGATCTCGCGCCCGCTGGTGGAAAGCATTCGCCGCAGCCGTGTCTATGCCGAAGAGGTGTTCGGCGTCAAGGCTTGACGTCGCTCACGGTCACCGTGTAGCGCAGCGTGACGGGCTGTCCCGGTTGCAAGGTGTAGCCGCTCACGCCGGGGAAGTTCGCGCCGATGAACCCGTAGTGGCGCAGGCACCATTCGTTGGGATAGCCGGGATTGCCGGGCAGCGACTGGATGCGCAGCACAGCGCGGCCATCCTCGTAGGCGCCTTCCAACTCCGCCCACGAATGAGGCACGTGGTCTTCGTCCTTTTCCACGGGGCCTTTGTTGGAGCGCAGCTTCGTCGCTTTGCGTGGCGCGAAGCGGGCGCTGAAGCCTCCGTAGCCTTTGTTCTGCTCGGGAGCGCCGGCGATGCGCAGCGGAGCATCAAGCGCTTCCATCCGCAGCGACACGTTCATTTGATGCTTGAGGAACGCCTGGATGGTGACGGTTTCCTTCGCCACCGGCTTCCCGTCCAGCAGCCATGTGTGCTCCACTCTGAGCAGCGCTTCATCGTCAAAGACCTTCTTTTCGACAATGCGGTCGAAGCGATGTTCCGCGCCTTTGCGCAGCCACGAATCGCCCTTCGTACCGTTGCGCTCCACTTGCGGCCAACCCCAGAAAATGCCGCGGTGATGCTTGTGGTCGACCGGTCCATCGTCGGTGACGGTAACGCCCGCCGGTGTATTCACGGGATGCAGATAGCAACAATCGCGGCCCGCGCCGTGGCGGTACACGAAGAACGTCTTGCCCGATTCCTGCAAGGCCAGTTCCGTGGAGCTGAGTTCCACCCATTTGAACGGCCCGGCCAACGCCGGCATTGCCAGCAGAAACAGCCACATCATATGCTCTGCCTCCGGATGCGATCTTCATCGGGCTCGACGCCGAGACCCACGCCGGCTGGTGTTGCCAGCGTTCCATCTGTCAATTGGAAGGGCTGCTTGAGGAAAGAACCGGTGAGGAACTGGGGACCGTTCAAGGCGCAGGGATGCGTCACCTGATAGGCGCCATAGAGCAGGAGCGATGCCGCCAGCGACGTATCGGGATCGGTGAGTCCGCTACCCAGCACCATCAATCCAGCCTCGCGCAGGATTTCGATCTGCCGCCGAGCGTCCCACAATCCGGCGGTGCGCGCCGGTTTCATCGCGACGCCATCCAGCAGCCGCAGCTTGATGAACTCGATCAATTCGACGGAGGAGACCACGCCTTCGTCCAGCAGGATGGGCAGCGCACCTTGCCGCTTCAAATCGGCGAAGGCGGAGAGCCGGTTTGAGGGCACGGGCTGCTCCAGCACATCCACGCCGGCATCGGCCAGCTTCGGCGCCACTTGCAGCGCTGTGGCTGGATCGTAGCCGCCGTTGGCATCGGCCCAGAGAAAGCAATCGGGAGCGAGCTTGCGCACCCGCCGCGCCAGTTCGAGATCGAATTTCGGATCGGGGGCTACTTTGATATTGAAGTGGCGGTAACCGCGCTTGCGCCCTTCTTCCATCAGCGGCGCGGTTTCCTCGAGCGTGCGCGGATTGAGAGTCCAGCTCATCGCAATCCGATCGAGCGGCTTGCGCCCCCACAGCAGGGGCAGAGACTGCTTCGACAATTTGCCGGCCAGATCGTGCAGCGCCAGATCGATGCCCGCTTTGGCGATCGGCATCCCCGTGGAAAACGACGGAGCGATCGCCCGGTTCATCGCCTTGTGCGCCGCCGCCAGATCGAACGGATTCAGTCCGATAACGGCGGGGGCCAGGTATTCGCGCAACGTCGATAAGACGCTCTGCGGCGTCTCATAGCTCCAGGTATGCGTGGGCACGCTCTGCCCCCAGCCGTACGTGCCGTCTTCACAAATGATCTTGACGAACACCGCGGGACGTTCCGGCTTCGGAAAAAAACGGAAGTGCCCGGTAACGGGATACACCACCGGGAACACTTCCACCTTTCGAATGGGTGGCGCAGCGGACCATGCAATGCCGGCGGTGGCCATCCCCAGGAACACGCGCCGCGTCATGCCATTTCCAGGCGTTCGGCGTCGAAGCGGACCACGCGGCCGGAATGCAGCGCCTCGGCCGCCATACAGCCGGCAACCGCATGGCGGAATCCGGCATCGACGGAGGCACGCGGCGTCTGGCGGCTGCGGACCGAGCGCAGGAAGTTCGCCATGTGCGATTCCACGGGTTCCGGCGCGATGGGCTGATCGCCGGGCGTGATGCGCAGCTTATCGCCGTCAAGCGTGCCCTTGTCCCCGTACCACAGGTTGCGTGTGCCGCTGGCATTGGTGAGGCTCATCGCGAAGCGGGCCAGGCAATCGTTGGGGTAGTGCACCAGCGCCTGGAACACATCCTCCGTCTCGCGCCCGTCCTTCCACAGGAACACGCCACCCGAAGCCGTCACGGATTTCGGATACGGCACATCGAGGAACCACGGCACCAGGTCGATGTAGTGGCACATCCACAGCCCGGCGATGCCGTTGCTCGATTCGCGGAAGAGCTGCCACTCGCGGAAGCGCCGCGCATCGAACTCGCGCTCGAAGCGGCCCATCTTGTAGCTGGGCCAATCCACGTCCTCGGGCCGGATCTTCGAATGATCGCGCCGCCAGCGCGCCTCATAGAAGTTCACTTCCATATCGACGCGAGTCACCTTGCCGATGGCGCCTTCGCGGATCAGCTTCGCCGCCGCAATCAAGCCCGGCTCGCTGCGCCGTTGTGTGCCGATCTGCACCACGCGGTCCGACTGCTTCACGGTAAGGTAGGCGCGCCGCGCTTCGCTCAGATCGATGCCGAACGGTTTCTCGCTGTAGGCGTCCTTACCCGCGCGCACGGCGTCGGTGAGGATGGTGCTGTGCGTGAAGTCGGGCGCGGAGATAATGACCGCGTCCACATCCTTGTTCGCCAGCACTTCACGATAGTCCGTGGTGCGCATCGGCGCCGCCGGAACCATCGCCTTCATGGTGGGCAGATGCACGTCGCAGACAGCAACCACCTTGGCGTTCTCGGCCGTGCATTTGGCCAGTTCGCCCAGCAGGTAGCGCCCGCGGCTGCCCGCGCCGATGAGCCCGATCTGGATGGTGTCGTTCGGCGACAACTTCCCTCGCGGGGCAGCCGATGCACCGGCGGCGGCCATGCCGCCCAGGAAAAAGCGTCTGGATGTCATGCGATCCTCGGTAGTTCGTAACCTTTGCGGCGCGGCCTTGCCAGCAGCGAGTTGGCCTCGCTATCGCCCTCGAATTGTTCCTTCGCCGGATCCCACTTCAGCTTTCGGCCCAACTGCCGCACGATATTCACCATGTGGCACAGCGTAGTCGAGCGGTGGCCGATCTCCACATCGGCGGTGGGCCTAATGCGGGAACGGATGCAGGAGAAGAAATTCTGGATGTGGAACTGATTCTCGCCGGGCCCTTCGGGGAACGGATCGGGGCCGTAGCCTTTGAACTCCTCGGCCAAGCCGGCGGGTTCGATCGTGTACGATCCGCGCTTAATCTCGATCTTGCCTTTGTCGCCGATGAAGATGGCGCCCAAGTCGGCGTGGTCGCGCCGCGCGCCTTCGAGCTTCATCACAATCCCATTCGCATAGCGCATGGAAACAGGCGCCTGCGGGCCTTTGCCCTCCAGCCAGATCTCGACGGGTCCCGTTTCGTCGGTCCCCATGCCGGCTTGCGCCTGGTCGAGGGAATGCGTGCCCCATCCGGTGACACCCCACGATTGGCCGCCCCCGTCATAATCGAGATACCAAGCCCACCGCTTCTGCAGTTCGCTGTGGAAGGGACGCATCGCCGTCTGATTGATCCACTGGTCCCAATTCATTCCATCGGGCAGCGGCTCTTCCGGCTTCGGCTCCCACACCCTGCCCGTCTCGAAGTTGCAGACTACAACCGTGTGAATCCGGCCCGCCGCGCCTTGCCGCACCAGACGGCTGGCATAGACATTGGACGGCAGCGAGCGCTGCTGCGTGCCGGTGGTGAGAATGCGCTGATACTTGCGCGTGGCGTTCACCAGCGCCCGCCCTTCCGCCACGGTCAGGGTCAGCGGCTTTTCCGCATAGACGTCCAGGCCGGCTTGCATGGCATGCATCGCCACCAGCACACGCGCGTGGGTGGTTGTTTCCACAAACACGGCATCCAGCTTTTCCTTATCGAACATTTGGCGATAGTCGTGGTATTTTTTCCACTTTTCGCCTTCCGGTTTCAATTGCGCGGCCTGCAGACAGCGGGGCAGGTAGCAATCGGCCAAGGCAACGATTTCCGCGCCATTGCTGAAGTCTTCGTTTTTGAGGAGCCATGTGGCGCGGCCGCCAAGGCCGATGAAGCCGAGGCGAATGCGGTCGTTGGCGCCGACACGGCGGGGTCCGCGCGCAGCGGCTGCCGTAGCGGCAGAACCGAGCAGGAAATAGCGGCGATTCATGTGGAGACTCTCCTGTGGCGAGAGTCGTTGCACGCCGAATGCCACGAATTCCGGTCCTCCAGGGGTGAAACCAACCTGCCTACCTGCGCAGACTGCCCCACTCGCCCCGCATTTGAGGGATTTTACGCACTAAGCCCACTGCACAACTCGCCGATAAAGCCGAGGATCTTCCGCGGATCGTCACCGATGGGCAGCGGCACGCGCAACACCCCCGCGGGCGTGAATTGCGCCCCAGGCGTCGCCGCCACCAACTGCATCAGCCGTTCCGGATTGACGCGCGCCTCGGCGTGGAACTTCATGTTCACCACGTTGCCGCGCCGCTCCACCGTTTCGATGCCCAACCGTTCCGCGGCCGTCTTCAACAAAGAAAACTGCACCAGGTTGCGCACCACGTCCGGAGGCGGTCCGTAGCGGTCTCCCATTTCGCCCAGCAATTGCGTGGCCTGTTCTTCGGTGCCCGAATCGGCGATGCGCTTGTACACCCGCAGCCGCTGATTTTCATCGGAAATATATTCGGCCGGAATGCGGATATCGAGACCCAGGCTGAGGTTCGATTTCACCTCCAGCGGCACTTCCTCGCCCTTCAACTCACGGACGGTTTCATCCAGCAGCCGCACGTAGGTGTCGTAGCCCACGGCTTCGATATGGCCGTGCTGCTCTCCGCCCAACAGATTGCCGCCGCCGCGCAATTCCAGATCGAGCGCGGCGATGCGGAACCCCGCGCCCAGATCGCTGAACTCGCGCAGAGCGGCAAGGCGCTTGCGGGCTACGTCGCTCAGCGTCTTCTCCCCGGCCGTCAACAGGTAGGCATAAGCGCGCCGATTCGACCGGCCCACCCGTCCGCGCAACTGGTACAGCTCGCTCAACCCGTAGCGCTCGGCGCTTTCAATAATGATGGTGTTGGCGAGCGGAATATCCAGACCGTTTTCGACAATCGTGGTGCAGACGAAGACATCGTACTCGTGGCGCATGAAGCCGAGCAGCACCTTCTCCAGTTCGTCTTCGCCCATCTGCCCGTGCCCGATGCCGATCCGCGCGTTGGGGCACAATTCCTGAATCGTCGCCGCCCGCGCAAAGATGCTGTCCACGCGGTTGTGGACGAAATACACCTGCCCGCCGCGGTGCACTTCCTGATCGATGGCCGTCTTCACCAGATCGAGATCGAAGTGCGCCACCAGCGTCTGCACGGCCAGCCGGTCCTTCGGCGGAGTCTCGATCACGCTCATGTCGCGCAGCCCCACCAGCGACATGTGCAGCGTGCGCGGAATGGGCGTCGCCGACATGGTCAGCACATCCACGTTCTTCTTGATCTGCTTCAGCCGCTCTTTGTGGCGCACGCCGAAGCGCTGTTCCTCATCGACGATAAGCAGCCCCAGGTCGCGAAACTCCACGTCCTTCGATAGGATCCGGTGCGTCCCAATGAGGATGTCCACCTTGCCCGTGCCCACGTCGGCCATCACGGTCTTCAACTGCTTGGCATCGACAAAGCGGCTGGCCAGTTCAATGCGCACGGGGAACGGAGCAAAGCGCCGCTTGAACGTTTCGAAATGCTGGAAGCTGAGCACGGTCGTAGGAGCCAGCACCGCCACCTGCTTGCCGTCCCCCAGCGCTTTGAATGCCGCGCGCATCGCCACTTCGGTCTTGCCGAAGCCGACGTCGCCACACAGCAGCCGGTCCATCGGATGCTCGCTTTCCATGTCGCGCTTGATGTCTTCCACGGCCGAAAGCTGATCCTTGGTTTCGGTGAACTCGAAGGCTTCCTCGAACTCCCGTTGCCAGTTGCTGTCGCCGCTGAAGGCGAATCCATCGGCCATCTTGCGCTGCGCATACAGCTTCAACAGCTCATCGGCCATGTCGCGCATCTTGGCCTTGACGCGCGATTTCGTCTTTGACCACGTGGCCCCGCCCATGCGGTCGAGCCCCGGCGGACGCTGCTCGCCGGCGCCCCTGTATTTCTCGATCAGGTCGAGCCTCGTGAGCGGTACGTAGAGCTTGGCGTCGGCGGCATACTCGATGAGCATGAAATCGCCTTTTTGATCGCCTTGCCCCAATTCGCGCACGCCGAGAAACTTGCCCACGCCGTGCACCGTGTGGACAATGTAGTCGCCGGGCTTCAGGTCGGCGATGTCGAACTTGAAGGCGCCGGCAGCCGATCTCTTCGCCGCTCCCGGCCGCGCCACCAGGTCCGAGGTATCGAACAGATCCTCCGCGCCGATGACGGCGATTGCAGCTTCCGGCAGCGTCACGCCACGGGCGACATTGCCCTTCACCACATAGGTGCGCACGCCCGGCCCGGCGATGTAGCTGCGCTCCACCAGGTATGCCGGAGTTCCTTCGGTGGAATCTAGCCCCAATTTAAAGGGGATCTGTTATTCGCGCAGAATATCGGCCAGCCGCTCCACTTCGCCGCTGGTGGGCGCAAAGAACACGACCCGGTTGCCTTGCTCGGCCAGCGTGCGGCTCTCGGCCGCGGCCACGCGCCAGTTGCCGTGGAAGGATAGCGACGGGCGGGAAGAGATGTGCCAGTTCCTGGTTTCCGGCGCCACCGTGGCCAGTTCCAGTTCGCGCAACAGCAGCCGCGTGCGCCCGGCCACGCGCTCGCGCAGTTCGTCGAGCGTGAAGAAGTTCAACTCCGGCGGCAACTCATCGCCGGCATACTGCGCAAGGCGTTTGTCGAAGCGTTCCACACCGGCCGCGATTTGCTCCGGTTCATCCCATAGCACCACCGCGTCGTGCAACAGATCGGACAGCGCCGTGTTTCGCGCGCGGATGCGGGCGGCATGAAACTCCCAGCCTCCCTCGACGGCCGCATCGCCTAATTCGCGCACCAGTTCCGCCGTGCGCGGCATTTCCGTCAGGGGCAGAATCAGGCAATCCGGCACCTTCAGCACACTTCGTTGCGATTCGACATCGAAGCGGCGCAGGCTCTCCACGGTGTCGCCGAAAAATTCGATGCGCGTGGGCTTGGGCGCTTCCGGCGGAAACACATCGAAGATGCCGCCGCGCTGCGAATAGTCGCCGACCATGTCCACCGGTTCGCGACGCTCATAGCCGATTGAGTTCAGATGCGCCGCCAGATCTTCGGGTGCGATTTCGTCTCCCGTGCGCAGCGTCAGCGTCAACTGCTTGTAGAAATCCGCCGATTCGTTGCGCCACAGCGCCGCCGCCACCGGCGCCACGGTAATCGACGCGCGCCCGGTGGCCATGCGCCACAACGCCACCGCGCGCTGTTCGGCGATGTCTTTGTGCGGCGACAGGCGCTGCCCGGGAATAACGTCGAAGGCCGGCAGCAATTGCACGTGCCCGCCCACCCGCTCCGGAACAAGAAGATGGAAAAATGTTTCAATCGTTTCCGCCAACGCTTCCGCCTGCTTGCTCGAATCGGAAACGATGAGCATCGGCCGTTCCAGCGCCTGCCACAGCAACACGGCGTAGATTGCCTTTGCCGTGCGCGTCAATCCCGACAGCGCCGCCGATGCCCCGCCCGCCCGCAACGCCTGCAGCACTTCGGTCCACACCGGACCATGGCCCAGTTCGAGAAACAGATCGCGTATGGCTGGATTAATCAAGGTTGGCGGCGGACGATCTCGTCCACAATGTTCGTTGTCGAGTAACCGGGCTCCAGGGGCAACGGCAACACCGTGCCGCCGGCGGCTTCCACTTCTTCGCGCCCGGCAATGAAGTGGGACCAATCGGCGCCTTTCACCAAAACATCGGGCAGCACGGCGGCAATCAACTCGCGCGGCGTGTCTTCATCGAATAGCGTCACCGCATCCACGGCTTCCAGCGACAATGCGATCGAGGCCCGCGACTGCTCGCCCAGAATCGGCCGCGACGGCCCTTTCAGCCGCTGCACACTGGAATCGGTGTTCAGCGCCAGGATGAGGACATCGCCAAGATTCCGCGCCCGTTCCAGCAATCGAATGTGCCCCGGATGCAGGATGTCGTAACAGCCGTTGGTAAACACCACCTTCTTGCCCTGCGCCTTCCACTGTGCGCGGGCGGCAATCAGGTCGGTTCGCTCGTAGAACTGGCCCATCTTTTTATTGTCGCAAACCGGCCCAGGACGATCGGACTATCCCATTTGGGGGACGCGCGAAAGTCCATTCCCGGCTAGAAAAGAGAGTACCCGTTTTGGAGGTCCCATGACACATTCTCCCTTTCTCCGGCGTTTCCTGCCGCTTGCTTTGCTGCTCACGGGAGCAATGCCCGCCACACCGGCTGTGCTGCTCTATTCCAGCGTGTCCGTGCCGAAGCTCAACGATACCAACCCTGCTCCGGTCCAGACCCAGGAAACCTTGACGGCAACGGATAACCAAGCCATCAACCTCTTCAGGAGCGATGGCATCGCCTATGTCTCGGCCTATGCACAGTCGGGCTTCGGCCGCCTGCGCGTCAGCGCGGCCAGCTACCAGCCACCGGGAAGCCTGTTCTTCTGGAACGAGTCGAGCGGGCTCTCGCGCTTCGACGACGAGTTCCTGCTTAACGTCCCCATCGGACAGGTCAGCGTCCGTTTCGTGTTTCAGTTTCACGTTTCGCAGGTCCTGGACGCGCAAGGCGTGGCCCACGGAATGGACAGCCAGGGATTGCACTTCGCCACGCACCTGGAGTCCTGGACTCCCAACGGGCAGCAGTTGCTCAGCGGCGCCAGTTGCGGCACGGCCGGAGGCCAAGGCTTCGTATACAACTTCCAGATCTCCACCTCGGCAACATGCACCCTCGACGTTCCGGTCACGTCCGGGCAGGTCCGCCTCATCACCACCAACTTCGTGCAACTCTACACGCGGGGACTGGAAAACCCCACCTCCCTCGACGCCACCAACACGCTGGCCCTCAGCCAAACCGGATGGTTGGACGCACTCGGCCACTTCACCGCCGCACAGTTCCAAGGGGATTCCGGAACGCTGTACCCGTACATCGATCCATCGTCCAACGTCCCCGAACCTTGGACTACGCCTCTGCTCGGCGTCCTCGCCGCGGCTTTCGTTTTGCGGCGCAAGCACTGAGCGAGAGCGAGCCATGGTCGAAAAACCCGGCTTCCGCCTGGGCCTGGCTGCCGAAGCCATGGAACAACACATCGCCGCGGGCGCCCCCAAACAGGCCGCAATGCACGCTCCTCGCCCGCGACACCGCCGAACTCTTCGAAGACTTGCGCAACTTCGCCATCCTTGAACTCACCCGCCTTGACGATGTTCAGTCCGATTCGCGCGGGATCGCGCGGATGCTCGGCAACGCCGTCGACGAAGCAAACATCGCTCTCAGCCGGCTCTGCCGGCTGGGCCTGCTGCGGATGGAAGGCAACTCGTGGAATGGGACATCGCAACAGCCGTTGGTGAACACACTTTCCTGCGGCGCATTCCACTGTGCGCGGGCCGCAGAGGCCACGCCTACCATCCGAAGCGCAGTCCGAACTGGATTTGGCGCGATGTGCCGGCGCCGATCGTCCGGCCATATGTATTGAATATCCGCCCGAAGTTCGGGGTCCCCACTACCGTATTCGGCGGCGCGAAGTTCGGCCGGTTGAGCAGATTGAAGAACTCCGCCCGGAGCTGCATATTCATCCGCTCGCCGATCCGGTTGTCCTTCATTACCGATCCATCCAGTTGAACGAACTCCGGCCCGCTGATCGGATTGCGCCCGGCAGTTCCCAGCCTTCCGCGCGGGGCGGCGCTGAATGCCGCCGGGTTCAACCACCGTTCCGGAGAGGGATTCTCCACGTAGGGCGACGCTCTCGCGACAGAGTCCGGCCGTTGATTCGTCACGTTATCGCTGCCCACGGTATTCTGCGGTTGCGTCACGTTGAGCGCCGCACCGGAGCGTGCAATCCCCAGCACTGCCAGCTTCCATCCCCCGGCCAGGCGTGACCGCTTCCATGGCAGTTCCCACAGCGCACCGAACGTTACGTTGTGCCGGATGTCGGTCGCCCCCAAACCACGCTCACAGGGCAGACAGCGGAAGTCTTGAGGCTCGGCCGAACCCACCGCCGCATCCGGAACGTTGTCAATCGCCTTGCCAAACGTGTAATTGAATGTCGTCTGCGCCGAGGCGCCAAGCCGTCTCCGCAATGCCGCCTGAAAACCGTGATAGGTCGATTGCCCGTTGGCATACTCCACGTTAACGCGGGAAAGCTGCGGCAGCGGCCGGCGGCCGGTCAGCGGGTCAATCCAGTTTAGGTTGTACTGTCGCCGCAAGTTGATCCCCCGATTTCCCACGTAGGCTGTCTCCAACCCGAAATCTCCCCACAACTCCTGCACCAGGGTGAAGTTCCATTGCTGCGCGTAGACGTCCGGTTTGTCGAAGTGAAACCCGTTCGCCACAGGCGCCGGCGCCACACCTTGCGAGAGAAACGCCTCGAGCGGCCAGGACAAGATGGGAACCGCCTGCCGCGTCAACACCGCGTTCCCTGCCAACGTGTTCTGGGCCACTGCGTTTCCGCCTCCGGGGGCATATTGCTGGTAGAACAATCCATACCCGGTGCGCACCGCCAGTCTGCGTCTTACCTGCCACGCGATTCCGGCGCGTGGAGCGAAGTTGTTGCGGTCCCACCGGTACCAGGCATCTCCCGCCGGCGCCAGAGCCATCGTACGCGTGTCGAAGGGCCGCAAACGGTTCTGCCCATCGTGGTTCGGGGTCGTGAAGTCATACCGCATTCCCAAATCGACGGTCAGGCCGGGCCGCATCTGCCAGGTGTCCTGCACGAACAATCCCGTGTGCGTTTGCCGTATCCCGTTTCCGAAAGTGCCCGCCGTCAGCGTCGCCTGCTGCATCCGGTTCGCGATGAAGTCCGCAAGAGAGGTGTAGACCAGCGAAGTGAACGCTGTCGTCCACGAATTCACCCTCGCCCGCCAGGCCGACGCCCCGGCCTTCCACGTATGGCCGCCGCGAACATGCGTCCAGGTGCCGCTGTATTGAAACACCGTCGAATTCGAGAGGTTCAAGCGCCGCGAACCCGGAAAGACGGTGACGCCCGTGATGCTCACCTGCGGGTACGGAGTCTCCGAAGATCCCTCCGTCATCGTTCTTTGCATCCCCGCCGTCAACTCCATCAAGGTCCGGTTCGATACTGTACGCTGATAATTGAGCGCCGCATTGCGGCTCTTCGACGGCACAAACTGGAAGTCCGTCACGCCGAGCGCCGTGGGGAGGATGGAAAACAGCGGACCGTCCACCAGCGAATTGTTCATGTTCAGACGCGCAAACATCCGGTCCCGTCCGGAGAAGGTGTGATCCAACCGCGCGCTTGCCGTATTCTCATCAATCGCCAGGCTCTGAAACCGCGTGTAATTGTCCACTAGCGGATTCGCCGTCGGCGACTGCCCAGCCGGGAAATTCTCCAGCAGAAACCCCAATGCCGAAGACGTCCGTAGCGCCTGCTCGCGCATCGCCGCCGAAGGGACGGTCCCAGTCCCACGCACGCCCTGGCGCTGCCGCGACAGTTCGCCGTTGACGAAGAAAAACGTCCGGTCGCGCCAGATCCGTCCGCCGAGATTCCCGCCGAAATTGTTGTACCGGAACGCATCCTTCGGCTGATTCGCGGTGTTGAAGTAATTCCGCGCGTCAAGGGAGGAGTTGCGAAAGAACTCGAACAGTCCACCGTGAAAGTTGTTGCCTCCCGAGCGCGTCGCAATCGTGATGACCGAGCCTGCCGCCCGCCCATATTCGGCACGGTAGTTCGAGCTCTGCACCCGGAACTCCGCCATCGTGTCGATCGATCCTGTCAGCAGCCGTGCCCCGCGGCTGAATCCGTCCGCCATCGTCGGCTGATCGCCGCGCGAGGCATCCACGCCATCAATGGTGAAGTTATTGTGAGCCGGATGGAGCCCGTTGAACGAAAGGTCCGAAAGCGATGAACTGCGCGCCACCGCCCCCGGCGCGAGCAGTGAGAACCGCGCGTAGTCGCGGCCATTCACCGGCAGTTCGAGAAGCGGCCGCGCATCCACCAGCACGCCTGATGTCTGGTGGGCGCTCACCGCCGCAATCTCTGCACCAACTTCAATCCGTTCGGCGGAGCCGGCCAGTTGCAGCCGGATGTCGAGCGAGATGGAGGCAGCCACTGTGACGGAGACATCCTCCAACGCAGTGGTGGTGAAGCCTGGCGCCTTGGCCGTGATCCGGTAGGAACCGATGGGGATGTCAGGAATCGAATACCGGCCCAGGCCGTCCGTCTGTACCAGCCGCTTCCATCCTGTCGCAGCCTGCTCGAGCGCCAACTCAGCGTGGGGGACCGCCGCATTCGCCGGGTCGAGAATCAGGCCCGCAATCCGCCCGTTGCTCTGGGCATACATCGTCAATACCGAAAACAAGAAGACTACTGAGCGCATCGGAACCCCGTAAAATCATTGCTGCCGTCGGCACTGAGTTTGAGCCTTGCCGACAATCGGATGGAGGAAGCGGGAAAGGTCCATGCTCCGCCCCTCGCCACCCGCTTCTCACCATCCGCGGGACCCTTGGGAGCCACGATCTCCTCTGCCCCATACAGGTCATGCCAGTCCGCGGTCCACTCCGCCACATTCCCAAGGACATCGAAGAACCCCCATGCGTTCGGCTTTTTGCCTCCCACGACCTGCGGACGATTCCCGTTCTTCTCCAGAACCTGCATGTAGGCCCCGCGCTGCTCGCGAGCCATCCTGGCGGCGTCCACCGGCTCACGGCCGCTGTTATCTCCGAACCACGCGACCTCCTCGATCGCGCCGTACTGTGCCCCTGCGGCTCCCGCCCGCGCCGCGTACTCCCACTCCGCCTCGGTCGGCAATCGTCCGCCGGCCCAGCGGCAATAGGCTTGCGCGTCGGCATGCGAAACCCGCACCATCGGCAATTGCCCGCTACCCCAACCCGGATTCAGCTTTGTTTGAAATAGCATCGGCTCGGAAGGAAGCGCCTTGCCCGTCGCCGCTGCAAACTTCTTGTAGGCCCCTACTGTCACTTCCGTGGCCCCCAGCCAGAAGCCTCCAGACAGCTTCACGGTGTGCGCCGGCGATTCATCCTTTTCACACGCCGCATCGCCTTCGCTGCAACCCATGCGGAATTGGCCCGAAGGGACCCAGAGCATCTTCAGATCATCAGCGGCGTTCACGCGCACATCTCCAGGCTTGCCTTCGGGGGCAGGCGGAAGGGGAGTTTCCACTTTCGCTTCCGGCGCCGTGCGGCGCGACAACTCAGGTGACGGATCTGCTTCTCCGAGTTCCGCAACCTTCCACAACGTACTCCCCGTCCGCAATAGCAACCCGTTTTCTAGCGGCGTCGCCGCATACACGATCGAGTTCGCCTCCAACCGGTTCTCAGCAAGCTTTTCCAGCGTGTTGGCGTCACGGAACACGACGGTCGTGCCGTCGCCCGCGAAGAAGTATACGCGGCCATGGCTGTACAGGGCCGACGCCCAGGTGGTCGCCGGAAGCCGCGTGGTCCACAAATCGCGCCCTGTCTGAAGGTCAACCACAAACAGGGCGCCCACAGCATTGACGAAGTAAGCGCGCTTTTCAGTCAGTAGCGGCGAACTGTAGGCGTTGGTCGCCGCCTTCGCTCTCCACAGAATCTCCTTCGGCGCGTCCAGACGGAATGCCCACGTCCCACCTTTTCCATTCGAGGGCACTACCGCCGTTTTCCCCATCACCGACAGCGATGGAATCGCGCTCTCACGCGAGAACTCGCGCAGATCCTCCCAGAGCATCGCACCCGTTTCCGGATCGTGCGCCGCAACACCGCCTTTGCGCTGCACCAGCAGCACATCCTTTCCGCTGGTCTGCGCCAGCAGCGGAGTGTTCCATCCCCCTTCCGAGGGCAAGTCCACCTTCCACTTCGTCGCGCCTCCCTTCTTGGCTATCGCTATCAGATAGGAAGGTCCCACGTGGTTCACAAACGCATAGAGCGTGTCGGCCGATTGGCGCAGGGAACTTCCGAAGTCATGGCCGTTCTGAATCGCACCGTACTCGGAGTTGAAGTTCTTCCTCCAAAGCACCTTTCCGTCGTGACCCAGGGCAACCAGGTCGCCGCTGTCGAACTGGGCATACAGCGCATGGGCATCAAGAGCGGGCGTCGGCGCGGCGCGTGCCACACGGTCCCCCGCCTCTTGCGGGCGCGATGATGCAAAACTTCGCCTCCAAATCTCCTTGCCTGTTTTCGCATTGAGCGAAATCACCAGGAGTTGCTCTTTCTTGGCGCCCTCCACAGCCGTCAGATACACCCGCCCGCGTGCCGCAACGGGAGTCGACTGCCCGAAACCCGGCGTCGCAGTCTTCCAGGCAATGTTGTGCCGGTCAGACCACGACACCGGCAGTTTGGCGCCGGTGTGCGAATCGCCCGTTCCCCGGAATCCAGTCCATTGGTGGGCTGGCTCCACCGCTGGAGCAAGTCCCGCCACACCCACCAGAGTAAGTAAAACAGAAACGCGGTTCATGGAATCTCCCATCAGACCATCGAACCGCGCAAGTACCGACGACTAACTCACGAACGGAAGGGTTCGCGCCACCGGCGGGCGGAAATTGGCGGTCAGCGGACCCCGCACGTGGCGGGGCAAGCCTCCTGCCCCGCTTTTCCCCGGCCCGATCTAGGCAGGCCGCCCGATCGCTGGTAGCATCAATCCTTGTGAAAGCCACCGTGCACGCCGGTCCGCCGCCGCCTTCCTTCGGGGATTACCTCCGCCAGGAACTCGCCCGCCGCTGCGCCCGCAATAAACAGTACTCCCTCCGCGCCTTCGCCACCTACCTCGGCGTGCATCACTCCACGCTCTCGCAAATCCTCCGCGGCAAGCGCTCCATCACCCGCGCCATCGTCGAAAAATTCGGCTTCCGTCTCGGCCTTGCCTCCGAAGCCGTGGAGCAGTACATCGCCGCCGAAGCTATCCGTCCGAAACACGCCGCAACCGAAGCCAACACGCTGCTCGCCCGCGACACCGCCGAACTCCTCGAAGACTGGCGCAACTTCGCCATCCTTGAGCTCACCCGTCTGGCCGACTTCCAGCCCGATTCCCGCTGGATCGCGCGCATGCTCGGCATCGCCGTCGACGAGGTCAACATCGCTCTCAGCCGCCTCTGCCGCCTGGGTCTGCTGCGCATGGAAGGCGGCTCTTGGAAAGATCAACTCGGCGACGCCATCCTCGACATCGCGCATTTCCAACAAGCCGCCCTGCGCAACTTTCTCAACCAGGTGTTGCCGGTCCACACCGGCGCCACCATCGCCATCCCTTCCGATCTCGTCCCCGCGGCCGGACAGCGCATCGCCGCCTTCGCCGCCGAATTCCTCCACTGGTTGGAACAACAGCCGGCCAAGGACGAAGTCTACCGTTTCGAAATTCGTTTTGCGCCGCTCACCCGGCGCTGAAGCAAGCACCTCACAAACAGGAGTCAATTCATGGGTCAACCCGTCATTCAATGGCAGATCCTCTCGCGCCATGCCTCCGCCCACGCGGACTTTTACGCCAAGCTCTTCCAATGGACCATCAGCGACGCCAACCCGCTTGGCTATCGCACGGTGGATACGGCCAGTGAGCGAGGCATCCCCGGAGGCTTCTGGCCCGCGCCTCCCGAGGCATCTCCCTTTGTGCAACTCTTCATCGAAGTCGATGACGTGGCCGCCTGCATTGCACAAACGAAAGCCCTCGGCGGAAGCGTCCTCATCCCCCCGCAAGACTTGCCTGCGGGCGAACAGATGGCCGTGCTTCGCGATCCCGAGGGCCTTTCGTTCGGCATCTACCGTCCGGCGTTGCGCTAAGCCAGGAACCCCAGGTCCTGCACGCCGAAGTTTCCGACATTCGGAAACACACTGGCCATCGACGCCGCGGGCACGCCGAACCATTTCGCCAGCGTCGCTCCGAATTGATCGGTGCTTGTCGTCGGAATCAACGCCCCGCGCGAGCCGCTGTCATCGGGCCCGCTCAGCGCATAGGTGGGGAACGTGCCGTACACTTCCCCGCCCTTCACCGCGCCGCCCAGGATCAGATGATGGCTTCCCCAGCCGTGATCGGTGCCCACGCCATTCGGCTGCAGCGTGCGCCCGAACTCCGATGCCGTGAACGTTGTCACCTGGTCGGCCACGCCCAGCTCAACGGTCGCGTCGTAGAAGGCGCGCATCGCCTCGCCCACATTGCGCAGCAGGTCCCAATGCGTCCAGTCCTGCGCGCCATGCGTGTCGAAGCCGCCGATGGAGCAGAAGAACACCTGCCTGCCGATGCCCGTCGCCGTACGCAGCTTGATGATCTTCGCCACCTCTTTCAACTGCGTGCCCAGCGATGTCCCCGGGAACACGGTCGTAATGCCGCCGCCCGTTCCCGCGCTCTTCAGCATCGCGTTCAGCGCCATGGCGTCGGTCATCACTTTGTTCGCCTGCTGGACCAGCGTCAGCCCGTTGCTGAAGGTGAGCATCTGCTGGAACGCCGCTTTCTTGGCATCGGCCGCCGATTGCGGCCAGAAGTTCATCCCCGAAAGCGACAGGTCGAAGCCCGGCATCAGGCTCGCCGATTGAACGGAATTGCCGGTGCAGAACAGCGCCGGCCCGGCAATCGACACCGAGGAAGGAAACGTCGCCGCTCCATTCATCGCCTGCACGGCATCGGCCAACCGTCCCGCCCAACCTGTTCCCGCGCCCGAACTCGGCACGCCGCTCTGCATCTGCGTCGTCTGGTCCGAGTGCGAAAACAGATTCGTCGGCAGCGCCACCGCGTTCGCCAGGTACTGCGCCCGCGTCACCGGTTGCACCAGCAAACCCATGTTCGCCACCACCGCCAGCTTCTTCTGCGCCCATAGCGGATGCACTTGCTGCAATCCGGCATTCAGCCCGTACTGGCTGCCCGCCGAAGTGCTCACCGGCAGCAGCGTGGCGCTGCCCGTCGGCAAGCCCAAGCCGCCGCGGATGTTTTTGTACGCCGTGTACGGCCCGCTATCCATCGGCACCACGGTGTTGAATCCATCGTTGCCGCCCAGCATGAAGACGCACACCAGCGCCTTGTAGCTGGGCGCCGTTTGCGCCAGCGCGTTCATCCGGCTCAGCCGCTCCAATCCGGCGAGGCCCATGGCAGTGGCCGTCCGGCGCAGGAATTCTCTTCTTGTTTTCTGTGTCATTGGAATTTCCTCCTTAGTGCATCACCAGATATTCGCCCGATGTGGCCGTGAGATAGAGTGCCGTCTGTACGCGGCTGGCATTGTCGCTCGATGCATTGATGGCTGTTGTCAGCGCGCTGCGCATCGGCGCGGACATCCGTCCGTAGAGCAGCGCCTGGTCCACTGCATCAATCAGCTTCGCCGTATCGCCCGCCACCGCCGTGAACGGCGACAGATCCAGCGACAGGTATCCGTTGTACTGCCCGGCAAGCGTGTCGCTGATCAGATTCGCCCGCAGCACGGCCTCCGTCGGCGAGTAGATCTGAAACTCCGGTCCGAAAATGGCCGTCTTCGGAATCCGGAACAGCGGCGAAAACCAACTGAACACCGACGGCGTCGTGAGAATCGACTGGCCCATATTCACGAACAGATACGGCAGCCCGTTGTTCTGGTTAATGGCGCCGTTCAACGCCCGCACCAGCGAAATGTAGTGGAACAGCGGCTCGCGCAGTTTGCCGTAAGTCGCCGTCGCTACGTTCTGCCTCGCCTCCGTATCCAGCAGAATCGCCTGCACCACGGCTTTCATATCGCCGCGCACGCCCGCGCCGTTGTTCACAAACACGTTCGCGACGCGCTGCACATAGGCCGGCGACGGGTTGCTGACCGTCAGAAACCGGATCATGCGCACCGCCACAAACGGCGGCAGATTCGGATGCTGGAACAGGCAATTCACCACCCCATCCAGATCCTGCGTGGTCGTCTGTCCGGCAGGCAGGCTGCATCCCACAAACGACTTCGCCGAGGTGTCGTGATTCTGCTCCCGAGGCTCCATATCCGCCCCGAAATACTCATACTGGTTCTGGTAGTAAGCCCAACCGGTCAGCGCGAGCGAAAGCTGCTTCACATCCTCCTGCGTATACGTCGCCACAGGCTGTCCGTTAGCGCCCAGCACCACGCTGCCGTCCATGTTCAGCTTCTGCAAGCCGATGGTGAACAACTGCATCAGTTCGCGCGGATAATTTTCGTTTGCACCTGCTCCCACACCCGGCTTGCTGCTCCGCGCCAGGTCCAGGAACTTGCCCATCGACGGGCTCACCGTCATTTCGCGAATGATGTTCTTGTAGTTGCCGAACGCATTGCGGCTCAGCACCTTCATCCACGGCAGAACCTCCTCCGGATAGTTGTTCTTGTTCGAGGACACCACCCAGATCTCGCCCAGCGCATAAGCCACCTTCTGGCGCAATTGATCCGCCGCATGCGTGTTCAACCACAACCACCACGAACGCATGGCCCCGATTTGCCGCGGGTCCGGACTCGGCAACACCAGCGGCGATTCCGGCAGCGCGTACTGCGCGTTCAACCATGCCTGCAAGCCCGATTGCTGCACCCCGGCAATGTCCGCCGGCCGCCCGCCAAATGCCGCCTGCTCCAGAAAACGCCCCGCATCGATACGCGTCGTCGCGCACGGGTTGCAACTCGGCGGCGGAGTCGGTGTCGGCGCTGGAGTTGGCGTCGGCGACGGCGTAGGAGTCGGTGCTGGCGTGGGCGTGGGCGTCGGCGTGGGCGCTGCCACCACCGTCAGATTCACCGGCTGGCTGGTCACCGCGCCGTTGCCCGTATTGGTCACACGCAAAGCAAACACACCCGCCGTCGCAAACGTGCCCGCCACCGTCACCTTCGTGGAGGACACATACGTGGTCGGCATCGCCACGCCATTGATCGAAGCAACCGCCCCCGGCTCGAACGCGCTCCCGTTCAAGCTGAGGCTGATCGCCCCCGCCGTCACCGAAGAGGGATACGAACTCCAAACCCAGGGCACCGGCTGCGTGATCGTAACAGCCGCCGTCGCGAATTTGTCGGGATACGCCGTACTTTGCGCTTTTAAGGTGACCACGTTCATCGCCGGCACTACCGCCGGAGCCGTGTACAACCCAGTGGCACTGACCGTGCCCACCGTGCTGTTGCCGCCTGGAACATTGTTCACCTGCCATTGAATGGTGTTCGGCGAGAGCGGCACATACGCGGTAAACTGCCGCGCCGTACCCCTCACTACACTGGCGGTCTTGTGATAGACCTCCATTTGAGCGCACAACGGCGCCACCGAGGAAAGAAAGAAAACACTGAGAACAGTTGGACTGATAAGCCTCCGCATAACTGTTCTGTGCGGAACCAACGATCCATTACGATCAGAGTAGGGCAAAAATGTGAGTACTAAGGAAATCCCTCACATCCGCCCAGCGCTTTCCCCCTCGCTGCTACTCGGCTTTCTCTCTGTCTCCGCCGCGCCCTCACAGACAATCGCGCGATAATAGGAGATTCACACCATGTTTGCCACGGTCCGGGAACAAATCGAGACCATCTTCCGCGAAGATCCCGCGGCGAAAAGCGTCATCGAGATCTTCCTCTGTTACCCTGGCTTTCACGCCATCCTCATCCACCGCCTGGCGCACAAGCTTTACCGCATGCGCGTCCCCCTCTTGCCCCGCGTCCTGTCACAGATCAGCCGCTTCTTCACCGGCATCGAGATCCATCCCGGCGCCAAAATCGGCCGCCGCTTCTTCATCGACCACGGCATGGGCGTCGTCATCGGCGAAACCACCGAAATCGGCGACGATGTCCTCCTCTACCAGGGAGTCACCCTCGGCGGCACCGGCAAGGAAAAAGGAAAGCGCCATCCCACCATCGGCAATCACGTCGTCGTCGGCACCGGCGCCAAAGTCCTCGGCAACATCACCCTCGGCGATCACGTGAAGATCGGCGCCGGCAGCGTCGTCGTCCGCCCCGTCCCCGATCATTCCACCGTCGTCGGCATCCCAGGCAAAATCGTCCGCTCCAAGTCCGAGCCCATCGAGGTCCTCGAGCACGGCAAGCTCCCCGATCCCGAATGGCAAGCCATCGAAGAACTCAAGGCCCGCATCGAGCACCTCGAATCCCAGCTCCGCGCCCACCGCGACGACCACGTCACACGCTAGCCGCGGACAAGACCCGCGAGCCCCCTGCTATATTGGAATCTGTGAGTCAACAGGACGTTACCTCGGCGGAGCAGCTCCAGGACCTGCCCGTCTCCCCCAAAAAAGAGACCCCTCGCGGCGCCATTGCCGAATGGACTGTCACCATTCTGCTGCTGCTGTTCGGCACCACCACGCTGGTCCAGGCCTTCGTCATTCCGACCGGGTCCATGGAAGACACGCTCCTCATCGGCGATCATCTCCTGGTCGACAAACTTGCCTACTCCCCCCCTGGCCCCATCAGCAAGTACCTGTTGCCCTACAGCGATGTCCAGCGCGGCGACATCATCGTCTTCCGCTATCCCGTCGATATCCGCCAGACCTTCGTCAAACGCGTGATCGGCGTCCCCGGCGACCGCCTCCGCATCGAAAACAAGCAGGTCTTCCTTAACGGCAACAAGCTCAACGAGCCCTACAAATACCACAAGACCGATTACGTCGACACCTACCGCGACAACTTCCCTTCCACCCCCAACATGCGGCTGCTCGGCAAAGCCGACGAGATGCTGGAAAAGAACGTCACCAACGGCGAAGTCGTCGTGCCTCCCGGCGTCTATTTCGCCATGGGCGATAACCGCGATTCCTCCCTCGACAGCCGCTACTGGGGGTTCGTCCCGCGCGAAAACATCGTCGGCAAGCCGCTCATCATCTACTGGTCCTACGACGCGCCTACCGAACGCCTGGCCAGCCCTACCATCGGACTCGATCACATCCTCGATCTGGCCCAGAATTTCTTCACCAAAACCCGTTGGCGGCGCACCTTCATGCTCATCCGCCCGCACCGCATCGTAGCGGAATAATCTTTTATGGCAGATCACAACCGTTACGGCCTCATTCTGGCCGGAGGCCGGGGTACGCGCTTCTGGCCCCGCAGCCGCAAGGCGCGCGCCAAGCAGGTGCTCGAATTCTTCGGCGAAGGCACGCTCATCCAGCAGACTGTCCAGCGCCTCGCCCCCGTCCTTCCGCCAGAACGCATCTGGGTACTCACCAACGAAGCACTGCGCGCCGAAATCGTGCGCCAGTTGCCGCAGGTGCCCAAGCAGCAGATCATCGCCGAACCCGCCGCCCGCAACACCGCCCCGGCGATCGCCCTCATCGCCCACATTCTGCATGGCCTCGATCCGGCGTCAGTCCTCGGCGTGTTTCCCGCCGATCACTACATCACCAAGCCGGCCCGGTTCCTGCGCATGGTCCGCCCCGCATTTCAAGCCGCCGCCAAAGGCGATCTCGTGGTGCTCGGCATTCAGCCCCGCTGGCCGGAAACCGGCTACGGCTACATCGAATTTCCCCCAGGCATCTCACCCGGCGCGACGAAAGCGGTTCCCGTGCAGAGCTTCCGCGAGAAACCGGACGCGGCGAAAGCCCAGCAGTTCGTCGATGCCGGCAATTTCTTCTGGAACGCCGGCATGTTCTTCGGCAAGAGCAGTGCCTTCCTCGACGCCACCCGGACCTATCTGCCCAAGACGGCTGCCTTGCTCGCCGGAGTTCCCTCTATCCGCAGCCGCAAATTCTCCGCCGCCGTCGCCGAAATCTTCCCGCGTTGCGAGAGCATCTCCATCGACTACGCCATCATGGAGAAGGCCCGCAACGTCGCCGGCCTGGCCACGGACGACATCGGTTGGAACGATGTCGGAAGCTGGAACGCCGTCTACGAACTGATGAAGCAGGACAGCGACGGCAACGCCGCCCGCAGCGAAACGGTGTGCCACCTCAGTTCCGGCAACTTCGTCGATGCGGCGGGCAAACTCGTCGCCCTCGTCGGGGTTCGCGATCTGGTGGTCGTCGACACCCCCGACGCGCTCCTCATCCTCGACCGCCGCCAGGCCCAGCAGGTCGGCGATCTCGTCAAAATCCTGGAAAAACAAAAACGCGACGATTTGTTGTAAGCCTGACAGGCTACGGCCGCGCAGCCGTTACAACTTCGCCACTCTCCGCTGCACCAATAAGAACCACAACCCCATCAGCGCCAGCAGCGCTCCATTCGCCGCAATCACCCACGGCGCCGAATACATCGTAATCAACTTCCCCGACGCCAGGCTCCCGAACGGCATTCCGCCCCGAAACGCCACGTTATAGACACTCATCACCCGCCCCCGCATGCTATCGGTCGTGATCAACTGCACCAGCGAGGCAATCATGGCGAAACTCGCCATCAGCAACCCGCCCGACAGAAACAGGAAGAAGCAGCTCAAATACAGGTTCGTGCTGAACGAAAACGCCACAATCATCGCACCCAGCCCGGTCAACGACGTCAGTGCCACACGCCCCTTGTTGTGCACGTTCCCCGTTCCTGCCACAAACAGCGCCCCCGTCACAGACCCCAACCCCGACACCGACAACAACAGCGAGAACGTGTCCGCATCCCCGCGCAACACATCCTTGGCAAACACCGGCAGGAAATTGATGATCGGAATCCCGAACGCCGTCATGAAGAACGCCAGGAAAATCAGCGCCTCCATCGACTCCTTCTGGCGTATGAACGAAATCCCTTCCTTCATGCTCTCCAGCATCGACTGCCGTTTCTCCGGCGGCGTGTACCGCTCATGCAGCAGCAGCAGCGAAATAATCACCGCGATATAGGACAGCCCGTTCAACCCGAAGCACCATACCGCCCCCAGCTTCGACATCGCCAGCCCGCCGATTACAGGCCCGATCACACGCGCCAGATTGAACTGAATCGAATTCAGCGCGATCGCGTTCTGCAAGTCCTCGCCCTTCACCAGCCGCGGTATCAGCGCCTGATACGCCGGCCCCCCAAAAGCCTGCGCCGTCCCCACCAGAAACGAAAGCATCAGGATGTGCCACACTTCCACCGCCTTCACCGCCAGCAGAAACGTCAGCAGAAACGCGCAGCTCAATTGAATAAACTGCGAGATCAGCAGCAGGTGCCGGCGGTCCATCCGGTCCGCCACCACGCCGCCTACCAGCGAGAACAGAAAAATAGGAATCTGTCCGAGAAAGGCGTCCAACCCCAGCATGAACGGCGATTTCGACAACTCCAGCACCAGCCAGCTCTGTGCCAGTGTCTGCATCCAGGTGCCGACGCTGGACGTGCATGCCCCGATCCACATCAAGCGGAAATCGCGGTATGCGAACGCCTTGAAAACCCGCTTTACCAATGGGTTGGTTCCTTACGGCAGCGGCTTTTCGCGATGAATCAAGTGCAGTATGTTCCCGTCCCCGTCCTTGAAGAACACCAGCCGGTTGCCCTGATTGTTATAAGGCTCGCCCAGAAACTCCACGCCGCGCGCCTGCAACTGCGCATAGCCCGCATCGAAATCGTCCACCGCGATCGCCAGGTGACGGATCCCCGGCTCCTTCATCCCCGGGGTCCCCGCCATGGCGCCATCCGACGGAATAATCTCCAGCATGCTCCCGTTCGGCGCCTTCACAAAAAAGAAAACATCGTAGGAGAAATTGATGTGGAAGCCCAGATACTCCACATACCAGTCGGCCAGCTTCTTCGGATTCGGCGAAGCAATGGCCGTGTGTTCGAGTCCTTGAAACATAAACCGTGATTCTAACAGGAAAGCGCCCACCCGGGCTCTTCCGCCGCCATGCCTACTCGTGAATCGCCGCCGCCGCCATCCCCATGAACACCTGCTTGGCGTTGCTGCTCAGCCCCGTGTGCTGGATCAGAAAAACGCCCACCAGATCTTTTTCCGGGTCGATCCACCCGTGCGTGCCGAACGCCCCACCGTGCCCGAACGACCCGATCGACATCAGGTTCAGCGTCCCCATCGGTACCCGTGTCACTTCCCACGTCAGCCCGAATCCCGTCCCCGGCAGATGCCCCGCCTTGATGTCGCCCGTGTGCATCGTCGTCGCCACCTTCACCGACGCCGAAGACAATAGCCGCTTGCCCTGATGCACTCCCCCGGCCCGCATCATGTTATAAAACGCCGCCAGATCCTGCGCCGTCGAATGCAGTCCGAACTCCGGCGCCGAATACTTCGCCCCCTTCCGGTGCAGCCGCGAATCGCCGCCCAGAATCGTCGCCGGAGCATCCACCAGCCTCCCGTCCTTCCCCTGATGCACAATTACGATCCGGTCCACTTTGTCCGCCGGCGGAAAGATGAAGCTGTCCTTCATCCCCAACGGCTGGAAAATCCGCGTATCCAGAAACTTCTCAAACGGCATCCCCGATGCCACTTCCACCAAACGCCCCAGCGTCGCGATGCCCGTGTTGCTGTATTGCCACACCGTGCCCGGCTCGAAGTTCAGCGGCATCTGCGAATAGATGCGGACTGCGTCGGCCAGCGTCATGTCCATCCGTTGATACAACTCCGCCAGCCCCGGCGGCGGAGCGCCCGGCAGCCCCGAAGTGTGCGTCATCAGATCGCGCACCCACATCGGCCGCGACGGCTTCTTCAGCGTCACCGTGTCGTTATCGCGCGAAGCCACCATCATCTGCCCGCGAAACTCCGGCAGATGCTTCTCCACCGGATCGGTCAGCGCCAGCTTGCCTTCCTCCACCAGCATCATGATCGCCATGCCGCACACCGGCTTCGTCATCGACATGATCTGGAAAATCGAATCCGTCTTCATCGCCTTCTTGCCCAGCACATCCGCCCAGCCATGCGCATCGAGCGCCGCCGTCACTCCATGCCGCGACACCAGCGTCACCACGCCCGCCAGTTCGCCGCGGTCCACATATTCCTTCATCCGCGCCGATATGCGGGCCAGCCGCTCCGCATCCATCCCGGCCTTCGACGCTTCCACAATCGGCGGAGCGGCCTGCAACAGCGCCGCGCAGCACAACACCAGCAATGCAATCTTCTTCATAGAGGCTCCTGTTATTCCACCACCGACGCGTTCGCCACTTCAACAAACGTGTTCCGAGCCCCATCCACCGGCAGCCCGAATGCCTGCACTAAGAACACGCCCACCAGTTGTCTCGCCGGATCCACCCACCCGAACGTCCCCAGCGCCCCCGCATGCCCGTATGCCTTCTCCGAGGTCAACGACAACATCGAACCCGCAGTCCGCATCAAGCTCCAACCCAATCCCCAATGCCGCCGCATCTCTTCCGTGTGCCACGCCGTCATCGCCTCCACCGATGCCCTCGAAAGCAGCCGCTTGCCCCGATACACGCCGCCATCGAGCATCATCTGGTAGAACGCCGCCATATCCACGGCCGTCGAAAACAATCCGCCCTCCGGCATCGAATACTTGCGCTGCATGCGGTAGATCGCGTCGCCCATGCGCCGAGCCTTCCCGTCCGGCCCTGCATCGTAGGCCATCGCAATCCGTGCCTTATGCTCCTCTTTCGGGAAGAAGAAGCTGTCCTTCATCCCCAACGGCCCAAAAACACGTTCCTGCAAAAATGTTTCATACGGCTTCCCGCTCACCACCTCGATAATCCGCCCCAGCGCCGCCATCCCCGTATTGCTGTACTGCCACTTCGTCCCCGGGTCGAACAGCAGCGGCAGTTGCGAATAGATCGCCACCGCCTCGGCCAGCGTGTGCTTCATTTCGAAATAGAAATTCGCGCCGCCCATCCCCTCCGGAGGCATCTCCTGCAACCCCGATGTATGCGTCAGCAGGTCGCGAATGGCGATCGCGCGCGCCGGCTTGCGCAACACATCGCCCGCCAGCATCTTCTGCCCGCGAAACTCCGGCAGATGCTTCTCCACCGCGTCCGTCAACGCCAGCCGCCCCTCTTCCATCAGCATCATGATCCCCACTGAGGTCACCGGCTTCGACATCGACATCACCTGGAAAATCGTGCCCGTCTTCATCGGCAGCGATTTCTCCCGGTCCTGCATCCCCACCGCGCTGAGATGCGCCACCTTGCCCCGATGCTGCACCAGCGTCACATATCCCACCGCTTCGCCGCGCTCCACCGACTCCTTCATCCGCGCCGGAATCAGCTCGAACGCCGCGCCCCAAACCCAACCCGCGCATGCAAACAAACCGGCGATCCGCAATAGCCCCGTTTCAAAGGGTCTGACTCGTGTGCCGCGGCTAGCGCCGGCGCGTTGTGTGGGTATGGGTCCAACCGCCATCGCCACTCATTATAGTCGCTGCACCGCCATCTCCTCCCGCGCCCGCACATCCTCTGGAATCCACCGCCGCGTCCACTGCCATGCAAACAGAAGCTCCCGCGTGTAGTTCCCCAGTGTCACCGCAGGAGCAAGCGGCAACAACGGCAACAAAAGCAGCAGCCACGGGCT